>JALOOP010000149.1 GCA_025454315.1 Oculatellaceae cyanobacterium Prado106
AGCTTCTTCCGCTCTCCGCTGCTCTGCACGCTCGCGCTCAGCCTGGAGTCTTTCAACCCTGGCTCTTTCAATTCTGGCTTTTTCCTCCAAAGCCGCTTGTTCAGCCCTGGCTTTTTCCGCTTGAATTCGTTCCTGCATCGCTTGCTCAGCCCGTGCTTTTTCAGCAGCAGCCTTTTCCGCAGCAGCCTTCTCAGCAGCAGCCTTCTCAGCAGCAGCCTTTTCCGCAGCAGCTTTCTCGGCAGCGGCTTTTTCCGCAGCAACCCTTTCCGCAGCAGCTTTCTCAGCAGCAGCTTTCTCAGCAGCAGCCTTTTCAGCAGCAGCCTTCTCAGCGGCGGCTTTTTCCTCAGCAGCTTTTGCCGCAGCGGCTTTCTCAGCGGCGGCTTTCTCAGCGGCAGCTTTTTCCGCAGCGGCTTTCTCAGCAGCGGCCTTCTCGGCAGCAGCCTTTTCCGCAGCAGCCTTCTCAGCGGCGGCTTTCTCAGCGGCAGCTTTTTCCGCAGCGGCTTTCTCAGCAGCGGCCTTTTCCGCAACGGCTTTCTCGGTAGCAGCCTTTTCAGCAGCAGCCTTTTCAGCAGCAGCCTTTTCCGCAGCAGCCTTCTCAGCGGCAGCTTTCTCAGCGGTGGCTTTTTCAGCAGCAGCTTTTTCAGCAGCAGCCTTCTCGGCTCTCATTTGTTCTTCTAGCGCAGTCTGAGTTGCCTCCTCGCTGGGAGATGTAACAGAGGCGGGAGGAATTGGGGTGATGTTGGGAGAGGATTCGGGAGGAGTGGGGGCGATCGCATCTTCCGTTTCAGCAGCAGCGTCTGGGATTACTGCTGGAGAAGCCTCTTCAACGGTTTCAGGAACCGCTTCGTCGGCAGTTTCGGGAATGGCGTTGGGATCATAGTTGGGATCAACGATCGCCCGTGCCTCACCCAGTGCAATTTCGCCTCGAATCAGACGAGACAAGGAGTCCTGGCCACCGGGCTGATAGTCAATCAGGCGCACCGTATTGTTATAGACATTGGGAATAGGGTTGCCCTGGTCGTCGATCAGTTCAAGCTGCACCCAGTTGCGTCCCGGTTTGAAGCCCTTGAGATAGATGGGCTGCCAGCGATCGAACACAAAAGACTCCCCGTTGATGGTGCAGCGAACGCGCCAATCAGGGATATCATCCTCAACATCTTCCTGAGCCACCAAATGCAGCGGCACATTTGCCAGATAGAAATCCAACAAAATCGGCTCGGCCCCATAGCTCCCCTTGGGACGGCTATAGGTCAGCAGCGGTTGGGACAGACTAGGCTGGCTTTGAGCCGTTTTGGTCAACACATGGAACGTCGTCTGGGCATAGGCTCCCTCATTCTTGAAGCTCTCATGCCAGGGACGAGAAGCAAAGACGCGCAGTGTGTGAGTTCCCGGCTCTAAATCCTCAAAGACGATCGGCTCAGCAGTATCATAGACAGCCTGGTAAGGTTGGTTGTCCAGAATCAAATGAAGATGCGGCCCCAGTTCCAAAGTTTCGTCCTGGAAAATGGGCAGATCCTGAACTTCAAGACGCACCGAGGCTTTAGTCTCCGACAGGACTTCATCCTTGCGAGGGCTAAGAATCTTGACCTGGGGCTGATACTCATCCAGCCTTTGCCGCAACTCCTGCACCACAACCGGAGGCGACACCTCGCTCAGCTTGCCCCCAAAGAATCCCGAAGCCCCCGAAGCCCCCAGTGAACCCTTCGCACTGGCTCCCCCACAACTCACCAGGGAAACCCCCAGGACAAGCAAAGCCAGAGTCCTGACTAGGCTCCCTTTCCAATCCAGTAGAATCGTCTTCTGCCGCGCTTGCTGCCGATTGATCCCCAACACGTTTCTCACTCCTGTGTGCGATCGCCATCACCTGAGCAGCCCAACGAATAATCTGCTCATAGGGAACTATATCGGATCACGCCGCCTATCATTTCACCTTGACGGTTGTTTCTTAATGAAGGGAGTGGGGAGTTGGGAAAAGGGAAAAGGGAAAAGGGGAAGGGGAAGGGGAGATGGGGAGATAGGGGGTGGATGGGTAAGGGGGGCATGACTAATCAATGGATTTAATGGATTTAATGATGGAGCTAGAAGTTCTCCCATGCAGATTTCTTGTGTTTAGAAGAAGTCATCCCTTGAATCACCCATCCACCCATCCACCCATCCACCTTCCATCTTCGGGTCATTATTATTACATCGCCTCCCAGAATACTGATGCTAAAAGGGGCAGGAGTTTTATTCGTTGGCTTTATTTAAGCGTTATTACGCAAAAAACTTTCAATATGGGGTATTTTTTTTGACTTGTTTAGTGTAAGATTCAATCTTCTAGGGTGAAGGTTTTACTTTATTTGCGTTTGTTTTTGTCCTTATTAAGTCCAGGTTTAGAAATCGTTCCGAGATAGGAATGGATGGTTCAAACCCTTTAAGGGACACAAAAAGAGACATAAAAACAATGCTAAACCCAAGAATCTACCACAGTACTTTTTTCGATTGAAAGGGTTGGATATATCAGGGTTTTTGCTGAGGTCTTTTCCGTGTTGAAGTCGCTTGCAATACCCGAAGAATTCAATCCTCAAAATCCTGTTTTCCAGGGCACTACCTATTTTGATTTGTAAGGTCTTTGATTTGTAAGGCTTTTGATTTGTAAGACTTCTGATTTGTAAGACTTTTAATTTGTAAGGTCTTGCATTTGTAAGTTTGCACTTGATTATGTTTGCGATCGCCCAAAAGCCCTTCATTGAAGGCTTTAGGCTGTTCTCCTCAATCACTGAACCCTCGGCAGCAGTAGGTAGGTCTTAAAAGGTGGCTTTAGCGGGTTTTGTCAGATAAACCCGGCTTTGTCTATTTTTTAGGCGGGATAAGTTGGATAAAGTCCAATTCTCTTCAACTTTCGGTTGTAGTGAAAGTTCTTTTTCGATAGAATCCAAGCTTACCTCATCCTGATAACCGTCTGATAACCGTAAGTCAGTGTTCGTTTCTTTTTAGTGTTAAACGTAACTCAGTACGTGAGAGTAAACCGTGTTGCTTTTACTGTACACCTGCATTGGCTTCCTCTGATGTTTGGTTTCCTCCGTTTTGCGTCCTCTCGTTCGTTCTCTTGAAAACGTTCCTTATCTTCGTTCATTCGCTTCAAGCGTTTAGATTAATCTGTTTCGTCTAGCTCGTCTATGGCACAGCTTGTCTAGCGTCCCTCACCACAATTGCTAACCAACCCTTGTTAATTGACTGTTAATCAACTGTCAATCGACTAATCAACTGTCAATCGACCATCGCTAACGCTATCTACCCCATTGAGCGATCGCCAACCGCGCGGCGCTAAGGGAGCGATACCAACTCAGTGATGCCGACTCAGTGATGTCCACCAAGAAGTTTGTCAGAAGTTTGTCATCAGGCAGCTTTTTGCAGACAAAACTATCACACATTCCTCCAATGCCCTCAAGCAATAGCGTGCGTCTAACTCTGATTCTGGTCAATGCTGCTAGTTTCCTAAGTTGAGTCTTACCGCGACCTTGCTGAGGAATAAGTAAGCCGGGGAGTTTCAACCCTCAGCTTTGTCGTTCCTGATTTCGCTGAGTTACAACCGTTCAATTCAACCATTGGCATACTCGATCTCGAATCGGGCAGCCGCTGCATTGTTAGCTTTGGTTGTCTTGTCTGTTGTGTAGCTCGACTATTGTGTAGCTTGACTGCTGTGTAGATAGGTTTGTCAGGCTCTTGTTCAGGTAATTTTGCCAGGTTGCTCAATCCAATTCGTATCCCTCATCCATCGTCCTCAATTCTTTTTATCTCAGTCCATTCAGCTTCACAGCAATAGAGTTTTGTTCAGGATCGATTGTCGTACCCAATGCCAGTGAAGCGCCTTTGAATTTCACGTTTTAGGACAGTTCACGTTTTAAGACCGTCTAGTTCGGGCAATTCAATCCAGCAATCTTTATGTTTAAGGATTTGGTCACTCTACACGTTCCTAGCAAGCTCTGACGCTGTTTCGCAATGGCGCGATCCAGTTAGGGAGCATCAACAATGTTATTTGAAGTCTTGATTCAATCTTTTATTGATTTACCCATTGCGGTGGAACCGGGTCAAACCATTGCCCAAACCTCCCCCATGGGGCAAGTCGCCCAGCTTATTCAATCCATCCAGCCTCAAACCGAGGTTGACCATCTTAGAAAAGCCGCCGATCGCCTCCTTACCTTTGCTGAAGGCACCGTCAGGGTGGCAATGAGTCCACCAACCGATCGCCCCGCAGTCGATGCCCCCGATGGCTGGAAGGCAATCCAGGTCAGCAACGGCGTTACAGCCTATGCCTCCCCGGTAGAAGAAACGGTGATACCTGCGATCGCCTACGATCAACGGCTTGTCACCAGACCCGATTACCGCCTCTTTTACAGCGAAGAGGATAGCTCAGGGAATAGCTTTGTCCCTTTCTCCAACAACGTGGCGCAGGATACATCGGTTAGCAGTGATATGAACGACGGAACTTACAACTGGACTCACGACTGGGTTAATGAACTTTCACTCACCTCCCAACCCATCCTCGATCCTGGATTTGACGGGACTCGACATCCCTACGTGTCCACAGTCAGCTACGCCCAGTTGATGGCCAGCGAAATTGCCCCCGATCGCTACATCTGGACGGACACCTGGGAAGGCGAAGGCTACGATCGCGAACGAGATCAAAATGGCCAGTTAATCTCCCAGCGAGAAGGCGGCGCAGATATCCATGTCGGCATCTCCTTCGATGCCACCATCACCGATCCCAATCAACCCAACCTCCGCATCGTCCTGATCAACGATCAAGCCGTCACCGCTCAAGTCACCAATCTATCCGCCTTCCTGATGGATCAACTCTCCGGGGAATCGATCGATCGCATCGACTTTGCCCAACTACCGCCCACCTACGAAGTCATCCTTTCCAAAAACGGCGGCTTCCGAGGCACCGAACTCAAAATCCTGGAGCCTCTCGGCACATTGGTCTTCGAGTACCATGTCACCCGCCCAGAACTCAAAGCCATGTTCCCCCTAAAACTCCAAGGCATCAACCATTTCTTTGATGAACGCCTCCAGGAAATCGCCAACCTAGAGCAGCAAGGCTGGCTCATCCTAGAGGTGCCGCCCCCTAGCTAAAAGAGCAGTTCTTCTAGAGCATTGATCATCCCGCAAGTTGAGTATCGATCCAATTTCCCGGTTCACTCCTCCTTTTAAAGCGCCGAAGCGGAAGTTTAGAGCAATCTGAAAGCTTGTATTCGGTTATTCACCTCATAAATTTCGCGCCCCCCAACCCCCAACTTTGGGGGAGCCGAACCTTCTAGGAGACTTCATTCAGCGATTCAGTGAGACTTCTGAGACTTCACTGAACTCAAAGTCCCCCAGATTTGGGGGATTTAGAGGGCGCAAAACCTGGAAGCGAAGCCGATTCAGACTTTTTGAAGGTATCCCAACAACCTGAGTAAAAGCAGTTTTGAAATTGTCACAACTGCAATTTTTGGCGCATTAAATAGGCTTTGAAGACTCAGAATGGCGATCGCCCCCCACATTCCCCACCCCCAAAAACCGTCTCTATGACAATTCAACAAAGCCCGATCGCCCTCAAACCCAGCATTATCGTCGTAGCTCCCGAATTCTCGCCCTCGCTCACGCCTGTGCCACTTCAGATGGCGTAAACCTGCGGAAATCACGGCACAAAATCTAAAGAAACAATAAAGGAGTCCAAGCGCTGCTTGCAAAGTCATCTTCAGGGTGCAAGCCAGCGATCGCAAGAGCCTCCGAATATGCTAGCTGCTTTCCTTTTTCTACTGGAACCGATCGCTTATCTCCATCTATCCCACGTAACGCACATCCAACCCTCTATCGGAGTACAGGCCATATTTGCCACTGCCCTCACCGCCTATGCCTCGAATCTGGTTCAAGACCGAGAGGGGGCGATCGCACCTCCCCCCGAATGGCAGTCCCATCCCCTTTCCCCCGGTGTCACCGCCTATCTCGCCCCGCCCGATCAACAGTTGACCTTTACACCCGAAGCCGAAAATTTTCTCATCGCCAACGCAACCCCTCAAAACCCACTCGACGGTACCCGATTCCCTTACGTCAGCGAGATTAGCATCACGGATCTCCTTGCCCATCCCATCGCTCCCGGACAATATCAGTGGACGACGGAGTGGAAGGGGGAGGGATACGATCGGGAATGGGTGCGATCGCCCAATCACCCTCCTCATTGGATCGCCCATCGGGAAGGCGGCGAGAACATCGAAGTGAACGTAGTCTATGATGAAACCGTGACCGATTCCCACCAATCCAACCTACAAATTTCCATCCTCAGCCATCAAGCCCAAACCGCCCAAACCACTGACTTGTCAGCCTTCTGGATTGACCCTACAACTGGCGAAGAATTAAAGGTGCAGGACTTTGCACAACTGTCTCCCACCTATAACATTACGTTTACCCAAAATGGTGGGTTTGCCGGAACGCAGATCGCGGTTCTCGAACCCTGCGGTCAGGTATCTTTCTCGATGTATATTGATCCCCAGCATCTTGCCCAGGTTTTTCCGCTGCGGCTGCAAGGCGAGAATCGAGGATTTGCAGAACGGGAGTTAGCGCTGTATGAGTTGATGCAGCAAGGTTGGGTGGTTCGGGAGGTGCCGGGGGCTTGAGGGGATGGGGAGATGGGGAGATAGGGAGTTGGGGGGATAGAATTTGCGATCGCCGTCCCCACCGACAAGCCTCCTGTCCCTGACTCCCTATTGTGCCTAGAGCCAATGCCCAGGAACGAAGATCGCTAGCGATGGGAGGGAGTGCGATCGCCCCTTCCTCCTACAGCCCTCGCGTCACATCTCTCGATCGCCCCAACCTTTCCCATAATTTTTCATATATATAGTCAATATTTGGGGAGCGCAAAACAGAAGCTCCCAAAAAGCCCAATTCTCCTTAGAGCCACGAAAAACTCCCTCTCTGCCTCTCTTCCCTCTGCGCCTCCGCGTCTCTGCGGTCAACATTCAAAACTTACGCCTCACCCCAAAGCCATTGAGCTACGCAACAGTTCACCCAACCCATAATTCTTTAATGACAACCATTAAGGAATTTCTAGGATCAAGGAACAAAGGAATTTAGAAAAGGGGCGATCGCATCCTCACCCAAAAACGCCATTACCCCAAAAGGGACATTTGTTCAAGAACATGAAGAATCCTATCGTCTTGAAATCAGAATTCACCCTGCTTGACCCGACAAACTTCTCTATTGTCGTTATTAAATGTTTCAATTCGTAAACAATCTTCAATAAAATGCATACGGTTTGCTGATAAGCATCGCCAGAACTGAGGTAGATGAAGGGTTTTACATTTTGAATTATTGTTAACTCCGCCCCAAACGACTCAACATAGAGTTCTATAATGCTCTCCAGTACCCATCCAAGTCTCCAGACATAGAAAGTTCTAGGTTCACCCCTAAAATTTCCAGTCTGGTTCCCTCTAGAAGACTATGGCGCAGGTTAGACCCGTTCGACGCTCCCTTGTGGTCTTAACGCCTAGTTCACAGACTTGTGGCTTTGTCTTGCGACATGGCTACGGGTTTATGAGGAGGTGCTGCCTGATTCCTTAACTTCGGTTTACAGCCCTTGGGCTACAGCCTGGGTCGAGGAGGACGCAGCTTGGGATGAGGATAATCCACTCGTTCCTTTGTCTAGAGAGAGGAGAGTCTCGAATGACAACTACCCCACGGGAGCGGGACGCAAAGAAGGTCAAAGTTGTGGTTGATAAAGACCCCGTACCTACTTCCTTTGAGAAGTGGGCACAACCCGGTCACTTCGATCGCACCTTAGCAAAAGGCCCCAAGACTACCACTTGGATCTGGAACCTTCATGCGGACGCTCACGATTTTGATAGCCATACTAGTGACCTCGAAGATATATCCCGAAAGATCTTCAGCGCCCACTTCGGCCACTTAGCCGTTGTGTTCGTCTGGCTGAGCGGCATGTATTTTCATGGCGCGAAGTTTTCTAACTATTCCGCTTGGCTGGCCGATCCCCTGCACATCAAACCGAGTGCCCAGGTGGTCTGGCCGATCGTTGGCCAAGAAATTTTGAATGCAGATGTTGGCGGTGGTTTCCAGGGGATTCAAATTACCTCTGGCTTCTTCCAGCTTTGGCGCGCTTCTGGCATCACCAATGAGTATCAACTCTATGTCACCGCGATCGGTGGTTTGGTGATGGCCGGTCTGATGCTGTTTGCTGGCTGGTTCCACTATCACAAGGCCGCTCCCAAGCTGGAGTGGTTCCAAAATGTGGAATCCATGATGAACCACCACCTGGCAGGTTTGCTGGGTCTGGGTTCCCTGTCCTGGGCAGGTCACCAAATCCACGTCTCCTTGCCGATTAATAAACTCCTGGATGCTGGGGTTGCTCCGAAAGACATTCCTCTGCCCCATGAGTTCCTTAACCCTGCCAAAATGGCAGAACTTTATCCCAGCTTCGCCAAGGGCTTAACTCCCTTCTTCACGCTAAACTGGGCGGAATACTCTGATTTCTTAACCTTTAAAGGCGGTTTGAACCCGGTAACGGGCGGTCTGTGGCTTTCAGATACGGCGCATCACCACTTGGCGATCGCAGTTCTGTTCATCATTGCTGGCCACATGTATCGCACCAACTGGGGCATTGGGCACAGCATGAAGGAAATCCTGGAAGGTCACAAAGGGCCTTTCACGGGTGAAGGTCACAAGGGTCTCTATGAGATTCTGACCACCTCCTGGCACGCTCAATTGGCGGTGAACCTGGCGCTGCTCGGTTCTCTCACCATCATCGTGGCTCAGCACATGTACTCGATGCCACCCTACCCCTACCTGGCCACCGACTACCCGACTCAGATCTCTCTATTCACGCACCACATGTGGATTGGCGGATTCTGTATCGTCGGTGCTGGGGCACACGCGGCCATCTTTATGGTGCGGGACTACGATCCGGCCAAGAATGTCAACAACCTTCTCGATCGGATGATTCGTCACCGCGACGCGGTCATTTCCCACCTCAACTGGGTTTGTATTTTCCTCGGCTTCCATAGCTTTGGTCTGTACATTCACAACGACACGATGCGCGCTCTGGGTCGCCCCCAAGACATGTTCTCGGATACGGCGATTCAACTCCAGCCCGTGTTTGCCCAGTGGGTTCAAAACATCCACACCCTCGCACCGGGCGCTACGGCTCCCAATGCAGTGGGGCCAGCCAGTCTTGCCTTCGGTGGCGGGATCGCTGCGGTGGGTGGCAAGGTGGCCATGATGCCGATTGCCCTAGGCACGGCAGACTTCATGGTTCACCACATCCATGCCTTTACGATTCACGTTACGGTTCTGATTCTGCTCAAGGGTGTGCTGTATGCCCGTAGCTCTCGTCTGATTCCAGACAAAGCGAATCTGGGTTTCCGCTTCCCTTGCGACGGTCCGGGTCGGGGCGGCACTTGCCAAGTCTCCGGCTGGGATCACGTCTTCCTCGGCCTGTTCTGGATGTACAACTCCCTGTCCATTGTGATTTTCCACTTCAGTTGGAAGATGCAGTCGGATGTCTGGGGCACGGTGAACGCTGATGGAACGGTATCGCACATCACGGGCGGCAACTTCGCCCAAAGTGCGATCACCATCAACGGTTGGCTGCGTGACTTCCTGTGGGCACAAGCGTCTCAGGTTATTGGTTCCTACGGTTCAGCGCTTTCGGCCTATGGCCTGCTGTTCCTGGGTGCTCACTTCATCTGGGCGTTCAGCCTCATGTTCCTGTTCAGTGGTCGTGGCTACTGGCAAGAACTGATCGAGTCGATTGTCTGGGCACATAACAAGCTGAAGGTGGCTCCTGCCATCCAACCCCGCGCTCTGAGCATCATTCAGGGTCGTGCAGTGGGTGTGGCTCACTACCTCCTGGGAGGAATTGTCACGACTTGGGCATTCTTCCTGGCTCGGATCATTGCAGTAAGCGGCTAATAGGTCATCCTTAGCTCTCTCTAGAAGCTGGATTCAGACGGTAGACTCTAGCTTTGCTTATTCCATTCATCAGTTTTTCCTTGGAAAATTGACTTCAATGGGTAACGTAAAGTCCTCCGTCTACCGTCTTTCGTCCGGTACACTAGGGGCTAATCGATTGCACCACTAGCCAATTGAGAACTTCAATTAGGACTTATGGCAACTAAATTCCCTAAATTCAGCCAGGATTTGGCTCAAGATCCGACCACACGTCGGATTTGGTACGGGATTGCCACCGCCCATGACTTTGAAAGCCACGACGGCATGACCGAAGAAAATCTTTACCAAAAGATCTTCGCGTCTCACTTTGGCCACCTGGCAATCATCTTCCTGTGGACTTCCGGCAACCTGTTCCACGTCGCCTGGCAAGGTAACTTTGAACAGTGGGTGAAAGACCCCCTGAATGTCCGTCCCATTGCTCACGCAATCTGGGATCCCCACTTCGGCCAAGCTGCGGTGGATGCCTTTACTCGGGCTGGCGCTTCTGGCCCGGTGAACATTGCTTACTCCGGGGTTTACCACTGGTGGTACACCATCGGGATGCGCTCCAACAGTGAACTCTACACGGGCGCTGTCTTCCTGATGATCCTGTCGGCGATCTTCCTGTTCGCTGGCTGGCTGCACCTCCAGCCCAAGTTCCGCCCCAGCCTCTCCTGGTTCAAGAATGCTGAATCTCGCCTCAACCACCACCTGGCTGGTCTGTTCGGCGTTAGCTCCTTGGCTTGGACGGGTCACCTGGTTCACGTCGCTATTCCCGAATCGCGCGGTATCCATGTGGGTTGGGACAACTTCCTTTCGGTGAAACCCCACCCCGCTGGGTTGGCTCCTTTCTTCACCGGAAACTGGGGTGTCTATGCGGCTGATCCCGACACTGCAAACCATGTCTTCAATTCGGCAACTGGCGCAGGGACTGCGATTCTGACCTTCTTGGGCGGTTTCCATCCCCAAACCGAGTCCCTCTGGCTGACCGATATCGCCCATCACCATTTGGCGATCGCCGTCATCTTCATTATCGCGGGACATATGTACCGCACCAACTTTGGAATTGGCCACAGCATCAAGGAAATCCTGGCTGCTCACAAACCTCCCAAAGGTGGCTTAGGTGAAGGCCACAAGGGTCTGTACGACACCTTGAACAACTCTCTGCACTTCCAACTCGCTCTGGCACTGGCTTCGCTGGGCGTGGTCACCTCTCTGGTGGCGCAGCATATGTACTCGTTGCCTCCCTATGCCTTCATGGCTCGGGACTACACGACTCAAGCTGCTCTCTACACCCATCACCAGTACATTGCTGGCTTCATCATGGTGGGCGCATTTGCTCACGGCGCAATCTTCCTTGTCCGTGACTATGATCCCGCTGCCAACAAGAACAACGTGTTGGATCGCGTGCTTCAGCACAAAGAAGCCATCATCTCTCACCTGAGCTGGGTGTCCCTGTTCTTGGGCTTCCACACCTTGGGTCTGTACGTCCACAACGACGTGATGCAAGCGTTCGGTACACCTGAAAAGCAAATCCTGATCGAACCCGTGTTCGCACAGTTCGTTCAAGCTTCTTCCGGTAAGGCGCTGTATCAGTTTGATGTGCTGCTCTCTAGCGCCACTAGCGCAGCTTCCACCACGGGCGCAGTTTACCTCCCCGGCTGGTTGGATGCTATCAACAGCGGTGCCAACTCTCTGTTCCTGACCATTGGCCCTGGCGACTTCCTGGTTCACCATGCGATCGCCCTTGGCCTGCACACCACCACCCTGATTCTGGTCAAAGGTGCGTTGGATGCGCGTGGTTCCAAACTGATGCCCGACAAGAAAGACTTCGGCTATGCCTTCCCTTGTGACGGCCCCGGTCGTGGCGGTACTTGCGACATCTCTGCTTGGGACTCCTTCTACCTCGCGATGTTCTGGATGCTGAACACCATTGGTTGGGTCACCTTCTACTGGCACTGGAAGCATCTGTCGGTCTGGAGTGGCAACGTAGCTCAGTTCAACGAATCGTCCCCGACGATCATGGGCTGGCTCCGCGACTACCTCTGGTTGAACTCTTCTCAGTTGATCAACGGTTACAACCCCTACGGCATGAATAACCTGGCCGTCTGGTCTTGGATGTTCCTCTTTGGACACCTGGTCTGGGCTACCGGATTCATGTTCCTGATCTCCTGGAGAGGCTACTGGCAAGAACTGATCGAAACGATCGTGTGGGCCCATGAGCGTACGCCTCTGGCGAACCTGGTTCGTTGGAAAGACAAGCCCGTTGCGCTGTCCATCGTTCAAGCTCGTTTGGTCGGTCTAGCTCACTTCACCGTTGGCTATGTCCTAACTTACGCAGCCTTCCTCATTGCCTCGACGGCTAGCCGTTACGGTTAATCCGGCGCAATGAGTCTCTAAAAAAAGCCTCCGCGATGAGCGGGGGCTTTTTTGTGGATTAACAACCATCATTTGCTTTTGTTGTCTGAACTACTGCAACAACTCCTGAACGGACAATCAGGGATAGGCGAACTTAGAAACCCTTGAGCATCACGAGTTACAATTGCTTCCAACCCTTGAGCAGACGCACTAAAAATCTGAACGGCATCTTCAAAATCATCCAATCCAGAGTTAAAGGCCAATTCTAGAACTGCTTGATCCACCAGGCAAATGCTCATCGTAGTCAATATTTCTGAGACAGCTTGCCGCGCTAGCTCAATACTTTGAGCATGTCTTCGAGCAATGTAGAAAATATCCGTCACTGTTGTTGCTGTAACATAGCCAACGATATCTTCATCATTGATAGCTTGAAACAAGCGATTCGCATCTTGGAAAAATGGCTCTCGCTGTAACAGAAAATCTAGGGCAATATTTGTATCAATCAAAACTCTCACTAAAGGTACTTCTCCATTCGCCGCTCTTCTAGCATTGCAGCCACTTCTTCATCAGTTGGTGCAGGTTGATCGGTTTTTAGCAAACCTCGCATCCGCTGAATCGCGGCAGAGCGTTCAAATTTAGAAACTGGACTTTCTTGAAGGGACTTGATAATCACTGAGATCAGCGTAAGGCGATCGCTAGGTGTTAACTTTAAGACTTGCGCTTTCAGGTCTTGCGGCAACATAGATAGCTCCTATAAGGCAGAGAAATCGTAACTACTCAGCCTTAAGAAAATAAGCTGATTTTAAGCAATCCCCTCGATATTGTGTAGGTTGAGATTCAAGAGTCCATTCAATCCGTTGCACTGTGAGTGTGAAACCCTCCTCCCGTTTATCTATCAGCCGAGACGAAATCCGTGCGGTCTATGCACTGGGAGAAGAGGCTGTGATTGAACTGGTGGAAACCTTAGTCGCTCGAATCAGCGCCCTAGAAGCCCTAGAAGCGCGGATAGAAGGCTTAGAGAATCAATTGAGCAAGACCAGTCACAATAGCAGCAAACCGCCCTCTGGCGATGGATTTCAGAAAAAGACGAAAAGTTTACGCCCCAAAAGCAACCGCAAGAGTGGCGGACAAGCGGGGCATCCGGGCAGCACGTTGGAATGGAGCGCAGAGCCGGATTATGTCGAACAGCATCCGGTCGAAGTGTGTCAAGGTTGCGGTTTGTCGCTGGCAGAACACCCGGTTGAGGACTGGGAGGTGCGTCAAGTTCATGATCTGCCGCCCATCCAACTGGAGGTGAGTGAACATCAAGCAGAAGTCAAACATTGTCCGAACTGTGGACTACGCAATGTCGGACACTTTCCAGCAGAGGCAGCACACTCGCTGCAGTATGGCGTCGAGATCCAGAGTTGGATGGTGTACCTGCTGGAGATGCAATTGTTGCCGAGTGAGCGTATCTGCCAAATGTTATCGGAGGTGTTTGGCGTTGACCTATCCGAAGGCACACTCTACAACGTCCGCAACCGCTGTTATCAGGCATTAGCGGAGGTCGAAGTCGAAATCAAGCAGGCACTGCAATCGGCTGAAGTGGCACACTTTGATGAAACCGGGTTTCGCGTCAATGGCAAACTTTGGTGGTTGCATGTGGCCTGTAGCGATGGCTTGACCTACTATTTCGTGCATCCCCGTCGGGGTCGGGTGGCGATGGATGAGATGGGAATCCTGCCTGAGTTTCACGGCACTGCCGTTCATGATGGTTACGCCAGTTATGCAGGCTATGGTGAACTGCTGCATGGTCTTTGTAATGCCCACCATCTGCGAGAATTGCTCTTCCT
>JALOOP010000150.1 GCA_025454315.1 Oculatellaceae cyanobacterium Prado106
ATCACAGACCGAGAAAATCGCTTGATTACAGAACTCCTTTTGAGGTATTCTATGCTAACAAATCAGGCACTGATGCACTTCAGATTTGAATTGGCCACTCGTAAACAGCACATAGCGCTCAAAATAGTCCCGTAGCTTCTGGGGAAACGCCCAGCCATGGTAGAAGCTATAGGGACAAAAATTCCCCATGGCATATTCCTCCTCCTGGGGACTGTCCAGAGAAAGGGCAATTTTGTCCATCGGGCGTTCACTGGGCATCAGTTGCTGAACCGCCCAGCGCGACACGGGCCAGGTTTCGATCGATTGCTCAGGTAACCAGGCGTTGTAGCTGGAAAGATAGCCAAACTGTGGATCTTGAGCCAGCAGATTGTGCAGCAGGGTAGTGCCACTACGCCAGTGCCCCAGGATAAAAATGGGTGGGGTTTGGATCGAGCAGGAGGCGACTTTCTGCTGGTAGATCTTGCGTTCGAGCGATCGCACCGCCCCACCTGAAGCACTCAAAATCAGCGCGTACAAGAACCGGAACGCATACTTTGCATCAACACCACGATTGATCCAAAACAATCGCAGCAACACCCGAGATGAACAGCCAGCCAAGGGTTGTAACTGCATCTATATCGCCTCATTCTAAACAACAGAGAACTCAAACGAGAGTAAACCATAACTATAGAAAAACAGCCTCAACGCCATTTTCCTTTTAGACAGCCTTAGTTCATCGATGAAAACCTATCTATAGAATCAACGAAAGCTTTACTGGAGAGGTAATTGGAACTGAAATGAATCAAATCAAAAAGAATTGTATCACGATTCAGCGATGAGTTGTGTGGCGATGCAGCAGCCACACAACTCATCGCCCCGATCTACAACCCCAAAAATTCTTGTGAGGCTATCGATTAATAATGCATTGGCATGAAAATCATTGGCATGAAAAAGGGCGTGGAATGCACGCCCTTGTAAGCTGAAATGCTGACTCCCTGACACATCTTTTCCTGTAGATTGTTGAGTTGCGCGTTGCTCCACCCACCCTCCGAATTTGCAGGAGTTCCAGGGTTTTTGTCAGTTAGCCAGGTTGGGAACAGGAGCAAAATTTTTAAGAAAGAACCGCAGCAATTTTGGAAACAGCCTGCTGGATCTGTTCGGGGCTAACCATCAGGCTCGTGACGGCTCTCAGGGAATGGGCACCCACGGCAAAAACCGCGACTCCAGCTTCTTCCAGGAGCCGCGCTTCTAGTTCAGGAGCCGCGCGATCGGGCGTCTGAAACACCACAATATTGGTCTGGACATCCGCTGGATTAACGACAATACCGGGAATCTCAGACAACCCCTGAGCCAAGATTTTGGCCTGATCATGGTCTTCCTGGAGTCGTTCCTGATGATGCTTCAGCGCATACAGTGCCCCTGCCGCCATCATCCCCGCCTGCCGCATCCCACCGCCCAGCATTTTGCGAAACCGTCGAGCGCGCTGCATTTGTTCGACCGAACCCGCCAGGGCAGAACCCACGGGAGCGCCCAGCCCCTTAGAAAAGCAAACGCTGACGGTATCAAAGGGTTTTGCATAGGCAGCGGGTGAAATTCCAGTGGCAATGCAAGCGTTCCACAGCCTTGCGCCATCCATATGCAGCTTTAAGCCTTGGGATTGGCAGAAATGTGCGATCGCCCCAATCTCCTCCAGCGGAAAAATTTTGCCCCCACCCCGGTTATGGGTGTTCTCAACACAAACCAGGCGAGTGCGGGGAAAGTGAACATCCGTAGGACGAGTTACTGCCGACAGATCTTTAGCAGTGAAAATGCCGCGATCGCCCTTCACCAACCGACACATCACCCCCGACAACGCCGCAGGCGCACCGCCCTCGTAGTAGTAAATATGCGCCTCCGATTCCAGAATCACCTCATCGCCCGGTTCTGTATGGATTCTCAAAGCAATCTGATTGGTCATCGTTCCCGAGGGCATATAAACCGCCGCTTCTTTGCCCAGCAGTTCGGCCACATATTCTTCCAGGGCATTCACCGTGGGATCTTCGCCCATGACATCATCGCCGACCGTGGCATTGGCGATCGCCGATCGCATCTCTGGGGTAGGCTGGGTCACGGTATCACTTCTTAGGTCAATCATGGCAAGGAGGGGGAGTGAAGAACAAAGCGACTCAAGGAGAGTCAGAAGTTTGCTGAGCTAAAGTTCCTAGATACTGGCAAAAGGTCAAAATATCCTGCTTCAGACTTTCGTGGCATCTGGGTAGATGTTCAACCAACGCTTCAATGCGATCGGCTTTTAACTCAAAGGCATAGAGATGGGTTGCGATGTGACGAAAGCCCCGGTAATCAACATCCAACATTTCATAGGTCTGCATGGACAAAACAGCCGGACGAATCGGATCGTGAGCGAGAGACATTTGCTGAAGAATTTGCTTATGCCAATTGGAGCCGCTTGGCACATACTGGTCAATCTCTCTGGCGATCTCTACCGATAAACGCTCTACTCCCATATAAAACTTCTGGAGATTGAGCGCAACCGCATCATAAAAGTCTTCGTCCTGGGTATCACGGGCTTTTTGCAGTTGGGATATAGCGCGATTAACGGTGCGATCGAGATTGGTCAATTCTTGCATCAGCCGAGCAATGAGCAAGGTATATTGACTCACAGTTCTACTCCCTGTTCGATCGCTTGCTGAATATGCGGATAGGCTTGCTCCACCCGTACCAGGTCAATCGAGAAATCTGGATTGATATCCTCAAGTTGAGCGATCGCCTTAAAGTAAAGCGCCTCGTCTAATCCCCAAACCGCTAAGTCCAGGTCAGAATGGGCATGAATTTTAGATTCGTTGAGCCAGGAACCAAACAGGACAACCCGCTGTACGCCAAAGGTTTGTTTGAGGATCTGTGCGGCTGCCTCGGCCACCTGTAAGCCTTGACGATAACGCTGCGATCGCTGTTCAATCCGATCGCGCTCTCGCTGCTGCGCGGTCTGGATATACAACTGCATTTGCTCAGGCGGAATGGAGGAAGTCATGGGGCAAATCTCTGAACATCCTGACAAGGAATATTCTTATCCTTCTATCCTTACGATCTCGTCCAACCCCTGAAGGGATGGTAGGACTTCAATTGCGTTGCGAAATTTTTCGTTTTTCTCAAACAAATCTTGAAGCGTCAGTAAATGAACGGCAACTGTACTAATGTCTGGATGCCCAAAAAGTCTTCTTAAAAAAGTTTCTTTATAACCCTTACCAGCCAACATAATACTAATATCTGCTTGATTATACTTGATATCAGAGTAGTACATTCTTGCTTCGTTAATGTCTAAAGATTCTGCCCGCAGCTTGGATTGAAAATGGATTTTTTTCCCTCCAACATATCCAAAACCATCGACTCCATCGTCGGGGCCGTCAGGCCCAGGGATTAGGTTAAGGTATGCAGCAAATTTCTGACCCAGTTTTCGCTTAGTGTCATTATCAGTTTGAAGAATTCCTTGAACCAGGAAAAAGTTATACGGTCATTAAACACTCTATTTCCTCTTTGCGCTGTTTAGAGTTCTCTCATACAAAACCTTAATACCTGCTACAGCATATTTTGAGGCTTCATCTAGTTCGGTCAATCCTGCACTCTTCATTTTCTTCAAGGTGTCAATATTAAGCGAAAGCTCATAAGCTCTAGAACCTAACCGTTTAGGATAGTAGGACAAATCCTCAACACTAACCCCTTGCGCTTGAGAGAAAAAGATGACGTATTGAATACAAGAATTGAGCATCGTTCTGACTGATACACCAAAAACGCTACAGTATTCCTCGACTTTCTTTTCCTGAGCTTCAGACAGATAGACAAATATTGAAGTTTTTTCTAAGTTGTTGTCAGAATTTTGCAGCCCAATAGAAATTAGGTAATCTAACGCTGTGGATTCTTTCGATGGCTTGGGCTGACTCTCTTGATGCGTTTTTACCTTCATCGCGGCCTCCTAATGCCTAACTTTACAATTTAAGGAGTGATACAAAGTAGTCTCTTACATCTTCAAGCTTCTGATAATTCCAAATGAAGTCACCTTCTCTCAAGGCTTGATCGGTCTCTTTAGCTAGATACCTCATCCTTCTTGCAACTTTGTACCTCTTGGGTACTTCATTGATGATTTTGATTTTGTCATCAATCTCTTTCTTAGAAGAGCCTAATGGAACAATTGTAATTTCAGGTTGAACGAGTGACTGCTCCTCAAGAGCGGCTATCACGGGTAAATTATCTGATAATGCCTCTACCGCCCAAGGGTTTGGACTGACTGGTATAAATATTTTGTCAGGATGATTAGCAGCAATCACCTGCACTGTGTCAGGCAAGGGTGTACTCATATCAAAAATGACATGATCATAAGACTCAATGTCGGCGAGCCTTCTAATCGGCTCTCGTTGTGGATTCCAGACAATTGATAATCTGTTACTGTATTCTCTAATTTCTAGAGGTGCCTGTGGTTTATCTCCAAAGTAGAAAAGCCAAGCATTGCTCTGAGTATCACAGTCAATCAAGAGAATGCGGTTTAGTTGGCTAATGAGAATCCCTGCAAAGTGAACCGCTAACGTGGTTTTTCCAACACCTCCTTTATGTTGAGTGCAAAGAATAATACTCAATTTAACACCTCACCCTAAATTGCTGTAGAAATCGATATGGGGTTCCTTACATTACCCAAGTTCGTACAGCCCTTTTCAGGTTGTAAGGTACGGCATCGGAGCACAGTCCCAATGCCATACCTCACAACTTGTACCTCCTGGAAATACAGGTACAGCCCCCTCAGCCCTACAGCAGGATTGCCTTTAAAGGTAATTAAGCGACAACCAGTTCTTTCTTCAAATCCACTGGGGCGGTCAAGGCTTCTTCGAGTGGTGCAACGCCAAGTCTTTGTTCCAGGATATTCATCACTTCCCGCCCAAAATCATTGGGGTTCTGCTTCCAGGCTTGCAGACACACCTCCCCAAAGAAAGAACCCAGCGGTTCCGGATTCCACAGTACCTTCCGCGCTACCCAAGGCATCACGCTCATGGGGTTGTAGCCCGGTTTGAGCAGATTGTTTTTGAAGGCGTACTCTTCCAGGTGCGTGTGCGGCTGGAGGCCAATGAAGAAAATCGCGGGTTCGACCTTGTCGGCTCCAAAGATGCGCTCCAGTTCGCGGTGATAGGCGATCGTCTGGCGAATCGTCTCGGGGCGTTCGTCAATCACATTAAACGAATAGTTGACCGACACCAGGGAATTGAATCCAGCCGCCTTCAAATCACGACAGTTTTGCAGTACCGTCCGCAGATTGTAGCCCATTCGCATTTTCCGGATGAGTTCCTGAGAACCGCTGGTGATGCCAATCTCAAAGTAGTTCATCCCCGTCTTCACCATCAGGTCACAGAGTTCCGGGGTGAGATTGTCGGCTCGAATATAGGCCGCCCAGTGAATATCGCTCATGCCTGCATCCAGGATCTTTTGCAGCAGTTCCACCGCATCCTCCATGAAGCGTCGCGCGGGAATAAACTGGGCATCGGTGAACCAGAAGTTGCGGACACCGCGATCGTAAAGCTGCTGCATTTCCCGCACCACTTCATCAGCGGGATTAATCCGCACCTGCTTGCCTTCCACCACCGTGTAGACACAGTAGCAGCAGTTATGGGGACAACCCCGCTTGGTTTGTACCCCTACATAAAAGTCTTGCTCTTGCAGGTAATAGTCAAAGTCTGACCAGATTTGGCTGATATAGTCGTAGTTGCAGGCCGACTTTTCGACGGGCGTGGGCTGTTCGTGAATGAGGCGATCGCGCGGTGTACTTTCCCCTACGATATAGCAGCGCTCTCCCGAAAAATCTTGCCCCTGGATCAGCTTCTCCAGCAAGGTTTCGCCTTCTCCTACTGAAATAATCGTCCCTTGGGGCAGCATCTTGCCCACCTGTTCATAAAACACGCTGACCGCACCACCCCCCACGACCAGACGCGCCTGGGGCTGATAGCGCTGTGCCCGTTGGAAGCCGCGCTTGATCAAACTGAGATTGCGCCGCAGTTCCGTGTAGTAGGACGAGATCATTCGCAGACCCCCGATCGCCCCTCTCAGCTTCACCAAAGGATTTTGGGCGTAGTAAATCTCAAAGGCATTCTGCAAAGGATTGCCTCCCCGTCCTCCCACGGGCGCATAAATCTGGATATCGCGCCAGGAATAAACCAACAGCGTCGGCTGAAATTCATCAATGCAGCGCTCCATCGCCGCCACAAAATCCAGCGGGGGAACGGTTCCCAGATCTAGAATGCGCTGTTCAAGGTTGGGAAAAAGCTTGTGAATATGGTCAGCCAGATAGACCACCCCAATCGGGAAAATGGGGTTGCAGGGAAGGCGGACAAAGAGGATGCGATCGCAGTTTGGGTTCATGTTGTGAAGCGTTTTGAACATTCGATTCATATATCTTCACGATACCACCGTCTTTTCAGCCCTGCACGGACTCAACCCCCTAATCCACTCAATTGCCTGCATCAAGAAAGACCTGACTTTTTTCAATGTAACCTCTATCCTCCATCGAAAGATGGATGTATATTTTTAACAATTCGTAAAACCATATTTTTGGGTTGCTCTCTTGCCTAAATTTCGGGCAAGGGAGCGCATTGGTAGTCGCGTTTACAGCTACGGGGATCAGGGAATGTTAGGGTTATGATTATGATCCCAATTCCTTATCAGGAGCTTTATGATGGCTCAAATTTTTGATCCCCTGCCAGATAATACTCAGGAAAAACTCCTATGCTGCTACGTCAATGCTACCAGCAAAGTCCAAGTTGTACGGATCACCAATATCCCCAACTGGTACTTTGAGCGGGTCGCCTTCCCCGGCCAACGTTTAGTCTTCGAGGCCATGTCCGGTGCCCAACTCGAAGTCCATTCCGGCATGATGAGCGCCATCCTTGCCGACACGATCGCCTGTGAAACCCTCCGCATTATCGATGAGCTAGAAGCCGACCTACAGCTCGAAGGCGAAGCCAGCGAAGCCGAAAAAGTCGAACCATTGGCCATCGTTGGAGCATTAGACTAGGTTCCTAGACTTGAATTCCTAGACTTGCATGACTAGATATGCATGACTAGATTTGCGTAACTGAACTTGCACTCAAGTTCTCGCCCTAGCTAGGGTTGACTGTTTGACTGGTTCGATTTTGTTTGGCCTGTTTGTTTTAACCTGCTGAAATAAGAATTAGCTTTCCGTGACAAAAAAGATTTGCATTCATTCCAAGATTTAATACACCTTTCCTCCAAAGACAGTCCTCACCAGAAAATCGATCCCTTCAGCGTCTTGCTTGCCAAGCATCTGAGGGGTTCTTTTTTTGGAATAGGAAGTGTGCGATCGCTTCTTCGCCACCCAAGCCGATTTTTTCCACTGGACAACCCCAAAAGGCGGTTCAACAGCCTTCCCTAGCCTCAAATCGGCGATCGACGTAGAGGATTTTTGTATCGATCTCGTCAATCAACAAAGCGTTCTCCTACTCCCAGGAAACTACTACGACTACGGCCACAAAAACTTCCGAATTGGCCTAGGGCGCAAAAACCTACCCGAGTGCCTGGATCAACTCAACCTCTATCTGCAATCCCTCTAGAATCATCAAACCCTCTGCTCCTCTCTCTGCGCCTCTGCGTCTCTGCGGTTAAATTCCGTCAAAATACAAAGGCACCCCAATAAAAAAAGGGAGAGAAAAGGCTCATCCCTTCCCCTCCCTTTTTTATTCTTTGAACTGTTGCTTAACCCAACGCCTCAGCACCACCAACCACTTCCAGAATTTCCTGGGTAATAGCCGCCTGCCGTGCCTTGTTGTAGGTCAAGGTCAGAGTATTAATCAGTTCCTTAGCGTTGTCGCTAGCGTTGTTCATAGCCGTCATCCGAGCCGCCAACTCACTAGCAGAAGACTCTTGCAGCGCCCGCAGCAACTGGTTGTTCAGGTACAGCGGCAGGAGTGCGTCTAGGATTTGCACCGGGTCTTGCTCAAAGAGCATGTCGGAGGGCAGCGGAGCCGATGCCCCAGCCGCGACTTTTTCCCGTTCCACCACAAAGTCACCGCCACGAGTGGTCAGCCGGAAAATCTCGTCATCGTTCGGTTCCAACCCTTGCGGATCAAGGGGCAGCAGCGTTTGGATGACGGGACGAGAGCTAACCAGAGAGACGAACTTGGTGTAGATCAACTCCACCCGATCGACCGACTCTGAGAGAAACAGCGACAGCAGTTCATCGGCAATCTTGGAGGCTTCAGCCGCAGTCGGCACCTGCTCCAGATTGGTGAACGTAGCGCTGATAGGCTGTTCTCGGCGTTGGAAGTACTGGGTGGCTTTGCGCCCCACCAGGACAAATTTGTAGTCGATGCCTTCTGCTTTGAGTTCTTTGGAGCGAATTTCAGCCCGTTTGATGACGTTACTGTTGTAGCCGCCCGGTTTTCACCTCACGCTTCCGCAGCAGGGGCAAGTTGGCATCTTCAAACCGCAGCCGGGTTTGCAGACCATAGAGCACCTGAGCGAGGCGATCGGCAAAAGGACGGGTGGCTGTGACTTGCTCCTGGGCACGGCGAACCTTAGCCGCCGCCACCAGACGCATTGCTTCTGTAATTTTTTTCGTATTCTTGACCGACTGGATGCGATCGCGAATTGCTTTAAGATTTGCCATGACGGAGAAGAGGGGATTGGGGAGTAGGGAGTGGGGAGTGGGGGAGGAGCCTGGGGATGAATTGTTGAACCCAGGCTCTACTCACTCCGGATGGCTACGCAGCGGCGAGGAAGGTTTTCTTGGCTTCGGCGATCGCACTCTTGAGAATGGTTTCGGCCTCGTCGCCCAGCTTCTTCTCGCTGCCAATCAGTTCACCGTACTTGGGTTGGCTGGTCTTGAGGTAATCGCGCAGCGCTCTGGTGTAGCCCGTCACCTTCTCGGTGGGCAGGTCATCCAGGTAGCCGTTGATGCCGGCGTAGATGATGGCGACTTGCTCAGCCACCGAAAGCGGCGAGTATTGGGGCTGCTTGAGGATTTCCCGCAGACGCTGACCCCGTGCCAGTTGGTTCTGGGTAGCTTTGTCCAGGTCAGAGGCAAACTGAGCAAACGCTTGCAGTTCGTCAAACTGAGCCAGTTCTAGCTTCACCTTGCCGGCGACCTGTTTCATGGCCTTGATTTGCGCCGCAGAACCCACGCGGGACACGGAAATACCAGGGTTCACCGCCGGACGTTGGCCGGAGTTGAACAGGTTGGAGGAGAGGAAGATTTGACCATCGGTGATGGAAATCACGTTGGTGGGAATGTAGGCCGACACGTCACCTGCTTGGGTTTCAACGATAGGCAGCGCGGTCATGCTGCCTTCGCCCAGTTCAGGGCTGAGCTTAGCGGCACGTTCCAGCAAACGGGAGTGGAGATAGAACACATCGCCGGGGTAAGCTTCCCGACCGGGTGGGCGACGCAGCAGCAGGGACATTTGACGGTATGCCTGGGCTTGCTTGGACAGGTCATCGTAGACCACGAGGGTCGCGCGACCTTTGTACATGAAGTATTCAGCTAGGGTAGCGCCCGTGTAGGGAGCCAGGTATTGCAGAGCAGCAGGGTCATTGGCGTTGGCAGCCACCACGATGGTGTAGTCGAGGGCACCGCGTTCCCGCAGGACTTCCACGACTTGAGCCACGGTGGAGGTCTTTTGGCCGATCGCCACATACACACAGACCACACCGCTGTCTTTCTGGTTGAGGATGGTATCAACGGCGATCGTGGTTTTTCCGGTTTGACGGTCACCAATGATCAACTCGCGCTGTCCCCGACCGATGGGAATCATAGCGTCGATCGCAGTGATCCCAGTTTGCATCGGCTCATACACGGATTTCCGTTCGATGATGCCGGGAGCGGGGGATTCGATCAGACGTGATTCGGTGCTGGGGATATCGCCCTTGCCGTCAATGGGACGCGCCAAGGCATCGACCACGCGACCAATCATGGCATCGCCAACGGGAATGGAGGCAATGCGACCTGAGGAGGTAACGGAGCTACCTTCTTGAACGCCTAAGCCGTTGCCCATCAAAACCGCACCCACGTTGTCTTCTTCTAAGTTCAACGCAATGCCCACGGTGCCATCTTCAAAGTCCAGCAGTTCGCCGGACATGGCAGATTCCAGGCCGTAAATCCGGGCAATCCCGTCACCCACCTGGAGGACGGTGCCGACATTGGAAACCTTAACGCCTTGATCGTATTGTTCAATCTGCTGCTGAATAATGCTGCTGATTTCATCGGGTCTGATACTAATTGCCATAAGTCACTCTCTATTGCTCGAATGAGGTTGATGGAAATGGGGAGAATGGAAAAATAAGATGCGAAGCAGGTCTTACAAAAAGTCCTACCAACAGGAACGCAGCCTTAGCCTGCACTGAGACGCATCCCAATCCGGCGCAGTTGACCGCGCAGACTGGCATCGACGACCTGGGAACCGACTTTGATGATGACACCGCCCATTAAGGCAGGATCTACTCGCAGGTCTAGTTCCACTTGAGCAGATCCGGTCATGGCCAGGACTTTTTGTCGAATGCCCTCTTGCTGATCCTGGGAGAGGTTGACCGCTGAAGTGACTTCGGCCAAGACGCTCTTCCGCAGTTGGCGCACTAAAGTCTGAAATTGCTGACAAACATCCTCGATGAAGAAGATGCGTCGGCGATCGACCAGTACCCGCAGAAAGTTCGCCAGAAAAGGATGAGCGCCTTCTCCTAGAACCTGATTCAGCACACCCTTTTTGGTGTCATCGCTGACCAGGGGGTTTTCCAGGAAGGTCAAGAATTCGGGCGATTCTTTGAGCAGGTTCAGTAAGGAATTGACATCCTCGCTGAATCGATCGACGAGGTCGTTTTTTTGGGCGACGCTCATCAGCGCCTGGGCATAGGGTTCGGCAATCTCAGCCGCAACGAGTTTGGATTTCATGGGTTAAACTCCGATTTGGGCAATGCTGCGGTCAATCAAACGTGCTTGAGTCTCATCACTCACGCCTGATCTGAGTTGCGCTTCGACCTGTTGCATCGCCAAAGCAGCAATCTGTTGACGCAGTTCGGTCATGATGCGCTCTTGCTGGGTGTTCAGGTCTTGTGCAGCGGAGGCACGCAGCCGTTCTAGATCCTGTGCCGCTTGTGCCATGATGGCCTCGCGGGCTGCCTTGGCGCTCTCTTCAGCCGCAGCCCGAATGCGTGCCGCTTCGGTTTGGGCTTGCGCCAGTTTTTGCTGCTGATCCGCTAGGGCGGCTGCCGCTTCTTGCTTTTTCTGCTCGACTTCCCGGATGGCAGTAGCGATTTGCGTTTGGCGATCGCCCAATGCCGCCCCAAGGAGCTTGCGTCCAAAGTAAACCACCACACTAATCACCACGGCCAGGTTGATCAGGTTGGTTTCCAAGATGTTGAAATTTAGCCCAAAGCCATGTTCAGCAGCTTCTGCCGTCAGTAATATAAACATCCCCATCGGTTCCATCTATAAAAATTGCCCTAAATTCAATTTTGGATCTTAGATTTTGGAGGGATGGCCAGACGCTGAGCAGAGGAACAGAGTCAAGCCTTCATCACCGAAATCTTTGTAATCCGAATGAATGTCTCAAAATTCAGTTCTATTCTGGTGCCATCTCTCAGATTCAATGATCAAAGATTCAATGATCAAATCGAGTAATCCCATTGAATGCTGAATCAGCCAGCGACAAACCTGAATTCAAACTCCACTCAAACTCGTTGTTACCCTCAGAGTTGGTTAATCAAAACCTACTCACATCTCAGTTCTAGGAGAACACTCTCCACCCGTTCAGTCCAAATTCCAAATTGCTAAACTGGCCAACTCTTCCACCCGGAACACCTGACAGTCTGCAATCCAAAATCTAAAAATCCTCAATGGCTTAGTTCTCTTCTAAGTCCTCTGTTCAGCTAAGCGCTCCGTTCAGCGCTAAGCCAAAACCTTGTCCAAAATTTGGCGGCTGAGGGATTCGACCTGCTGTTCTAGCGATCGCATCGCTTCGGCCTTTTGGTTATCGAGTTCGCGTTGAACCTGTTCCCGTTGAGCTTGGGCTTCTTGTTGAGCTTCGGCGATTTGTTGAGCCGCAATCTTTTGGGCGTCGGCTTGAGCACTCGCAATAATGGCTTGCGATTGGCGACGAGCGTCGGCCAGTTCTTGCTCATACTGCTTCGTCAGCATTTCGGTCTTGGCGAGACGCTCTTTGGCATCGCCTTGAGTGCTGCGAATGTAATTGTCGCGATCGTCCAGTGCCTTCATCAAAGGCTTGTAGAAAACGGAATTCAAAACCACCATCAGCAACAAGAATTGCACCGCCATGAGGGGCAAGGTTGCATCAAAATCAAACATGGGTCGCTTCCTTTGGCATTGATCGTAGGTGATTCGTCATTTGCTACCAGGGATTCAGCTATCAGGGATTCAGCTATCAGGGATTCAGCCTTGAGAAGGGTTCTATCCCGATCACCCATGACGAGCATCTAGTCACAAATGACTCCCAGAATTGAGCTTTTGTCAGGGTTTTGTCGGAATTTTGTTGAAAAATTGACAGAAATCCTCGACAAAAGCTTCAACACTATGGGGTTAGGAATGGAGCGATTTAGGCAAAGGGGTTGGCAAACAGCAACACCAGGGCGATAACCAGACCATAGATGGTCAGGGATTCCATGAACGCCAGGGTGAGCAGCAGGGTACCGCGAATTTTGCCTTCTGCTTCGGGCTGACGGGCAATCCCTTCAACCGCTTGACCGGATGCATTCCCTTGACCGATACCAGGACCGATCGCAGCCAAGCCAATTGCCAGAGCAGCAGCCAATACGGAAGCAGCAGCAACTAATGGATCCATGATGTTTTTCCTTTCGTAATTGAAATAAACGACAGCGTGCAATGATTTGCAGTTTTGGGAGAATGGATAGCCTGAATATCAGGACAAAATTTCAGCAGAAAACCAAAATTCCATCATTTTGAGGAATTTTGTAGCTCAAATGAGAGATTGCACCTGCTTTCGTCGCTATCTATCACCCGGAATGAATCCAGAGTGGAATCAAATGAGGCACGCTAGGCGTGTTCCTCATGCTCTTCACCACCATGCCCCTCTAGCGCCTCATGAATGTAGGCTCCAGCCAGGGTTGAAAACACCAATGCCTGAATCGCACTAGTGAACAAGCCCAACAGCATTACGGGGATGGGTACGAACAGCGGCACCAGTAAAACCAGCACCGCGACAACCAACTCGTCCGCCAAGATGTTTCCGAATAGACGGAAGCTTAGGGAGAGGGGCTTGGTGAAATCTTCTTAGATGGCGATCGGCAGCAGAATCGGGGTGGGTTCAATGTATTTTTTGAAGTACCCCAGTCCTTTTTTCCTGAATCCAGCATAGAAATAGGCCAGAGAAGTCAGGAGTGCCAGCGCCACCGTCGTATTAATATCGCTGGTTGGGGCTGCAAGCTCACCTTCCGGGAGGTGAATCAACCGCCAGGGAATCAGCGCGCCAGACCAATTGGAGACAAAAATAAACAGGAACAGGGTGCCAATGAACGGAAGCCAAGGGCGATATTCCTTTTCTCCAAGCTGGTTTTTGGCGATGTCTCGAACAAATTCCAGAGCATATTCCATTACGTTTTGGATGCCTGCGGGTACTCGTTGAATGTTACGAGTGGCCAACACCGAAGCAGTGAGGATCATCCCAATGACAATCCAACTGGTAATGAAAACTTGCCCATGGAGCTTGAGGTTGCCGATTTCCCAGTAGAAGTGCTTGCCCACTTCAAGTTCAGCGAGTGGAAAAGCTGTAAAAGTGTCCAGAAAATTTAGCATGTGCATTCAAGAACCTGTCCAGGAGATGTGGACACAAGGCATCTCAAACCCGTAGACCCGTCATTCAATCGAACTTGATCTCGATCTAATTCGATGAACTCGGAAGGTCTAGAGTCCGAAACATGTAAACGATGATGGCGGCCTTGTAAGTCAGGAATCCTAAAAAAATAGGAAGGATTTGCAACTGGTTCCATTGGGATGCCAGTATAATCAACCCAATAAAAACGGCAAGTTGTGTCTTCCCGATTCGCTTTTTCTGTCTTCCAAGCTGCTCAACGTTTCTAGCCAACATTTTTAAGTAAACCACACCTGTGCACGCACCTATCAGGTAATTCAGCGCGATGTTGAGGGAGTAGAAAATCCAGACTGAGACAAAGATAATCGCAGTCAGGAGCAGCGACACCTTCAAGAGGTCTTGCTGAAGCTGATAAAATTCCTGCATGGAAGCATTTGGCTCGGGCAGCAGTTCATTTTCGGCTCCACCCGAGGGGGTAGATGCTTCGGCTTGGGCGGGTTGGATGGAATTTTCTGGCGAGTTCACGGTTAATTAGAACAGAGTCCAGAGGGTTGGCTGGATCATTGCTGACCCAAAAGAAATCATATCACCGACAGGTAACAATACTTATCAATTAATCACTTGATCGGAACTGTTTTTTTGTGGGGAGTTGGCGAAAGGGGAAAGGCGAAAGGCGAAAGGGTTGTCGTTGATGTGTTATCGAACCAGGACTTTGACCAAAACGCTGGCTAAGACATAGATATTGCCTATCTCCTCCATAAAACAATCTCGGAAGCGCTGGATGTCTCCCTTTCGCCTGGATGGTCAACTGAGTTCCGTCAGATGCTCTGTAGTGCTATGGATTTATGAGGATGCCTTTTGGGAGGCTCGGGGGTTTGGTGAGATTCTCTCATTATAGAGAGGCGTTTGGAGTCTGGGGGAGAAGGGAAAATTCTAGTTTGAGACCTGCGCGACCTAAACCTGTAACTATCGAATCATGAGAATTGCGGCTAATACGCAAGAAGTTGTTGCGAGGCTGTTTGTGGTGAATAGCGATCGCAATCTTGCCTTCTCTAGAATGCCGACAGCAGTTGCCCAGAATGTTTTCACTCCAGAAGCACTCTTCCAGGATTGGTGCGTGTTTTACGACTACATCCTAGAAGGCGCTGCAATCTACCAAATCAGACTTGAGGATGAAGAAGACACTGTAGAACTGCTTATCAAACTCCAGGGCACTCCAAGAGATCCTTATATTCAGACAGCTCTGAAATTCTACGTTAAGGCCGCAGGACTCAGCATCATTGATTAAAGGTGTGCCCTAAAACTGCTCATGCCTGAGAGATTGGGAGTACTCAGTACTCAGCACTGACTTGACACAAACAGACATAAAGCTTGAAAATCTTGCATTGAATGGTACGTTCATACTCATGTATGACAACACCTGTAGATTCCTCGCCGAAAACTTCTCCGCCGACTTCGCCACCTGGCTCCTCGGCAAATCCGTACCTTTGACCACCATCCAACCCTCAGAACTCCTCCTCGACCCCATCCTCGCCGATGCCCTGATCTTCATGGAATCCGAGGACACTATACTTCATGGAGAATTCCAAACCCTGCCAAATCCCAACATCCCCTTTCGCTCCCTAGATTACCGGGTTCGCCTCTACCGCCGAGATCCCACCAAATCCGTCCGGCAAATCGTCATTTACCTGAAGCAAACCGAATCCGAGTTGGCTTACCAAACTCGCTTTGAAATGGATCGCACTCATCATGAATTCGATGTCATTCGTCTGTGGGAGCAACCCGCATCCCTCTTACTGCAATTTCCAGGACTCATTCCCCTGGCCGTTCTAGGTCAAAGCGAGGATGCCGAAGACACCCTCCGCCAAGCCACTCAACGCTTAGAACAAATCGAAGACTCAGAAACCCAAGCAAACTTGTTAGCGGCTTCAGGCATTCTGGCTGGCCTAAAATTAGAAGAAGAAGTCATTTATCGTCTAGTGAGGAAAGACATTATGCAAGAGTCTGTGATTTATCGGTCAATTCGGCGAGAAGGCGAAGAAATCGGAGAAGCTAGGGGAGAAGTTAAAAAGCAGAGAGAAATAGCGATGAATTGCCTCCAGAGAGGCGATGCCCTAGAAGCAATCGCCCAGATAACAGGTTTATCGATCGCAGAAATCCAACAACTCCAGCAGCAACTTAGCGAATCCCCACAGAGCAAACCCTGATCTGAGAGATACTCCCAATCTATGCAAGATGAAATCCTGTGGGAATCCGTTGTCTACCCATCGATTTGGCGAGAAGCTATTCAAGAAGGAGAGAGCATTGAGCAGCAAGGAAGCAGAGAGAAATAGCCATAAACCTTCTTCAGCGAGGCTATCCCATAGAAGCGATCGCCCAAGTCACAGGTTTCTCGATTGAGGAAGTTCACCAACTTCAGCAACAAATCAGCGAATCCCTCCAAAACGAACCCTAACCCGCGAGGTGCTAGTTATGCCGGATGAAGTTTTGTGGGAATCTGTCATCTACCAGTCTATTTGGCAAGAAGGCGTGCAAATTGGAGAAGCCAGAGGACGAGCCAGAGGAGAAGCCAGAGGAGAGAGCATTGGAGCAGCCAACAAGCAGAGAGAAATCGCGATCAATTGTCTCCGAGAAGGCTTGCCCGTTGAGGTCATTGCTCATGCGACAGGTTTCTCGATCGCAGAAGTCCAGCAAATTCAGCAAGCACTCAATGAATCTCTCAAGATTAAAATCAGCAGCGTCATCTCGGATACAACTCCAAATTGCGGACTCTTTGAATTTTCCAACTGAATCGGGGAATGGCTCTAGGATGGCTTGAATGATTGACCTTGACCAGGGGGCGCGATCGCCACAGCGTCCCCAAATCTTCAAGCCCAAATATTTAAGAATCACCCGCCAAGAAACTCCTTAAAGAAAGAGTTCCTTATCCTCCTAGCGATTTGGGAAAAGGGTTCTCAGCCATTACTAAAAATTGTTCTACTGCTAAGATTTGCGATCGCGCATCGTATTTGAAAAGATGCCAATTCCAGGAGCGATCGCCACTTAGCAGAAATCCCTGTGGTTGGGGTTTTTAGACAATGTGCTAAGGGGTGGGAGGGCGATCGCACCCTGCCAATCTCAAGTTCCGGCCATAGATTGAGCAACTTTGCCCAAAATAAAATTGCCATTTTGTGTAAATCGGAACTAAAATTCCATGCCGAATTTAAAATTTACCGATATGATTCCGGGGTGAACCTGACGGCACTAAAAGTTATGGGGAGTTGATCAACCCGAATTGGAGGCCAAAAGCCCTCCAGCGACGTGGTGGCAGAGCCTCTAAGTTGAAGAATTATCCCCATTCCCAAAACTTTTCAGAAAATTCTTGCAAAATTGGTTGCAAAACCGAAAAGCTCACAGTATCTTTGTACTAAATTCACACGAGTCCAAACCGAGTGTATATCAAGCGCGTTGAACTCACTAACTTCAAATCCTTTGGCGGCACTACGGGCGTTCCGTTGCTGCCAGGGTTCACGGTCATTTCTGGCCCCAATGGGTCTGGCAAGTCCAATATTTTGGATGCGCTACTGTTTTGTCTGGGGCTATCCAGTTCCAAGGGGATGCGGGCAGAGCGCTTACCCGATCTGGTCAACCAGGCACAGGCCAGCCGTAACCGCACCGTCGTCGAAGCCAGTGTCACGGTTACCTTTGCCCTGGACGAAGAAGATTGGCGCAGAGATGAAGTCAACGACAAAGGCGTGCGAAACGAGACTAACGCGGCAGCCGATGGTGATGCGCTGGGTGAAGCCCTGCTGCTGTCAGAAGCGGATGATTCAGAAACGGGTTCAGAAACAGATTTAGAGTCGCACTCAGATTCAGACGCAGAAACAGAAACAGAGGAGGTTCCCCCCTCAGCCCCGGATGCTGCTGACTCCCCCCAAAACGGTTCTGTACTCGTGTCCCAAAACGGCCACTCCGAATCTTCCAACGTAGTGCCCTTGGTGCCGATGACCGAGTGGATCGTCACCCGCAAACTCCGCGTCACTCAGCAGGGTGCCTACACCTCCAGCTACGCCATGAACGGGGTGTCCTGTACCCTGACCGAGCTACACGAGCAACTGCACAAGCTTCGCATCTACCCCGAAGGCTACAACGTCGTCCTACAAGGGGACGTGACCAGCATCATCTCCATGAACCCTCGCGAACGTCGAGAGATCATCGACGAGTTGGCTGGCGTGGGCGCGTTCGATCGCAAAATCGGCCAAGCCAAAGGCAAACTCGATGAAGTCAAAGAGCGAGAAGAAAAATTTCGCATCGTCGAGCGAGAGTTGATTGCCCAGCGCGATCGCCTCGCCCAAGACCGGATCAAAGCCGAAAAATACCAGAGACTTCGCGCCGAACTGGAAAACAAGAGCCAATGGGAGTCCATTCTCGTCTGGCGTGCCCAAGAACGGCAGGCGCAGCAAATTCGACAGCAGATTGAAGCGGGCGATCGCGAACACACCCAGTTCACCGAACAACTCACCGCCCTCACCACCCAAATCCAGCAGTCCACCACCGAACTGGAACGCCTCAACGCCCATGTCAAAGCCCTGGGCGAAGACGAACAGCTTGCCCTCCAGTCCACCCTCGCCACCCGCGAAGCCGAACTCCGTCAGTTGCAGCGGCAAGAGCAGGATCTGATCAACGCTAAGCAAGAAACCGAAGCCAGCATTGAACGCACCCAGCGGGAAATTCAAGAGCAGCTTCAGCAGAGCGAACGATTAACCCAGGAGCAGCAGCATCTAGAGCAGCAGGAATTAGCGACGCTCCGGCAGGCCAGAGATGCCGCCCAGCAGGCGCTAGAGCAAAGCCGGGAAAACTCGACGGCGATCGCCGCTGCCTCCGATGCCTGGATTCAAGAGCAAACCGCCCTCCGTCGCCAAATCGAAGCCCTGCAACAGACCCTAGAACCCCAGCGCACCGAACAAGCCCGGTTGCAAGAACGGGTCGAACAGTTGCGGCAGAAAATCCAGGAGCAAAACGAGTCCTTAACCGCCTTAGCAACTGAAATTGCTGAGAAGCAAGCCCAGCAAACCCAAGGCCAAGACGCGCTCCAGCAAGCCCAAAAGCAAGCCGAATCCGCCGCCCAAAAAGCCCTCACCCAGGCTGAGCAAGAACTCAAAGTCCACCAGGAAACCCAGGAACGCCTGATCCAGGAGCAACGGGACAAACAGCGCCAGCTCGACAAACTCGAAGCCCAGGCTCAAGCCATCCAGGAAACCCAAGGAACGGGCATCATTGAAGTCCTCAGCCGCGCCAAGCTCTCGGGCATCTGTGGTCTGGTGGCACAACTGGGTCGGGTAGAACCCCAATATCAACTGGCGCTAGAAATTGCAGCAGGTGCCAGATTGGCGCACCTTGTCGTGGATGATGACGGAGTGGCCGCCAAAGGCATCGAAATCCTCAAGCAAAAACGGGCAGGCCGAGCCACCTTCCTGCCCCTCAACAAAATCCGAGCGCCCCAGTTTACCCCCACCCGCCACCGTCCCGAAGGCTTCATCGATTACGCCTGCAACTTGATTGAGTGTGACGATCGCTATCAAGAAGTCTTTGCCTATGTCTTTGGCAGCACCGTCGTCTTCTCCACCCTGCAAGCCGCCCGTCGTGAGATGGGGTCTTATCGGATTGTCACCCTAGAAGGGGAACTGCTTGAAAGCAGCGGTGCCATGACCGGGGGCAGTTCGTCGCGTCACGGTTCACTGCACTTTGGCCGGGTCGAACCCGCAGAATCTGCCGAAGCGGTAGCATTGCGCGATCGCCTCCAGGAAATCGACCGGATGCTGAGCCGGATGCAAGAGACGATCGCCCAAGCCGTCACCCGTGTCAAGGAATGCAGCCAAGCCCAGATCGAAGGTCGCCAGCACACTCGGGAACTGCAACTCCAGGCCGAACAACTGCAAAACCAACTGGCTACCCTAGTCACCCAAGAAGGCCAGATCCGCGCCCAGCTTTCGCAGAACACCCAAGAACTGACCACTGCCCAGGATCGGCTCCACACCCTGGAGCAAGACCTGCCGCTGCAAGAAGCGGACTTACAGCAGCAGCGCCAGACCTTGGCGACGCTGGAAGAAACCCACGCCCATAGTGAATGGCAGCAAATCCAGGCGGGCATCCGGCAGTTGGAAACGGAACTGAGCGATCGCCAACTCGCCCTCCAATCCGCCGAACAGCGCCTAACCAGCCTGGACAACCAGCGGCAGCGCCTCCAGGGCAAAACCGAGCAACTGCAACAGCGCCTCCAGGAAAACCGGGCGCAGCAGACCACCCAAATGACCCAGCAAGCCACCCTGAGCGGCCAACAAACCGCTTTGGTCAACGAAATTGCCCAGGTCAAAACCGCTTTGGCCGCCCTGGAGCAAACCCTGGCCGCCGAGAAACAACAGCGCGATCGCGCCGAACGACAACTGCGCGAACAGCAAACCCAGCAGCAGCAAATCACCTGGCAGCAGCAAAAGCTCGTCGAAACCCAGCAAGCCCGAAGGGAAGAACTGACCACTCTTCAGGCTCAGCTTGAAGAAAAACGCGCCGAGTTGCCCGACCCGCTCCCCGAAATTCCTGAAACCTTGGGTCTAGAGCAGTTGCAGCAGGAGTTGCGATCGCTACAAAAACGACTCCAGGCCATGGAACCCGTCAACATGCTGGCCTTGGAAGAATACGATCGCACCCAAGCCCGTCTCGAAGAACTCAGCCAAAAGCTGGCCACCCTTGATGAAGAGCGCACCGAACTCCTGCTCCGCATCGAAAACTTCACCACCCTTCGACAAAAAGCCTTCAAAGAAGCCTTCGATGCCGTCAACCAAAACTTCCAGAGCATCTTCGCGACCCTCTCCGATGGGGATGGCTATCTGCAACTCGATGACCCTCAAGATCCCTTTGGCAGCGGCCTCAACCTGGTGGCGCATCCCAAGGGCAAGCCCGTGCGTCGTCTCGCCTCCATGTCTGGGGGTGAAAAATCCTTGACTGCCCTCAGTTTTATCTTTGCCCTGCAGCGCTATCGCCCCTCGCCTTTCTATGCCTTTGACGAGGTAGATATGTTCCTGGATGGGGCAAACGTAGAACGATTAGCTAAAATGATTAAGCATCAAGCTCAACAAGCTCAATTTATTGTGGTCAGTTTGCGCCGTCCCATGATTGAATCTGCTGAGCGCACGATTGGGGTGACCCAGGCACGCGGAGCCTATACTCAAGTTTTAGGACTGAGCTTGCAACCTCAAAGTGCATCGGTATAATGCTTGGTAATTTCAATCCCTCCTGGCCTAGTTTCAGTCCAGGGGTATAGAGGCTCAGCATCCGTAGGGCTGTGGCTTTATGAATCTACGCAAAAGGCTAAAAAAATTCTGCTAGTATGCATCCATCGGTTTAATCCATCTATTAGCTTGGTCAGATCTATCAGCTTGGTCAGAAGCTTAGATTTGATCAGTAGCTTAGATCGTGATCACGCCGCTGGACTCTTTAGCGACTTATCCGCTTCGAGATTTTAGGACTCGAATTTTAGGACTCGAACATGACATCTGAACCCTCCTACCAACGCTCCGATATCATTGGTACCCAAATTATCACCCGTGACACGGGCAAGCGTCTTGGCGTCGTCAGCCAACTCTGGGTTGATGTAGACCAGCGAGAGGTCATTGCCTTTGGACTGCGCGAAAATGTTCTATCGGGTGTTCTCTCCAACATTCAGCAGACCATGCTCCTCAGCAATATCCGCCAAATCGGCGATGTTATCCTCGTCGATACGGACTCAGTGATTGAAGAGTCCTTTGACGAAGAAGCCTACAGCAGCCTGATTAATAGTGAAGTCATCACCGAGACGGGCAATCTGCTGGGCAAAGTACGCGGCTTCAAGTTCAGCCCCGCCACTGGCAAGGTGGAAACCATTACGATCGCCTCCTTTGGCCTCCCCCAAATCCCCGACCAGCTTATCAGCACCTACGAACTGTCGATGGATGAGGTCGTAAGCAGTGGCCCCGATCGCCTGATTGTCTTTGAAGGAGCCGAAGAAAAGCTCAACCAGCTCTCAGTTGGCCTCTTGGAGCGCATTGGCATCGGCAAATCCCCCTGGGAAAAAGACGACGAATCGGCCTATCCTCGTCCGGCTTCCACCCAAAACCAACTGCCCTCGGGCACCCGAGTCCCAGTGGAGCCGATCCAGGCTCGTCCACCGATCGCCCAAGAAACCTGGGACGAGGACAACTGGAGCGAAGCCCAACCCGCCCGTCGCCAAATGCGCGAACCTCTGCGCCAAGCAGCCCCGCCCCCCTACGAAGAAGAACGCGGCAACTGGGGCGGCGACAGCATTGCTGATGAGTACGAAGATGTAGACTATGAAATTATCCAGGATCAGTACTCTGCGCCCGAGTCTGCCCCTGTTAACCCCGAGACAGACACCGAAAAGGATCTCTGGGCAGACGATGAAAATCCCAAGCCCTACCGCGCTCCCGTGGTCGATATTCCAGAGCGGAAACGGGTCGTAGAGTACGAGGAAGAAACGGATTATTAGGCCAGTTTTCTACGAGTTTCATAATTTCAAAAAAAGAATCAAAGAAAGAGAAGGAGGCAGAATATTCTGCCTCCTTCTCTTTCTTTGATT
>JALOOP010000151.1 GCA_025454315.1 Oculatellaceae cyanobacterium Prado106
AGCCTACGGCGATCGCATCCGAGACACCCAAGACAAAACGGGTCTAGTCGATGCCGTCAAAACGGGACTGGGGCAACTCGAAGGACTCCCCATTGGCCTAGGCGTTATGGATTTCCGCTTCATGGGCGGCAGCATGGGTTCGGTCGTGGGCGAACGGCTGACGCGGATGATTGAACAAGCTACCCAAGAGCGTTACCCCGTCATCATTGTCTGTGCCTCGGGCGGCGCACGGATGCAAGAAGGTATGTTGAGCCTGATGCAAATGGCCAAGATTTCGGGCGCTTTAGAGCGGCACCGAGAAGAGGGGTTATTGTATATCCCCGTTCTAACCCACCCCACCACAGGCGGCGTTACCGCTAGCTTTGCCATGCTGGGCGATATCATCGTAGCCGAACCCAAAGCCACCATCGGTTTTGCCGGACGGCGCGTTGTGGAACAAACCCTCCGCGAAAAACTCCCCGACGACTTCCAAACCTCCGAATATCTGCTCTCCCACGGCTTTGTCGATGTGATTGTGCCCCGCACCCAACTCAAAAAGATGCTGGCTCAACTCATCTGTCTGCACCAATCCCCCCAGCCCGTCCCCGCTCATGGCATGAAGCCGGATGCGATCGCCGACTCCCTCCTGCACCATGTGCCCGACTTTGTGCCCGATAGCCTCTCTCTAAAAACCATGAGTCCTGACTAGCGCAGCTTCCATGAAGCGGTTTTACAAGAGACGGGAGGCAGGCGACGCTTGCCTCCCGTCTCCTGTAAAACCGCTATGGCTTTAAGGAAGCCTAATCTATTCTTAGACTGGTCTTAAACCATAAAGAATTGTTCAGTGTTACAGATCAAAGGGATCGGCTACATACGGAAACTCAGCCCATGCAGCGACCCGACATCCTTTTTCTTGTGCTGGATACGCAGCGGAGCGATCGCCTCTCTTGCTACGGCTATCCCAAGGCCACCTCGCCCCATCTCGATCGGTTTGCGGCAGACGCGACTTTATTCACCAATGCGATCGCCCCTGCCCAATGGACTGTCCCCTCCCATGTCTCCATGTTTACCGGGGTTTATCCTTCGAGCCATCAGGTGCTTCAGTCCTATTCCGCCATTCCCTCGACGCTTCCGACCCTGGCGGAACGACTCAGCACAGGCGGCTATTACACGGCTGGATTCTGCAACAATCCGCTCGTTGGTGTGATTAATAACGGACTACGACGCGGGTTCTATAGCTTTTTGAACTACAGCGGACTGCTGACCTCGCGTCCCAATCAAGCCGGAGTGCCTTCGGGATGGCTCGATCGCTATCGACAAGGCTTTAAGCGATTTCTGGCGCACCTGCTGAATCAAGTCCAGGATGCCTTTGCGCGATCGGACGCGCTGTTGGCCTTTTCCTTTTCGCCGTTCATGGTGCCAATTTGGCAGACGGCTCTGAGTTTCAAAGGCAATACGGTCAAATCTCTGCAAGATGCCGCCAACCTGCTAATTCATCGTTCAGGCGTGGCGGACAATCAGCCCATCTTTGCCTTTATTAACCTGATGGGCACCCACATGCCCTACCATCCCCCTCGACGTTATGTAGAACAATTTGCCCCCCATGTTTTGCAGGACAAATCGGCTCAGCGCTACCTGCGACAGTTCAATGGCGATGTATACGGCTGGTTGGCTCCCCTGGCAGGCACCCTGTCAGAATCGCAGCAAGCGACCCTGGACGGCATGTATGACGCGGAAGTGGCGCATCAGGATGAGCAGGTCGGCGCATTTTTGCAGCAGCTTCAGGAGAGTGGCGCACTCGATCGCACCCTCGTGGTCATCTGCTCGGATCACGGTGAACATTTGGGTGAAAAACAATTTATTGGGCACTCGATTTCGTTGTATAACGAGTTAGTGAATGTGCCCCTGATTATCCGTGATCCTGCGGAGCAATTTCCAAGGGGTAGCCAGCGGCAGGATGTGGTTTCGACTCGATGTGTATTTCATACGGTACTGGCGGCGGCTGGATTGGCCGATGATCAGGAGCGATCGCTCAGCCTCAGCCAACCCCAGTCCAGCGATCTGGCCACCCGTCAGGTCTTTGCGGAAGCGGTTCCGCCCCAAAATGTCTTGAATTTGCTTCAGAAGCGTCAGCCCGAGTTGGTGCAGAGCCACGCTTGTGATCAACCCCGTCGTGCAGTCTGGATCGGCAGCCACAAGCTGATTGAAACGGGCTATGACCCGGCTCAGCCTGCAACGCCCGATGCACTCCAACCATCCACCCAACGATTAGAGCTATACGACTTTCGCAACGACCCCAATGAGCAATTAAATCTGAGCGAAATCTTTCCTGAAAATGTCGAAATGCTTCAGGAATGTCTGCAATGGTTCGCGGGGCAGGCCAGTCCCCTGGTCAGGGAAGAACGGGTTCCTGGCTTTGACGATCCAGAGTTGCGTCGTCGTTTGCATGATCTGGGCTACCTAGAGGACTAACCCCACCATGTATCCGCCTGTTGAACCAATCATTTTTCAGTTTGGCCCCCTGGCGCTGCGCTGGTATGGCCTGTTGATGGCGATCGCCGTATTTATCGCCGCCCAAATGGCCTGCCACGAAGTCGTCCGACGCGGACAAAAAGCCGATGATTTCTGGGATTTGCTGCTCTGGGTGTTGATTCCTGGGTTTATCGGTGCCCGTCTGTACTATGTCTTTATCCAATCTCCCCGTGGCGCATCCGGGCTGGGCTACTACTTGAGCAATCCCTGGACTATTTTGCAGGTCTGGGGTGGCGGCTTACATATCTTTGGCGGATTGATCGTGGGTGGGCTGGTTCTCTACCTCTACACCTATAGCCGTCGTCTGCCGACCCTGGTGTTTTTGGATGCGATCGCCCTCCCCCTCCTCCTCTCCCAGACCATTGGCCGCCTCGGCAATTTCATCAACCAGGAACTCTACGGCCCCCCTACCACACTACCCTGGGGACTGCGAATTGACCCAGCCCATCGCGTAGCGCCCTACCAGGATCTCACCGCCTATCCCGAAACCGTCCGATTTCACCCCTTGTTTCTCTACGAGTCCGTTTGGAATCTGGTGGGATTCGGACTTTTGTTTTGGATTTCCCGCCGCTTCAAAGCCCAACTGCAAGACGGCGATATCCTGCTGCTCTATCTCCTGTGGTATCCCCTGGGACGCTTCTTTTTGGAATTTTTCCGAACCGACTCCTGGTTCTTCTTCGGCACGCCGTTCAATGTCGTCCATATTCTGTGTCTCATTGCGGTTCTCCTATCGGGGGCTGTCTTGTTTCGACGGCACTCCCAGCCCCGCCTCAAAAAGACCTAACCCCTCCAATTTCTCTCCAATTTCTATTTTCTATGCCCCCCTCCCCCAAACTGATCATCATTGGTCTAGACTGCATGGAGCCTTCGCTGGTCTTTGACCGATGGCGACCAGACCTGCCCAACCTGTCCCGACTCATGGCCAACGGCAGCTATGGACGACTGGAGAGCAGCATTCCTGCCATCACCGTCCCCGCCTGGAGTTGCATGATGAGCGGACGCGATCCGGGAGAACTTGGAATCTATGGGTTTCGCAATCGGGGCGATCGCACCTACCGCAATCTAACCATCTCCGACGGTCGCGCCGTTCGGGTGCCACGCCTGTGGGATTGGATGGGAGAGGCAGGCTGGAAAGTCGTGGTCATCAGCGTTCCTGGCACTTCCCCACCGCCCTCGGTGAACGGTTCCCTCGTCTCCTGCTTTCTCACCCCCAACCGGGAAGTGCCGCATACGCACCCGCCGGAACTCGCCGACCAAATCACCGACTGGCTACCCGATTTCATGCTGGATGTGCCTCATTTTCGTTCCGAGGAAAAGGAACGCATTCTTCGCAATATTTACACCCTCTGCGATCAACGATTTACACTAGCCGAAAAACTTTGGGAACAGGAACATCCCGATTTTTTGATGCTGGTGGATATGGGGGTCGATCGCATTCATCACTCCTTCTGGAAAGCCATGGACGATCGCCATCCCCAGCATGATCCAGATTCGCCCTACCGCAATGCCATCCATGACTACTACTGTCATATCGATCAGCGAGTCGGACAATTGCTCTCTCAGTGTGACGATCAAACGGCTGTTCTGGTGGTGTCGGATCACGGTGCGCGTCCCTTGATGGGTGGCATTTGTCTCAATGAATGGTTGATCCAAAATCACTATTTAAAGCTTCAGCAATACCCACAAATCCCAACCCCGTTAGATCAGCTAGCGGTCGATTGGAACCAAACGATCGCCTGGGGTGCAGGCGGCTACTATGGACGAGTCTTTTTGAATGTGCAAGGGCGGGAACCGCAGGGTCAAATTCCATTGGCTGAGTATGAGACTGTGCGATCGCAGCTTGCAGAACAACTCGCCGCTATCCCCGCACCCGATGGTCAACCCCTCGGCACCCGAGTCTTCAAACCCCAGCAAATCTATCAAAAAGTTCGAGGAATTGCGCCAGATTTAATTGTCTACTTTGGCGACTTGGGCTGGCGATCGGTCGGCACCGTAGGCGGCAATCCGATATACACCACCGACAATGACACAGGCCCCGATGATGCCAACCATGCCCAATACGGCCTGATGATCTTCCACGATCCACAGCAACCTGGCCAAGGGCAGCAACTCCACGAGGCACAACTCTACGACATTGTGCCCACGCTCCTATCTCGCTATCAACTGCCGATGCCTGCCGGACTCAGAGGAAAAGTTTTATCGTTATAAGGTGATCTCTAAGATGCAGCCCTATTCCTTGAACTGCGATTTCAGGTTTAGCGTGTTGAGAATGCCTCGTCAAAGCGGCGGGTAATCGGCTCTAGTAGGAACGTTAAGACTGTGCGTTGACGAGTCACAATTTCAGCCGTCGCCGCCATCCCCGGCACCAGTTCAATTTCCTTACCGTGAACCATCACGCCTTTCTTGGCCAGCCTGACTTGAGCGGTATAGACCAGCCCTAAATCCTTTTCCATAGTGGCATTGGGGCTAAGTTGCTCCACCGTGCCGTCAATCGTGCCAAATTCCTGGAAGGGGAAAGTCGCAATTTTGATTTTGGCGCGCATCCCTTCTCGGATAAAGCCAATATCGCGGTTAAGGACCTTGACCTGAACCAGCAGCGTTTGGCCATCCGGCAGGATCGACAGCAGGTCTTCTCCCGGTTCGATGGTGCGCTCCGCCATTGTGGTTTGGATGTTGTAGATTTTGCCCGCGATGGGAGCCACGATCGTTTGTCCCTGTGCCCGGACTTCGGCCTGCTTCAGTTGTCCCTGTAGCTCGGTTAGTTCTTGCTGGCGTTGGTTGAGTTGGGTCAAGATTTCACTTTGGCGTTCTGACCCAAGACGATTGGCCGATTGTTGGGCGGCTTCGTAGGCTTGTTCGGCCTGCTGAATCGACTGCTGCTGTCCGACAATTTCCTGCTGAAGCGAACTAATTTGATCTTCAGCCTGAGTGAGTTGGTCTTTAGCTTGCAGATAGTCGAACCGGGGCACTGCGCCTTCTCGCTCGACTAGGTTGCGGAGGCTCTCCTCTCGTTCTTGGGCATTGGCCAGGGTAGATTTGGCATTGACCAGGTTTTCTTGGAGGCGGACGAGTCGGGCACGGGCTTCGGCGATCGCCGCTAACTGTCGCTGAGCATCGGCTGTGGCAGCCGCCTGCCGGGTATCAAACTCACGCAACCGAGAGGCCAGCAATTGATCTTGGATGGCCGATCCGGTGCTGGTGCGTCCTTGATTTTCGGCTTCTAACCGGGCAACATCTTGACGAACCAGGTTGGCATTTTGCTTCAAGCGGTTTAGTTCAGCTTCTGATTGGGTCGGGTCTTGGACAATCAGCACATCCCCTTTTTTGACGCGATCGCCCTCTTTCACCCTAATCTCGCTAATCACGCCCCCCTCCAGCGCCCGCACAGGCCGAACCTGCGCCGCAGGAATCAACTCGCCCTGAGCCACCGCCACCTCATCCACCTTACTAAGATGCGCCCAGGTCAGCGTCCCAAAAACAATCCCCGTCAAGCTCAAGGCCAACAGCCGCGTATAGAGCGGCGGCAACTCCCGCACCGCCTTGCCCAACTCATAGGACAAATAATCTTCTGGGTTGACAAACTGCTGACGAGTCTGACGCACCTGAGCGGGGGTAGCGGCGGGAGGGGGAGAGGAGTCCATCATAGAGCGGGGGAGTGGGGAGTGGGGAGTGGGGAGTGGGGAGTAGAGAGTGGGGGCAGAAGGAAGAACTGCGAAGAGATCTGGGAAGAGAGCCAGGGCAAGAATCAAGGGAAAGAATCAGGGCAAACGCCACGACATCACACATTGACCTGTCACTAACCTGTCAATGTCTGTTAATGTCCCCCCCTACTCCCCACTCCCCACTCCCTACTCCCTCCCTTGTCGGCTAAATCAAAGTTAAGGTTCCATAAGGTGCCGTCTTTAGAAAGACCTGTATAGGTTGCCCGGTTTTTATGCTAAGGCGGCAGCACCTTCTTAATTTACGGGATGGTGCCGCTTTGTGGTTTGGCTTTGGTCTTTTTTATTTGTTGCTTTTTGTTGAGCCTCACTCGGTTTTGAGCACTAAGTTTTGAGCGCTGAATTGCTGCTGCACTATTCATCGAGTGCGTTCAACTTCAAAGCCTTTGATGCCTTCTGGATTTTCGTATTCCACCTCGACCTGCTTCACCTGAGCCACGGGCGGCCCCTGGTGGCACCAGCGGATAATCTCTTCGATGCGATCGCCAGCCCCTTCAAAGACCGCCTCCACCCGACCATCGCGCAAGTTCCGCACCCAGCCATTGAGATGCAGCAACTGAGCCATATCCCAGGTCGAGGCGCGATAGCCAACACCCTGTACCTTGCCAGAGATGAGAACATGGGCACGTTTGAGGTCAGCGTTCATGGGGGAGGGGGAGTAGGGAGTGGGGAGTAGGGAGTAGGGGGAAAGGGGAAAGGCGAAAGGAGAAGGGCGAAGGGGGAAAGGCGAAATTCCGTTGTGATTTCGGGGAAAAAACTCTGGGACTGTTTCGATGTCCCCCCTTTTTCCTTTTCCCTTTCGCCCATCTCATTCCTTGCCTACAGCTTCTCCTGAAGTGGTCTACAAAAAGGATCTATGCCTGATTTGACGGCAAATAGGACGACGGGGACGGCGAGGAGGGAGGGGAGCATGGTGTCGGTGGAGAGCGATCGCACGGCTGCTGCAATGGAACCCTGGCTCAGAGCCGTTTGGATTTCGGTTTCGCACAACGAGACGCGCCAGCGTTTGGCCAAGCCTTCTAGCCAGCGCTCCGATTGGTCGGGTTCTTGGCCGACTTGGAGGGCGAGGGCAATGGCGGCATCTTCCAGGTCGCCTTCGCAGTCCTCTAGCATTTCCAGAGAGCGGAGGGCGATCGGGTCATCGGCTAACTCGGCGCGGTATTGTTCGATTTCGGGGAGGGTCACAATCATGATGGCGCTGGTCTTAGAGTCTTTCAAAAGTCTTTCAAGAGCAAGTGGAGGAGGGGGCGGGAAATTTCAAGTGATTGGAACCACGTTGCCGATCACGTCGATCACGATGTCGATGGCAATAAGGCCAGTTTGAGATCAGTTTGGGGGCACGGTCTAGCCATGCTCTAGCGGCGAGTTCCCTGGATGGCGCTGAATATAAATGCGCCGATCGTCACCATGAACAGAAGGACAATGACCCATCCAGGCAAAAAGGTGGCAAGCCCAACGCCCCGAAGAATATAGATGACTAGGGCGATCGCCAGTAGGGTGAAGGCGATCGTGGTTGAGGGTCTAAGACGACGTTTGATCATAAATTATCGACTCCTAATTCCGGCCAAAATTCCTGAACCAATGCCGAGCAGCACCAGTGCCTGAATAGCCTGGGGTGGGACACTCACTTTAGCAAATGTTTGAATTAACATCACAGCGGCCATCAACACCAGCAAAATCCCGGCGATATACAAAAAAATAGTGACCGCAAGGTTAGGCGAACGTTTCACAAATCTCTCCCCAGCATCAGACGGAATCGCCCCTATTTTAAGACGCTTCTGGGCGATCGACATCTTTGTTTAGGGAGTGGGGAGTCGGGGGGAAAGGGGAAAGGGGAAAGGGGAAAGGGCAGAACATGGACGTAGACTCCGAATTTTTCCGGGAGCGCCTATGCAGGCACTAACAAGGAAAACACTAAGGAAAACAATGAAATCTCATTATCCTCCCCACTCCCCACTCCCCACTCCCCACTCCCCACTCCCAAAAAGTATTAATTGCTACACCATAAACCAATCACTGACTCCACTTTGGGCTGAAGTTCTTCAAATCTTCATGGGGGTTGTTCTCAGAAAGATGGTTCAGGGGGAAGCCTTGGAGTACAACAGACAAAGGTGAATCGGGCGTTTTAGAGGTTTTGTCCATTTTTCTAGTGGCGGTTTTCCCAGAAGTGTCAGTACACTGTTTCTTCAAGGAAGTGTGCATTTATACGTTTCAACGTTCTGATCGGCGGCGGCGGCAATCAGGATGAAGCGGGAAAACCTAGCTCTAGTGTTGTTTAGATTCTCTAGTTATTCGGAATTGAAGCTGTATTGATTGAAGTTGAGGGCAGCATCCCAGTGTCTGCGTTGGAGTATCCTGCAAAATCCTGCGTGACAGGAGTTCCACCTCAAGAAACTGCATACCCGGCATAGCTTGGTCAATTGGCATCATTGCATAACGGCATCATTGCATAACAGAGAGAAGACAAACCGAAAAGAACTGGGGTACTCAATCCAAAGGGTGCTTCCACCGAGTCAGTCAGACGGTTTCAGTCAGTTGGTTGATGAGGAGTCATTTAGATACGTATGAGCGGCATGAGAACCTTACTAAGCCCAGTCCAAAATCCAGTCCAAAACCCAGCCCAAAAACCAGTCCACAATCCAGCGGTAGAGCCATTTAATCCGAATCTTGCGTTCAGCGATCGCCTCAATCCCCACCACGAAGCTCTCCTGCGCGGCGATATCTTGACCGAGACGCGATCGCACTCTGCCTGGGGAGGCGGGGTTACTGCCCAAATGTACCTGCCCCTGAGCCGCTCCCTGGTTTGGCCACAGGTCACCGACTATCCCCGCTGGATTCAGTTCTTCCCCGACCTCTGCCGCAGTGAGGTCACGGGCTGGAGCGACCCCGCCAAAAGCGCTAAGGTTGTCTATCAGGTTGCCAGCAAAGCCTTTTTCCTGCTGAGTATTCAAGTTGAAATTTACCTCAAGGTGTCTGAGTTGGCTCCTTCCGAAACCACCCAGCAGATTCAATTTCGCATGGAGCGTGGCAGTTTTTCAGACTTCACAGCGGATCTGACCCTGGAAGATTACCGTGCCGGAACCATCCTGACCTACTCCGTTGAGGCCACCCCCACTATTCCAGTCCCGACCCCCTTTATTCAGCAGGCGATGAAATTGGATTTACCTGCTAATATGCGGAAGATGCGGAAAGTGCTTTGCGGTCAATAACTTCTATGAATCAACGTTTTCCCTGGATTTTTGCTTCGTTTGGGCTAGTTTGTTCAATTTCGCTTCTAAGTCTAGGGCTGTCAGCCCGAGCCGAATCCCCGGCATCGAGTCCAGCTCCTGCCGCTGAAGGGACACCCGCACAGCCCACGGCTGGAGAACCCCAAGCAGAGCTTTCTCCTGCGGCTCGTCGATTAATGGGAATGTTCTCGCCTGATATTAGTCGCACCTTAGCCGCCTGTTTGGACAAGGGCGGTGTCAACCTTGCGGCGGGGGCACAGTCCAACGGCAGTCTCCTCTGTGCCAACGGCGATGCCCTGCCTGCGATCGGCTATGACAGCTACATCAGCACGATTTCAGATTTGATGGCCGCTAGCGTTTTGCTGGGCTTCCGCTCGACAATGATGGGCGATCGCCGAGTGTCCCCCGAAATGCTGGTCAATATTCTGTCCATGCCCCAGGTCAAAGAGGTTCTCCGCACGCGCATTGCCACCGAGCTTTCTCGCCGCAATATCATCCCCAGCGATTCCCCCGAATCCAGCGATCTCTTGACCGAGCAAATCATCGGTCGGCTCCTGCCCACCATCAACTCCACCAATAACCTGACCGATCTAACGGGTTCCACCGAGCAATATCAGCAGGTGGTTTCCAGCTTCTGTGAAGCACCCGGCATGTCGGTTCCCCAGGTGCAGCAAACGCTTCCGGGTCTAAGTTCGGTTCAACTCTATGCCATCTGTGTCCAAGAATCGGGCGCAGTGGAAGAAGCGATTCAGCGCACCACCAATCCCTAGTCGGGTTATTCTATCGATTGTTCACTCTACCGACGATCGCATGTTTATCTTGACCAACGACGACGGCATTGACGCGCCAGGGTTGCGATCGCTCCATCAAGCCTTAGAAAATCTGGCCAGCCCGGTGACGATCGTGGCACCCTTGCATCACCATTCCGGGTGTAGCCACCAGGTCACAACCCATCGACCGATTGCGATGGAACAGCGATCGCCCCAAGCGTTTGCCATCGACGGCACCCCCGTAGACTGCACGCGCATTGCCCTGAGCCATCTTTGTCCAGAGGCAAAGTTTGTCTTTTCTGGGATCAACGCCGGAGGCAATTTGGGAGCCGATGTCTATATTTCTGGAACAGTGGCGGCAGTGCGAGAGGCGGCGCTGCACCGGATTCCAGGCATAGCCATCTCCCATTACATCAGGCGGGGAATGGCGATCGATTGGCAAGTCGCCACACGCCTTACCCAGACCGTCTTGCAGCAGTTGATGAATCAACCGCTGGAGGCAGGCTGCTTTTGGAATGTGAATTTGCCCCATTTGGCTCCGGGCGACCCAGAGCCAGAAATCATGGTTTGTCCCCTTTGCAGCCAGCCTTTGCCGGCCAAGTATGAACTGGAGGGGACGGTTTTGCAGTATGTCGGCGATTATCAGCAGCGATCGCGCGATCCGGGAGCCGATGTGGAGGTCTGCTTCTCGGGAAATATCGCTGTTACACCTGTTAGGGTTTCCGGGAACGCTTGAGGGGAAGCAACCTTAACAATTCCTTCACAATGTTCCAGCATTCTCCTGCACCTGTGTTTCAGATGACGCTCTTGACGAGTGTCCTTGCCGTAGCTATAGCTGGCTGTAGCGAGAGTGCTTTGATTAAACAAGCGTCTCAGCGCACCCAGTCTACCCAACTGCAATCGGGCGCAACGCAGCCCCAAGGGATTCCCCAACCGTCTGACTCCTATGCCTTGGCGATCGACCGAGCCTCCAGCGCCTACACCATTGGTCAGTCGGCGCGATCGCAAGATGACTGGCGCTTGGTGGCCGATCGCTGGCAGCAAGCCGTGGATCTGATGGCCGCCGTTCCTGGCGCAAGTCCTCACCATCCCATCGCCGCCCAAAAGTTACTGGACTATCAGCGCAACCTCACCTTTGCTCGGAAACAAGCCAATTTACCCGAGACTCCGGTGTTGACAGTGGCCGATCGCCAACCGAAACCCTCCGGCTTTGCAAAATCCCCCCAACCCAGCAATCCCGTTGCCACTTCCGTTGCGGCACCTGCGCCGATCACCACACCCCCAGTTACGCCCATTCCTGCCCCCGCCATCACAACCCTGCCACCGGGACAGATCATCGGGGCTCAAGCCGGTCGTCGCGTATTCCATGTGCCCATTGTTCGCCGTGCGGGCAATACTCCGGTCATTGCGGTGATGTTTAACGGCACCCAAAGCTACGAAATGATCGTGGATACGGGAGCCAGTGGTACGCTGATTACCCAACCCATGGCCACAGCGCTGCGGTTGAAGACCGTTGGCCAAACCAGTGTAGACACCGCTAGTGCCCAGGCCGTTTCGTTTCCCTTGGGGCATGTCACCTCCATGGAAGCAGGGGGGGCGATGGTCAATGATGTGATGGTGGCGATCGCCGGCCCCGAATTAACGCTGGGTCTCCTCGGCCATGATTTCTTCGGTCACTACGACATCATTCTTAGAGAAAACGAAGTCCTGTTTCAGGAACGGTAAACCGACTGTCGGATAAAGACGCGAATTAGATAAAGTCGCTGAACAAAATTGCAAGTCTTACCAGCAAAAAGAACCAGCAAAAAGGACAGGAGGGAACTTACCCTCACTGTCCTTTTTTGTGTGCTTCTTCAATTCATCAATCCAAGAACTGCCTGTATTGGAGTTCACTGATGCGAGAAGGGTTAGAGCGTTGGGAAAAAGAGTTGGACATAAATCGATAGAATCTTTTCGCCCAAGAAAGCGGAGACGATCGCGCCCAGCGCGAGAAAAGGACCAAAGGGCATCGGTTGACGACGATTGAGGAGGCCAACTGCGATCGCCCCACCCCCCGCAAAAGCCCCGATCGCACAGGCCAAAAATCCCGCCAACAGCAGCAGTTTCCAGCCCAACCAAGCGCCCATCATCGCCGCCAGTTTGGCATCCCCACCGCCCATCGCCGTCTGCCCAAACGCCACTGAACCCAAAATCGTAATCAAGTCAAACACCCAAATGCCCACGACCGCGCCCAAAATGCCAGTCATCAAAGAATGAGCGACCCCAACCCAGTCCGCTCCCGTTGCCCAGCCCAGCAATGCCTGAAATACTAAACCTACCACCAGCCCCGATTGAGTCAGGGAATTGGGCAGGGTCAAGGTATCCAGGTCAATCAGCGCCAGCGCCAGCAGCCAACTGACAAACGCCCAGCTACTGACGGTTTGCAGCAAACTCCCGGTCGTCAAGGCCAAACCCGAGGCTTGGGCAAAAGACCAAAAAACCAGGACAAACAAAATACCCGTAGTCGCTTCCACCATGGGATATCGAGGAGCGATCGCCGTTCGACAATATCGACAACGCCCCTTCAGCCAGAGCCATCCCAGAACCGGTACATTGTCATGAGGTTGCAGGCGATGCAAACAATGGGGACAGCGAGAAGGTGGATGCAACAGCGACAGACCCGCAGGAATCCGATAAATGACAACATTCAAAAAACTCCCCACCGAAGCGCCCAGGATAAAAATCAGCAGCGTCATTAATCCCGAGAAAAGTCCGTCCATGCTGGTGCTCCGTGCGTTTGGCTGAATTAGAACTGTGAAAGGTGGATGGGTTGATGGGTTGATGGGTTGATGGGGCGAAAGGTGGATGGGTGGATGGGTGGATGGGTGGATGGGTGTTTCAAGGGAGGCTTTCTCTTGAACACAAGAAATTCTGCAAGAGGGAATTTCTCATATCTGAATGGATGTCTTTTCTTAAGTACAAGAATTTCTTTAAAGAAGAATTTCTTGAAGTGTGAATGTGTCCCTCTTCCCTTACCCATCCACCCATCCACCCTGTCACCCATCCACTCCCTACTCCCCACTCCCCACTCCCCACTCCCTACTCCCCACTCCCCACTCCCCCCTTCTGAAGATTGGGACAAATCGTCTGTTCAAAGCGATCGCTAGAGGGCTGATCCTGCCAACCGGAGAGAATACCCTGAAGTTCGATTTTTAGTGTCTCCAGGGCTTCGATTTGTTGGTGAACTTCGGTGAGTTTGCTTTCCAGGTGGTGGCGGACTTCCCCGCAGGGGCGCTGACCCTGGTCATGGACGGTGAGAATTTGCTGAACTTCGTTGAGGTGGAGTCCTAGGGATTGGGCGCGGCGGATGAAGGCGAGACGGTTGAGGATCTGGGGGTGAAACAGGCGGTAGCCAGCGGGCGATCGCACCACCGTGGGCACCAGTAGCCCAATCTCGTCGTAGTAGCGAATGGTTTTGACCGGCAAGCCACTCCCAAGGGACACTTCACCAATTTTCAACAGCTTGGCTTCCTGTGATTGTTGTACCACCCATTTGCCTCCAGACCCTTAAAAATGAAGACCACTTTGAGAATATGAGGTCACTTTGAAAATTGAGATCACCTTGAACCGTGGATTTACGGTTTTGGCATGAAAAAAGGGCAATATAGCATTTGGTGTATCGCATCATTAGCGTTGCCATTGGCCGTTGCTCCATGCAAAGCAAACCGCCATATTATCAGCATTACGGATTTTCGGGGTTGGTGATGGATGGGATGAATGGATGTGTGGTGGCTGCGCCGCTACACATCCATTCATCCGTAGATTAAGCAGCGCCATGGATTTTCCAAGTCCATATTCTAAAACAACCCACTGACAGATGTGGGGTATCACCCTTTATTTCTATAGCAACCTGTCGATTTAAACCTGAGATTTTG
>JALOOP010000559.1 GCA_025454315.1 Oculatellaceae cyanobacterium Prado106
TGTAATTCTGTTCTCTACAAAACCCTGTCCTTTACTATAGAACGGTTTTGAATCAGAAACTGCAATAGAAATGGGATGAGTTGGGCGATCGCTAACGATAATTAATAGTGATCTGATAATTCAGTATTTCAAGCCTTCTCAATTCACTCGAATGTTTGGGTTCTTCTGCTTAAGCGGCTAGCACTTCATCCAGAACAATGACGGCTAGGTTGGCCACGTTGCGGAATTGGCGATCGTTTGTGAGAAACAGAACATTAGGTTGACTAAGGGCAGTTGCCGCATGGATAGCATCAGGAGTTTTCAAATTCGTGGTGGCTCGAATTTGGGCTGCTATTCTCAGGATCGCTTGACCAATCGGGATCAGTTGAAACGGAGAGGCAGTCAGGAGTTGGTCGTAGGCATGGGTTAAATCTTCATTCGCCATTCGTAGTGGCAGCACTAGAGACTCTAACAGGAGTAACTCACTACTACATAGGCGAACCCACCTGCCGCAAACTTTTCCCAGAGGGGTTCTAGGAGCGCTGCATAAACAGGTACTTGTTCAACGGTATAGATGGCGATCGAAGTATCGATGCAGATCAGGCTATCGTCCGGAATGACTAACGATCCCACGATTCTCTCTCTTCTTTTAAGTAATGATCAATTTGTTCTGATGTCATACCAAGCCGATGGCGACGAGCTTCTTCTATCAAGTGTAAAACATTCGCTGGCTGAGCTTTCAATGCCTCTGGTAACACTCCAAAAACATTGACCATCTCTCCCTCCGAACCCGGCGGGATCTCAATCTCAATCTTATTTCCCGGCAATACCCGAGTCGTAAGGTGTTTTCCAAGAAAGAAAATCCCGGATTTGTTGTGGTATGGCGAAGCCATACCACAACAAATCCGGGATTTTCTTTACCAGAGATCGCCTAACATGGAGCGCCGACTGCATAGCGACCTCGTGTTTCTAGAGTGGATAGAGCTTATTGTACTCTGCTTGACGTGTTAGTAAAGCGTGGTATGGTGCGATCGCTTAGTTCAGAAGAAGCAAACGTTCATGAATGAGCGCAACCATTTTAGATTCTTGAAAAGGTAGAACGGATTCTTCCTTTCCTTCACCCTATCCAAAATTCGGGGTTGGTGATTGGCAGGATGAATCTCTGTGGCGGCGTAGCTACCACACAGATTCATCCCGAGATTAAGCAACGCCCAAAATTCTAAACAAGTCGCTAGACTACAGATTGGCCATAAGGGAAATTCAACATGGGCAATAAAATTGCAAAATTTGCAGAACTTGGGTTACTGGTTCTACTAATGGTTTTGGCGATCGCTTTCGTCAACCAGGTCGGCATTGAACAAGTCCGTGCCAACGTCGCACAATGGGGGATTTGGGCACCGCTCAGCCTCCTGTTGCTGCGGCTGACCAGCATTGTCATCCCTGTGCTACCGGGGACTGTCTATACCGTTTTAGCAGGCGGGCTGTTCGGCTTCGTCCAGGGGTTGGTGGTGATTGCGATTGCCGATTTAATGGCCTGTGCAGCTAATTTTTTCCTGGCCAAACGCTATGGCCGTAGCCTGGTTGAAAAACTAGTCGGTCAGAAATTTATGACCAAAGTCGATGCCCTTGGGCAAAACTATCTGGAGCGCAATCCATTTTTGGTCATTGGTCTGATGATGACAGGGCTATTTGATTTTGTTTGCTATGCGGTGGGGCTAACCCAAATGCGATGGCCAGGATTTCTGTCGGCCCTGGTGTTGAGTATTGCGATCGCCAAGCCCCCACTCGTTGCCTTGGGGGCTGGCCTGTTTGAAGGCGGACGGATGCTGTTGGGATTGGCGCTATTGGGCATGTTTGGGCTGGCCATGATCACGGCTTGGGTGAATCATCGGCGGCGATCGACGAGTAGATCATGAAGCTCTATCAATTTTAGTCATGCTATGGGTCTGCTTGAGTTAAAATCCAAGATAATCCCTATCCTCTGTTCCAATGTCTAATTCTTACGAAGACATATTCAGCAAATCGTCGAATCCTAACCTTTCTAAGGAGTTTGAGGATTAGATACAGTGGCTTTTGCGGGGTTTACTGCCTGTCCTGGAAGTGGGCGGACGACATACCATCCCAGGATTTACCATTATCTTCCACCTCCCTATCTATTGCAAACTATTCTCAATAGTCCTATAATCAGGGGCAACACCAACCGTTGTCAAGGAGACAAGGCCGTGAACGCTTCAGAACAGGCAACCAGTATTGAACGAGTCTGTAAAATTGCTGCGATCGCCAACCTGATGATCGCCGAACTACCGCAGATGAAAGTGGATCTCAGTCCCTGGCTACAGGACAACGAAAGCCGAGAACTGGATGATCCCCATTCGATTGATCTGGCCTTTCACTTTCCCACTCGCAACTTCACCTATCAGGGGCACACCCTGCTCATGCAAATTCGCCTGCCCGTTGGCGATCGCTCAGAACTCCGCCCCACCTCCATTGAGCTTTCCGGGCATGACTTCAAGGGGCAACAATGGCGACTCGACACCGCGATCCAAGCCACCGATACCACCGAGGAGTTCTGGGGCATCATGCCGCCGCTGCCCCATGCTCAAATGAAGCTAAAGAAAATTTCTCAAAAGGTCATTAACCTGTTTGATCCCGTCAGTCAGCCCGGTTCGTAAATTCATTGCCATCATGCCGCATTCAGTTGCAAAGTGACAGGGTTGACTGTACTGCCGCCGATAGGTGCGTTCCGACTTATGGTTGTGGCGATCCCACTACTTTCTTGCTGTTTTGATTTGCTATCTGCACTTTACAAAGAGAGGTCGCTTTGGGCGACCAGGCTTTTTTCCTCTCAAGAAAATTTCCAAAGTGTTGTTGACAATGATTTGCAAAGATTTCATAATCAAGGTCTGATGGTATTAATCCAAACCTTTTGAATCACAATGGCGATCGCCCTTTCCCAGCATGACTACTGGGCATTAGTTCATAACAGCACGGTCGATGAACCCCCTGAGTCTGCGACAGGTTGCTTTGATACGACCGATTTCTATCCCTCGTGGCTAGGGCAGGGTTATATTCGCACGATCGGGTTGCGCGGTGGGTTAGAGTTGGCGATCGCCGATTACCAACATCACGAAGATATCATTGGCTCCTCTTCTGACCGTGAACATCCGCTGGAATACACCTTTTATCTTCCTGACCAAGTTTCAAGCCGGATTCGGGCAACACCTTACAGCCTCTTTGGCAGCGGCATGGCTCCTGGTGAGCGGGGTCAAACCTTTGCTAAGCAGCGAGTCCGTTGGGTGAGTGTGCTGCAAAATCCTCTGTCGCTGGCGCAGCTTGCCCGACAGGTGGGACTGAATGAGTGTACCCTGAAGCGAGGATTTCGGCAGGTATTTGGTACGACGGCGTTTGACTATCTGCATCACTATCGCCTGGAGTACGCTAAACAACTGCTCATGACGGGAGAAATGACGGTGGCTCAGGTAGCTCAATCTATTGGGTTTGCCCGCAACTACTTCACTAAAGCTTTCTGTCAGAAGTTTGGCTACACACCGGGAGCCTACCGCAAAAGCCCGGAAGTAAGGCATTTCAGTCTCGGCTCAAGCAAAAATTCCGTCTAGCTCACAAAAATATTCCGTCTAGGAGACAGTGCATCCGCCTACTTGATTTCACACTCCTATATCTTGAGAAGTATTCTTATTAGATTGGATGTTGGTGACCTACAGGACACTAACCCGCTCTCAGTATCGGTGTGTGGAATTCATCATGAAGTATTTTACGCAGCTTGTCGGCGAACCGCCCCCCAACCCCCAACTTTGGGGGACTTTGAAGGTTCGGCTCCCCCAAAGTTGGGGGTTGGGGGGCGGTTCGGATCGTTATTTCAGTGACATTGGTATATGGATGAATTCTATAACTACTTTATCTGCTACACCTGCGCTTTGAAGATGCTCTCTCAAT
>JALOOP010000560.1 GCA_025454315.1 Oculatellaceae cyanobacterium Prado106
TTTCAAGACTCAAATCGCAACGCTATAGGTGAGACAGCGGTTGGATTGCAGTTGAACGGCGGCTGAACGACAGTAGCAGTAGATGCAGTGTTGATGGAGCATTGCAGCAGACTTCTGGGCAACCAGGTCTTACTTAGTACACCAGCGGTATAAGACGATATCAGGACGATAGAACGAGCCACCAATAACCTCGCAGCAATATATCATAGCCAGTTCTCCTCTGCAAAGAAAATTACGGATTTACAGCAATTTCCCATTGGGTGCGAAAAATCACAATGACCTGAATGGGTGAAAACGCAGTTCAGCGAAAACGCATGACGGTGAACGGCACTCGGTCAATTCCAGAAATCCCTCCAAGATTTGACAGAAGAATGGGGAGCAGTTCATTACGATAGAAGTACTGCACAATCTAATGTGAAACAAGACTCCTGATCGAATTCCAGAAAGTTAGTGATTTTGGCAGGATGAGGGTTTCACTAGATTTGTGCTTGAGCAGGGTTAATTGCAAGATCAATCAGCCGGATTGGAGGCAAACGCGATGAACGGCAACTTACGGGTAGGCAATTTATTTGGCATTCCCTTTTTTATTAATTTCTCCTGGTTTGTGGTTCTGGGGTTGGTTACCTGGGACTATGGCACGGAGCTTGGGTTTGCGTTTCCCCAACTGGGCGGAGGGGCATGGCTGCTGGGACTGGTTGCCGCGCTGTTGCTGTTTGCCTCGGTTTTGGCGCATGAGTTGGGGCATAGTTTTGTGGCGATTCGGCAGGGGATCGCGGTCAATTCCATTACGCTGTTTATCTTTGGGGGATTGGCCAGTCTGGGAGAAGAGTCTAAGACTCCGGCAGAGGCGTTTTGGGTGGCGATCGCAGGTCCCCTGGTCAGCATTGTCCTCTTCACCCTGCTGCTGCTGATTGGCACCTTCACGCCCGTTACAGGCCCGGTTGCTGCGGTTCTCAATCTGATGGCCTCGATTAATCTGGCTTTGGCGCTGTTCAACCTCATCCCCGGTCTACCGCTAGATGGCGGGAATGTGCTGAAGGCGATCGTCTGGAAGATCACGGGCAAACCCTACAAGGGCATTGCGTTCGCTAGTAAGCTGGGGCAGTTTTTTGGCTGGCTGGGCGTGGGTTTGGGGGCGTTGTCGGTCGCAGGCATCAGTGACATTGGCAATTTCTGGACGCTGGTGGTGGGCTGGTTCCTGCTGCAAAATGCGGGGCGATATGCCCAAGCGGCCAGCATTCAGGAGCAATTGAGCGACTTAACGGCCAAGGATGCGGTATTGCCCAATAGTCCAATGGTTTCCGGAGAATTGTCACTGCGCGAGTTTGCCAACAACTACATCATTGGGAATTCGGTGACCTGGAAAAAATATCTGGTAACCGATGAGGCGGGGCAATGGATTGGGGAAATTTCTGTAGACGCGATGAAGACGATCCCCACGAACGACTGGTGGAATGTTCAGGTTAAAGCGCTGATGCAGCCTGTGGAACCGATCGAGACAGTACAAGCGAATCAACCACTGCTAGAAGTGGTGAATCTGCTAGAAGAAAAACAGCTTCCCACCTTAGTCGTGCTAAAGGAGGATGGTGGACTGTTGGGTTTATTGGAAAAAAACTCGATTATTCAACTTCTACAAAAGCAGGCTAGTGGCTCAGAATCCTCTGTAGAAGCGACTCCAGAGCAATCTGAAGCGAATGTTTAGCCATTTGAAATCCGCATTGACTGAGAACCCTGTATTTTGAATACGGCATCTTGAATACGGCATGGATTTAAGTCCAATGACTGGTTCAATGACTGAGATAGTTTTGAGATAGTTTAATGACTGAGATACAAGAAGGGCGCTGGGGAATTCCTCAGCGCCCTTGTTTTGGGATGGCGATCGCCCCTTGAAACAATTCAATGAACATCCTTAGATGCATCAAAAAGATGCATCTAAAATCAAGGGGGATAAGTTTGTCTGCAACGAGGCAGTCGCTACAGGCTCATTCATCCCATTCATCCCTAAATCATTTCCGTTCTTGAAGCTGATTCCGGTTTTGCTGGGGTTTAGGCCAGTGTTTCAGCCAAATGGTTGGAAAAAACATAAATCCGCTGAGTTTCCAACTGATCGCAAATTGCAGAAGGTCGTAGGCGATCGCCCTCTTCCCCATCGCTCACTTCGGGATCGTTGACTAGATCAAAGATTTGGCGATCGAGCTTGACCTGGAGATTGGCCAGGGGATCGCCGCCTGCCGAAATTAAGAATTCCAACTGAGCTACCCGATCCCAATCAGCCAGTTTGTCTAGCATCTGGGCGAGGCGCTGGACATAGGGATGGGTGGGCTGTTGATACCAGTGGGCTTGCCAGTTGGGGAGCTTGGCCTCGGGTTGGTCGTATCCCAGGTGGAAGGTCAGGGAGGGGTTGCTGAAGAGGGCAATGGCGAGCGATCGCGCCTCCTCCTGCAAGAGGAATCCCTGTGCATCTGCGAGGTGGCGGATTTTTTCGAGGCGTTCGTAGCGATCGGTCACCGAAAGCTGCGGGTCTTTCCACTGAATCGCTACAGTCACCAGGTAGGTGCGGAGCAGTAAGTGCCCCAGTTTCTCGGCCTTGGTGGCCAAATATTCGGCGTTGTAGGTGGTGGCTTCAATCAGCAGCGGGACGCGATCGACCATTTCCAGTCCGTAGCCCTTCAGCCCTGCAATCTTGCGGGGGTTATTGGTGATCAGACAAAACTGCCGTACCCCCAGGTCAATCAAGATCTGTGCGCCCATGCCATAGTTGCGCTGATCGGCGGGAAATCCCAGACGTTCGTTGGCTTCTACGGTGTCTAGTCCTAGGTCTTGCAGAGAATAGGCTTTGAGCTTGTTGACCAGGCCAATGCCCCGGCCTTCCTGCCGCAGATAGACCACGACACCCTGGCCTGCATTTTCGATCATCTTGAGGGCGGCCTGGAGTTGTCCCCGACAGTCGCAGCGCAGGGAACCCAGTGCATCCCCGGTCAAGCATTCCGAGTGCATTCTGACCATAATGGGCTGGTCGCCAAAGGTCGCAGGATCGCCTTTGACCAGGGCAATATGCTCAGAGTTGTCCAGTAGGTTGCGGTAGGCATAAACCTGAAACTGACCAAACATTGAGGGCAAATTGGCCACCGCTTCCCGCTGCACAAAGCGCTCATGCTGGAGTCGATAGCTAATCAGGTCGGCAATGCTAATAATCTTGAGGTTGTGAACCTTGGCATATTCGATCAGCTGCGGCAATCGTGCCATTGAGCCGTCCGGGTTTTGGATCTCGCAGATGACCCCGGCTGGATATAGTCCGGCCAACCGGGACAGATCGACCCCGGCCTCGGTGTGTCCCGCGCGTTTTAGAACGCCGCCATCCTTAGCTCGGAGGGGGAAAATATGGCCTGGGCGGCGCAGGTCGTTGGGGCGGGTGTTGGGGTTAAGGGCAAGCTGGATGGTTTTGGCGCGATCGTCGGCGGAAATGCCCGTGGTCACGCCCAGGTGCAGCGCTCCGTCAATGCTGACGGTAAACGCCGTTTGTTCGTTGCTGTCTTCAAAGGTACGGCTGCTGACCATCAGGGGCAGATCAAGCTGGTCGAGGCGATCGCCCGTCATCGCCAGACAAATCAACCCCCGAGCCTCAACCGCCATAAAATTAATCATGTCTGGCGTGGCAAACTGAGCCGCACAAATGACATCGCCTTCATTCTCGCGATTCTCGTCATCCACCACCACGATCGCCCGTCCCGCCTTCAAATCAGCCAGCGCGGCATCAATGGTGTCAAACGTAAAGGCCTCCGTGTGATTACTCAATAGTGATCCCCAGTTTCAATAAACTTTCATAACGCTTTACTGATCTTGATTTTAGCTTGTCTAGGATATCCAGAGTGAAGGGAAAGGGGAAGGGCGAAGGGGAAAGGGGGAAAGGCGAAAGGGGG
>JALOOP010000152.1:0-14084 GCA_025454315.1 Oculatellaceae cyanobacterium Prado106
AGTGGGGAGTGGGGAGTGGGGAGTGGGGAGTGGGGAGTGGGGAGTGGGGGGTTTCGTTGAAGATGGCCTGGGATTGTTTTCTGGGATGTTGGTGCTTTGTTTCAGGTTGAATCTTTTGGCGGTGAGCAATTTATGCCCTTATTGATTCATTTTTTGTCATCCATCCTGGAGGTATCGACTACGAATTTTCTTGCGAATTTTCTTTTGTTAATGTTCCAGCAACTAGTATTCTGCCTTGGATTGCACTGCGTTTCCTAGAAGGAGTTAGGAAGGAACGGGTGAAGAGTCTGCGAAATCCCAGGGAAAAGCCCTTGAATTGTGCCGCTAAACATCAATGTCCATTCCCTACTCCCTACTCCCCACTCCCTTACTCCCTACTCCCCACTCCCTTACTCCCTACTCCCCACTCCCTAACGAGGCTGAACGAGCTTCGCATGTTTCGGCGAAAGCTGGGCGAGTTGTTGGGAGACTTCGGGGTTGTAGAGGCGGAGGTAGTTCCAGTAGTTTTCAAAGACGGAGGTGACGTAGCCTTTGGTTTCGGGGTAGGGGATTTGTTCGATGAATTGGTCGGGGTCGCTGAAGCTGTAGCGCTTGATCCAGTCGGCGATCGCCCCTGGCCCTGCGTTATAGCTGGCTACTGCAAAGAGGGAATTGTTGTCGTATTCTCGATGGGTGTAATCCAGATACCAGGTGCCGAGTTTGACATTGTCATTGGGATCGCTGAGATTGTATTGCTTCACGTTGTTTTGTTCCGCCACATAGGCCGCCGTTTCGGGGATGATCTGCATGAGGCCGACGGCATCGGCAACGGAGCGGATGTTGGCCTCGAAGCGGGATTCTTGGCGGATTAGACCGGTGACCAGCAGGGGGTTGAGCTGGCGCTGTTGAGACCATTGGGCGATCGTCGATTCAAAGGGGAACGGGTAGAGGGCGTGCCAGTAGGCGGGTTGTTCTTTGAGCTGTTTGTATTCTGTGCGTTCTTCCGGCTTTTCTCGCCAGGTGAGGCTGGAGATCATGAAAATGGCTTCTAGGTTGTCATTGACCCCTAAGCGCATGAGGCCATCGGTGAACTGTTGGGCGACGGTGGGCTGCTGGCGATTGGCGAACTCGACCTGCCAGAGTGTCCAGGCTTCGCGATCGCGCCCGAGCTGATAGAGTTCTTTGAGCGCTTCTGAGCCGGCGGGGGGGACGGGGCGCTGGATCGGATCGACGATTTGGGGGAGCTTTTGGCGGACGGTGGTGAAGTCGCCGACATTCCAGCCGAGGTAGACTGCCGATCGCCATGCGTAGTAGGACTCGGGGTAGTTGGCGATGACATAGCGGAAGGATTCCTGGGCATCTTGGGGACGCTTCAGTTGGCCTGCCCATTTGCCGACCCAGAAGGCGGCTTCGGCGGCGTGGGTGCTATCGGGGTTTTCTTGGGCGAGTTGGCGAGCCCATTCCCAGGCGGAGCGGATATCGCCCTTTTTGGCATTGGCTTCGGCTTGCTGCCAGCGCATTTCGGCGGCGGCTTCGGAGTTGCTATATTGGCTGAGGACGAGTTGCCTTGCTTGGGAGGCGGATTTGGGGCTGTTGATTTGCTGGAGGATTTCGGCTTTGGCGACGAGGGCTTCGGCGGCTTTGTCAGGGAAGCGCTGAATGACTTGATCCAGGTAGGGAATGGCGTTTTCGGGGACTGAGTTGAGATCGGCTAATCGCAGGAGCGCCATGCCTGCTTCTTCGCTGTCGGGGTATGCCTGAATGACGGTTTTGTAGCCTGCGACGGCGGCATTGGTTCTCCCTTCGAGGTGTGCGCCGCGTCCGACTCGGTAGCGGGTTAGGGGCGTGCCGGGGGCTTTGGCGTAGGCTTCGGCGGCTTTGCCATATTCTTGTTTTTCCCAGTATCCAAAGGCGATCGCTTCCCAATCTTCTGGTTTTAGCTGGGCTGCGTATTCGGTCTTGAGGCGATCCATGACTGAAACAATATCGGGTGACCAGAGGGCATGTTTGACCAGAATTAGGAGGAGCTGGGGTTGTTTGGGGTTTTGCTTGAGGCGGGTTTGGATGATTTCTAGGGTGCGGGGATGGGCGGGGAATTGGGCGATCGCTTGTTCCCAGTATTGGGGATTTTTTTTGCCTAGGACAAAGAGTCCTTCGACGATGGCGGGACTGGTGGGGTATTTCTGGATGAGTTCTTGCCAGGTGGCTTCGGCTTTGGCGGTGTTGCCCATGGCGGTGTGGGCTTGCGATCGCTTGGCCAGAATTTGGGGTGCGAGAACGGGGTAGTCGGCTTCGAGGCGATCGAGCAGGGGGAGGGCTGATCCGGCTTTGCCTTGGTCGATGAGGTCACTGGCGAGGAGGTAGCGGGCGCGGTGGCGATCGAGGTCAGCGCCAGATTTGGAGAGGGATTCTAGCGTTGGCATCCGCTGTGCTGCGGGGAGGGACGCAAGCGCCAAGGTTTGGGACTTTTGGTCAGCCGTGTTGGGTTCTGTTTCTACGGTTTTGGGTTCGGACTGGAGCCATTGTCCGACGAGGGGCAATCTGGAGCCGAGTCCGGTTGTGGCAAGGCCAATGGTGACCACACTGAGGGTTAACGCCGTAACGCCTACGCCAGTCCATAACACTTGTTTTTTTTGCTTGAGCATGGGTTCGCTAGGGGGGTCGCTGGGGTCAGTTCATTCAAGGAGGTAAGGCTGCCCGCAAGTGTAATCGATCTTTGATGAAGACGACGCTGCGAGGTGCTTAGGGATACATGATTTTTGGGGGAAGGGAAAAGGGGAAAGGGGGGATTTGTGGCGGGATGCTTGAGATTTTGTTGACTCTTTTTGGCTGGTTTGGATGAGGGGGCTTTTTATACTGGTTGTGTATCTGTCTGGGTGACGATTTTTGGGGGGCTTGGCGAATGAATTTTATGAGACTTTAGCATTTTTGGTTTGGATTCAGGTTTGACTGACTGACAAAACTTTTGAACCTTGTGAATCGGCTAATGCTTTTTCCGGAATTTATTTAACCGCAGAGACGCAGAGACGCAGAGAGAAGGCGAAGGGGGGAAGGCGAAGGGGGGAAGGCGAAGGGGGGAAGGCGAAGGGGGGAAGGCGAAGGGGGGAAGGCGAAGGGGGGAAGGCGAAGGGGATGCCTTTGAGTGAATTCTTGGAAAAAGTCGGGAAAATTTTTCAAGATCTTCCTTATTTACCCATTCCACGAATGAATCCAAGATTTCCCTTTCCCCTTTTCCCTTTCCCCTTTTCCCTTTCCCCTTTCCCCTGTCCCCTTCCCAAACGATGCTGATTTCACCCGAAGCCGCTATATTTTGGGTATGTGCCGCCGAAATGTGGGCGCGCAGGAATTCACATTCGTTTAGGTTAAAGAAGCAATGGAAGTACGTGGGATTGATACGCCACGCCTGGAGTGGTCAGGGGATTGTTTGGTGGTGGGTTTGTTTGAGGAGGCCGTTGAGATAACGGGTGAGTTGGGCGAACTTGACCAGAAACTGTCGGGCACTTTGGCGGAACTGATTGCTGAAGTGGACTTTAAAGGGAAAGAGGGCAGTAGTGCTGTGACTCGGGTGGGATCGGGGAGTCCGATTCGTAAGGTTGCGGTGGTGGGACTGGGTAAGGCCGATGCTCTGAAGTTGGAAACGCTGCGGCGGGCGACGGCGGCTGCGGTGCGGATGGGTAAGAAGGAAAAATGTAAGACTTTGGGACTGAGTTTCCCGGTTTGGCAGGAGAATGCGGCGCTGACGGCGCAGGCGATTACTGAGGCGATCGAACTCACGCTGCACCAAGACCATCGCTTCAAGTCTGATGCTGATGAGAATGGCAATAAGCTGGAGCAGATTGAGTTGCTGGGGATGGCGGGACAGGATGAGGCTATTGCCCTTGCTCGGAGTATTGGTTTGGGCGTGATTTTGGCGCGGGAATTGGTGGCGGCTCCGGCCAATATTGTGACACCGCCGGTGATGGCTGAGACGGCTGAGGCGATCGCCCGTGAGTTTGGCCTGGAACTGGAGATTTTGGAGCAGGCGGACTGTGAGAAGCTAGGGATGGGTGCGTTTTTGGGCGTGGCCAAGGCGTCTGAACTGCCGCCCAAGTTTATTCATTTGACCTATCGTCCGGCGGGGACACCTCGTAAACGGGTGGCGATCGTCGGGAAAGGGCTGACCTTTGACAGCGGCGGGTTGAATATTAAGCCGACGGGTAGTGGCATTGAGATGATGAAGACGGACATGGGGGGTGCGGCGGCCACGCTGGGAGCGGCTAAGGCGATCGCCCTGATCAAGCCCGATGTGGAAGTTCACTTTATTAGTGCCGTGACTGAAAACATGATCAGCGGTCGGGCGATGCATCCGGGAGATATTTTAACGGCTTCTAATGGCAAAACCATTGAGGTCAATAATACGGATGCGGAAGGACGGCTGACCCTGGCGGATGCGCTGGTGTATACCGATAAGCTGGGGCTGGATGCGATCGTGGATCTGGCGACGCTGACGGGTGCCTGTGTGATTGCGCTGGGGGATCATATTGCGGGGATGTGGACGGAGAATGAGGCGATCGCACAGCAGATTGCTCAAGCGTCTGAACTTTCCGGTGAGAAATTCTGGCGGATGCCTATGGAAGAAAAATACTTCGAGGGCATGAAATCGGTGGTCGCCGATATGAAAAACACGGGGCCGCGTCCGGGAGGTGCTATTACTGCGGCGTTGTTCCTGAAGCAGTTTGTCAAGGATACGCCTTGGGCGCATTTGGATGTGGCGGGGCCGGTTTGGACGGACAAGGAGAGCGGTTATAACAATGCGGGTGCAACCGGATTTCCGGTGCGGACTTTGGTCAATTGGGTGCTGGGAGATTAGGATGCGTGGGATGGCAGTCGCCCTGAATGGGGAGGCTTGCCCTTCAACCCGCCAGTCCCAGTAGAAACCTTCGCATTAGACCGCTGATCCGAGATTTGGCACGGCTTTTAAAATTTTTTTGAGATTTTGAAAGTCGTGTCTCTCTACCGGGATTTCAGGAATGGAACGGTTTGGGAGTGAGAAGGAGATAGGCTGGTTTGAATTTAAACCGCAGAGACGCAGAGACGCAGAGAGGTAGAGAGGTAGAGAGGTAGAGAGGTAGAGAGGTAGAGAGGCAGAGAGGTAGAGAGGCAGAGAGGTGGAGAGGTAGAGAGGTGGAGAGGTAGAGAGGTAGGGGAATTTGTCTTTGTTTGGATGCTCTGGTGGAAGAAGTTGAGATGATTTTAGTATCCTTAGAGCAGAATTAGAAGAATAGATTAGAACAGACAAAAGAGATGAATCAAAACATGGATCAGGGATTGGTTTTTGTTGCGGGTGCGAGTCGGGGGGTGGGGCGGGAGGTTGTGAAACAATTGCGCGATCGCAACATCCTCACCAAAGCGTTGCTGCGAACCGACGCTACTCAGGCAGAACTGGAAAATATGGGCGTGACCACTGTTTTGGGTGATGCCTTGGATGCCCATGCGGTGGAACGAGCGATGTTGGCTGATCCGGTTGGGGCGGTGGTGAGTACTATTGGTGGACTGCCGAAGGATGGACAGCGGGCGGATTTTTTGGGGAATCGGCATTTGATTGAAGCTGCTGTTAAGGCGGGTGTAAAAAAGTTTATTTTGGTGTCTTCTATTGGGAGTGGCAATAGTGCGGCTGCGATTCCGCCCCAAGCGTTGGAAACCTTGCGTCCGGTTTTGTTGGAAAAGGAGCAGGCTGAGAATTTTTTGATTGCTAGCGGGTTGACCTATGTGATTATTCGTCCGGGGGGATTGAAGTCTGAACCGGCGACGGGGAATGGAGTGCTGACGGGGGATGTGGCGATCGCAGGCACGATTCATCGGGCGGATGTGGCGCAGTTAGTGTGTCAATGTTTGATGGGCGATCGCGCGGATAATCAGGTTTGGTCAGCGGTCGATCGGAATATGACCTATAGCCAAGCTCCCTTTGAAACCTTGTCTTTTGATTAACGCCATAAACTCAATCGTTTAGAGCAGTTTCCCAATGACAAAGTAGAGAGACTCATCTAGCGTTCTGTCACCTGCTCTCCGGGTTCGGGAGGGGTAAACCAGGCAAAAATGGCAGCTAAGATTCCGCCTAAAATTGCGCCAGGGAATTGGCCGATCGCACCTCCTAATCCGGCTCCACCTGCGGTTAGAACGAGGAGGCAATCGCCCTTTTGCCATACGGTTGGCTGAGTGGGGGTAGGAGGTTGTTGCGGTTGGAACAGGGTTTGCGCGGCTAAAACTGGATCATTATCTTGCAAGATTTCTAGGACTGCTTCTAGAGGAAGGGCAGAGTCGGTATTGGGGAGAGATATCCGAGAATGTTCGCCTTGGGAGGTAGTCTGGTGGAAGTCATGCTAGGTTTGCTCGTAAAGCTTTTTCAGCATAGGGCTGTGGTTGGCAATGCGATCGAGTTGCTCAAATGCCTGGGGGTTTTCTGTTGCAATTAGACTTCCGAGGTGATGGAGGCTTTGCTGAAGTTCTGGAGACAGGGGGCGATCGAGATGGGCGATCGCCATCAGGAATGCCTTGAGAGTTATTTCTTCGGAGGATTTTAGGCTGTGCATAAAGTTCTACCCAGGATTCAGTGACCAGATAGCTCATCTGATGTTGTCATCTTACCTGGATGAATCGGCTCTGAACAGTCTTTTGTCCTAAAACTAATACAAGTGATCCAGATGTAAGGGGAGGACTCATTCTCCATTTTGGTTGGTTAGCGTGATCTCGAAAGGATTTCTAGGTGATCTTCAATGTCACAGTTCAGTCATCATGGCGAGAACGGATTGCTGAAGGATACCCAGCAAAATCAGTCATGTCTAATGTTCCTAATCTCGAATGCTCAATGATTCTTTACAGATTCAGTAATCTTGGAGTTATTCTCTGGGTTGTCGGCAAAATGGAAAGGAACGCTCACCCGAAAGCTGGTATGCCCCCGATTCGGATCTTTTTTTCCTATGCCCATGCGGATGATGAATGGCGCGATCGCCTCCGCAAACAACTGCGCCCCTGGGAACGACAGGGGGAGATTGTGTGTTGGTGCGATCGTCAAATTCCCCCCGGCGGAGAGTGGAAGATTGAAATTGAAACTCAGTTGAGTCAGGCGGATATTATTTTGCTGCTGGTCAGTCCCGACTTTCTAGACTCTGACTTTTGCATGGAACAGGAGTATCCTCGGGCGATCGCGCGTCACGAATCCGAGGGAACCTGTGTCATTCCCGTGCTGTTGCGTCCCTGTTTATGGAAGCGATCGATTTACAACACGCTGCAAGCCTATCCCAAGGATCTGGTTCCAGTGACCAGTTGGCGCGATTCCGAAGATGCGTTGCAGAATATTGCCGAAGGGATTTTGGCAGCGGTTGAGATTCGGATACCCAAGCCACCTTCAGAGCCGAAGCCAACGAGGGAATTGACGGAGCAGGACATTGAAGATCGGTATCTGGAGAGTCAGCGGTATGCGGTGGAGGAGGTGCGATCGGAGGGGATTGCTCAGCAGGAAGGCATTTTTACGACTTTGCTGGAGGAGGTCTTTGTGCCGCTGGGGCTGGGGACGACAGCGGTTCCGCCCGGATTTATGCCCTATGACTGGGAACGGTGCGATCGCCTCAATATCTGGGATTTTTTGAGCAGAACCGACGAGGTGCGGCACTATCGGCAGATGGTGATTTTGGCCTGGGGTGGGTTTGGCAAAACCACATTGCTGCGGCACATCACTTACATTTACAGCACCAGACAGCAAACCCGCTATGGTTCTCTGCCTGCTAGAATTCCAGTGCTTTTAACGCTGAGGAAACATCGAAAAACCCTTGCTCAAGCCAAGCCACCCGGTTTAGCCGATCTGATCGCTACCGTTCACGCCGCAGAATTGCCAGGAGGTCAGGCGTTGCCTGTGAAATGGGTGCAGACCCAACTTAGGGCGGGGAGGATGGTGATTCTGCTGGATGGGTTTGATGAAGTGGCGATCGAGGGGCGGGGGGCGATCGCACATTGGATCACGGAGCAAATGCGCGCCTATCCGCAGGCGGTGTTTATTCTTACCTCTCGTCCTAAAGCGTACAAAGAAACGGCAAGGTTGGAATTAGCGACGCTCCTCTGGGTGCAAGAGTTTGATGCAGACCAGCGCAAAGACTTTGTGGAACGCTGGTATCTGTGCCAGGAACGCTACAACAGCGGCTTCCGGGATACTCTAGCGGTGCGACATCGAGCCGAACAAGCCGCCGCCCAGCTTTTGGCGCAAATTGAAGCCCCCGAGGAAGCGCATCTGCGAGATTTGGCCAAAAATCCGCTGCTGCTGACCATGCTGCTGCGCTTTCATCGTCGCTATCCCAAGGCCAGATTGCCCAAGCTGCGGGTGGAACTGTATCGCGAAATTTGTCAGTTGCAGTTGCAGGATCGTCCGGATGCGCGGGATCTGGAGACGCTGCTGACGGATTGTGATGCCCAGACAATTTTGCAACTTTTAGCATTGGAAATGATGCAGCGTCGGGAAGAACGGCTGGAGCGATCGGAATTGTTGCGGCGATTGACGATTTATCTGGAGATGCAATCAGAGAACGTTGACGCAACGGAATTTTTAGACCAGGTGGAACAGGTGAGCGAACTGCTGGTGAGACAGGATGAGGGCTATGAATTTGCTCACCTCAGTTTTCAGGAATATCTGGCGGCGACGCAAGTCGCTCAGCAGCAGGAAAGTCTGTTGTATGAGTATTTGACCGATGACTGGTGGAAGCAAACGATTTTGCTCTACGCCACCCAGGTCAATCCCACTTCTTTGATTCAAACTGCAATGGAGCGCGGCCTGGTTGATTTGGCCTATACCTTTATGCAGGAAACGACTCGGCGCTTAGATGAAACCCTCAAAGCCAGCTTAGAAGCAGAACGGACAAAGCAACAGAATACAAAAGGCTCAGAACTGAGAAGTCCTCGTCAGCGTCGCGCTGCGCTGCAAGGGTCTGATACCGACAATTCTTCAGAAGACCTCTTAGATTCTCAGACTCAAGCAAGACTAGAGCAACTGAAACAAACCGTGGAAGACTCGCGGTTTCAAAAGCTGGAGGAATTGCTGAGGTCGCAGGAATGGGTGAAGGCGGACAAGGAAACCTATCGGTTGATGCTTACGGCAGTGGGCAAGGAAGAGGGGCAATGGTTTGAGCGAGAGAAATTGTTGAACTTTCCCTGTAGTGCGTTGAAGACAATCGACCATCTCTGGGTGCATTACAGCAATGGGCGATTTGGCTTTAGCGTTCAGAAGGAGATTTACGTGGATTGCGGTGGTAGGCTGGACGGCAAATACCCGCCCAGAAAAGTTGCTGAGGCGTTTGGCAAACATGTTGGTTGGTGGGAATGGTGGGAGGAAAGATGGCTTCGGTACTCAGATGTTACCTTAAGAGAATCTCATAAAATAGGGGTTTTCCCTTGTAGTTTTTGGTGGGGGGTGGGGGGTGGAGGTGTGGGTGTGGGTGTTACCTCTTTTCTCGCATACAGGCTTGTGAACTGTAGTGCGACTCGTTCAGTCGAAATAAGTAGTAATGCTTAGGGATGACTGGCATAGGGGCAAGCAATGTCATGGGCTTGACATTATGACAACTGAATCACGATGAGGGTGAAAGCCCCTCCCCACAGGTGCAGTGGTGACAGTATTACCCCTACGATATCGACTCGCGATATCGACTCGCCCTCAATCAGCAAAGCGGGGCAAAACGGGGTAGCTGGAAGCCTAATCTGGAATCCCCTCTAGTAAGAACCGATGAGTAACCTCTGTGCGAAGATGCGGCTGAACCATCGTTAACAAACCTCAATGTCTACAACAAGAACCCAAGACAATGAGAGAGTCTATTCCCATTGGAGTTGCGATCCATGACCTCACAACCTCATCTCTATCCTGATCCCTCATCCCCTCCTTCCCCAATCCCTCCTCATTCTCCAGAAGCCATTGCCCAAATGGTCAAGCTCTTAGACGAATGGATGGAAGACGACTCTGGCTATGACGAAGAAACATGGCCGAACCTGAAAGCCGCCCTCAACCTCGAACGGGACGAAGTAAGGGATTTTATTAACCCACAGATCCCTAAATGCCCTGATGTTGTTCGTTGACGAGGATCGTTCTATTGAATGCTGGACTACTTTTATCGAATATTTTGAGCTTTGGGACAGATCTCAAATAAGAGTTGTGAGCGATAGAAACAGACATCAAACTCCAGGAAGAAGTTCATTCGCCCCAATAGCAAAGGTACATCATCCGAGAAGCTCCAAGCAAAGACCAACTGCACCGGATCAAAATTGCCAACCTGTGCAGAAACCAGTAATCCTCTGGCTTCCACCGAGGCAAGGTTGCCAGCCAGTATCACAGAGGTTGTCTGTTGCTCCCAAGTAGCACCCATCTGAACTCCAACCCGATAGGGCAAAACATTGACACTTGCACCCGTATCCAACAGCGCTGCAACCTCGACTGAAGTTCCTCTATAGGTCAGGGAGAGCGGTAATTGAGGTAGGGCATCGGGCACACCAAAAGCATCATAGCCCTCTGTAAAACTAAATCGCTGAGCATTACGCATTGGGCGTTGGTTGCTCCGATTCTAAAAGTTGACCCAGTTTATGAGCCGCTTCGTGAGAATTGAGCGGCGACCAGAGCGAATAGGTGGCTCCAGCTTGGAGCGTTGGTTCTTCCTCTCTGGCCAACTCCGCAATCAGAAATTGCATGACCCTCAGCTTCTCGGTACGGGGTAAATCTCTGAGCATCGGAAACAAGTCGGTTGTTGTCATAGGACTGATCCAAAAGCTTTGGCATCTCTATTCTCTCATAACTATCTCGAACTCATTTCCCTGTTGATGGTGATTGATGTTGGAAAGCGATCGCCGAACTCTTGGCCTTGCCCCAGGAAGATCGGTTACGGCAGCAGGCGATCGAACATTTGTCGATCTTGCGGATTAACCTGGAGATGCGAGACAATCTAGGAAAAGACGAGCGAGAGTTAATTATGAACTTCAATGCGGTCTATGAAACCTGGCGACAGGAAGCACTGGAAAAAATTCGGCAAGAAGCCATCGCTGCAATTCGGCAAGAACCAGAAACAATGCAGGCAATTCAGCAAGAAATCATGGCCGCAATTCGATAAGAAGCTGAGCAAATTGCAGAGCAACGGGGTGAACACTAGGGTCGGCAAGAAGTAGTTTTGCGTCTATTGTCTCGACGGGTTGGGTTGCTGTCGGATGAGGTGCGATCGCAAATCAGTCAACTCTCGATCGCCCAACTGGATGATTTGGCCGAGGCACTATTAGACTTTTCCAGCGCTGAAGATTTGACCACCTGGTTGCAGACACAGGGGTAAAGTCCATTCCCATTGCTGGGTGAATAGATCAACGTGAAACAGTCTGAGGGAAAATCCGCACCTCATCACAAAACGCTTCTTAAACTATTTCAGAGGATTGAATCTGGATGGTTCAAGGGCTGGGAGAAACAACGGGACTGGACATAGGAGAAGCAGGAACAGGAGACAGTATTGGAGACGGTGAAAGGATGGGGGTGGGTGCGATCGCCGGACTAGGACTCACACTGGGATTAACATTGGTATTAACATTGGGATTAACACTGGGATTAACACTGGGAGACACCACCGGAGCCGGAGCAGCCGGAGTCCCCAGAATACTGGCGTTTCCCGTATCAAAAACCCCGGCTACACAAGCGATCATATAGGTGGCTAAAGTTCCGACAAAGAGCGCTTTCCAGCCCAAATCAGTGATGTCTTTGCGACGAGAAGGCGCGAGTGCGGTGGTGCCTCCGACAAAGATACCCACTGACGCGAGGTGAGCAAATCCCGAGAGGGCGTAACTGATAATGAGAACGGCGCGATCGCCAATCACCCGCTCCGGTTCCGGCAAAGCTGCTGCTGCTGCCAAAGCTTGATAGGGCGGAATCGCTGTTTCAAACAAGCGCCGACCAATGATCACCGAAGACTGCCAAATTTCGTTCCATTCCCAGGAGATGCCTGTGAGAGCCGTTAGTGGGAGAAACAAGGCACCCAGAATATTTTGCAGAGTGATGGCTTTGAAAATATCGCCGATGGGACTGGGAAGTGTCGCTAATCCACCAAAGATTTGATTGACGAGATAGACCATGCCCAGGATCAGGATGAGGACAGCAGCGATCGCCACCGCCATTTTCACCCCATCCAACGCCCCCACGATCGCCGCATCCATCGGACTCACTCGCTCGATCGGCTCTCCTGCAACCGTTTCTTGAGGTGCATTTGAGGAGGATTCAGTGTCTTTTGCAAAGGCTTGAGCCGCTTGCTCATCGGGAATGCCTTCAGCGGTTAAGGGAATACCCGTCTCGGGTACCAGAATCTTAGACAACACAAAGCAAGCTGGAATCGCCATAATCGAGGCCGACACCAAATGTCCCAGAATATTGGGAAACACAGGCCGTAAAAAGTTGACATAGATCGCCAATGTCGAAGAGGCCGCCGTGCCAAAACAACAGGACAGAATCGCACACAGCTCACTGCGCGTCATCTTGGCCAAAAAGGGACGCACCACGATCGCCGCCTCAATTCCCACAAAAATATTGGCCGCACCGCTGAGGGACTCTGCCCCACTCAGCCGCATCGTCCGGTAAAAAATCCGCGCAAACAGATTGGTAATCACCTGAATCACACCCAGGTTGTACAGCAACGCCATCAACCCCGAGAAAAAGATCACCGCAGGCAACGCCCGAAACGCAAACACATATCCCAACCGAATCCCACAAAATCCCGGAATCACCTGCCCCGCCGTGTTGGGCGCACAGCTTCCCCCCGCAGCCAAAGGCGACAAAATAAACGGCTCCTGCCCCGGCAACGGCACCAGATTCGCGCCAAAGACAAACCGCGCCCCCGCATCCGCCGCATCAAACACGACATTTAATAAGTTGCTAAAAACCTGCAACACATCCCGCGTCACCGGAGCCGCAAACACCAGCGCACCCAAGACTAATTGCAGCCCAATCCCCATGATCACCACGCGCCAGGGAAAGTACTTGGGGCTACGATTTTCCGAAAAGAGCCAGGCGATCGCACAGAGTCCAAAAATCCCCACCAGGGAAACAAGGTTCAGCGGCAGCATAGGAAGATTACCCAGGATGATTCAGTGTCCCGTTACCGCTCCAAATTTAGAACCGATGGCTGAGATTGAAATGGAATGTTCAGATTTTGAAATGTAGCGTCAAAAATCTTAACTTCAATCCAGGCAGGAAGTGGGTATTTATCAGTACAAACTCGCTTTTGGGGGGAGTGGGGAGTGGGGAGTGGGGAGTGGGGAGTGGGGAGTGGGGAGTGGGGAAAGAACTGTGTCTGAGACTAGTCTCTCCATCTCCCTATCTCCCTATCTCTCTTACTGCATGAACCGACCTGCCATGGACATGATGTCACCTAGATCGGTGTCACCGTCGCGATCGCTATCCAGGAACGCATTGAGCAAAGGATTGCCGCCAGCGGGATTGCCGCCGGGGACGGCTTGCGCGCCAGGTGCCCCCTGAGTCAGCGCCCCGGATTGCAGGACGCTCATGACCACAGGAATCAGCGCTGGAAGCATGGCTTGGATGGTTCCAGCATTCACACCGGACTGCTGCGAAACGGCCTGAACCACCTGTTGTTGATTACCCCCGAACAGGGCACCGATGGCGCTGGGGTTGGCATTCATGCCGCTAAGCTGACTGACAATCGACGAAACCGCATCGGGGCCGTTTGTCTGACTCTGCTGCTGGAGTGCGCCCTTCACCTGGCCACCCAGCGCCGACAGAATCGCCTGAGTCGCCGAAGCATCAACTCCATGATTACCAGAGAGTTGCTGCACGGTATTGAAAATGGTACCTAACTGATTGGAACTTGCCTGTTGATTAGGGTTGCTTACTGCACCCATCAATAAATCTAGAAGTGGCATGGATTCTCCCTTTTTTAGTAATTTTTCAGCATTAATCCGTACCCATCAGAAAGTTATCAAAGTTTAACGGGAGAGTCTAGGGGGAAGGGATGGCAGCAATTCCAAATTCGGAATGTATCAAGAGATACTGACGAATTTGCAATGATCGGCATCCATGCTTTCACGGTCTAAATTGAAATCTTTGATCATCA
>JALOOP010000152.1:14097-14812 GCA_025454315.1 Oculatellaceae cyanobacterium Prado106
TTGTTTTGTCAACTCTTGAAAAACAGGGTCTATTATGGCAATTAACTCTGTGAGAAGAATCTGAAATGTCCTCATAGCCTTGAATTTGGAATTGCTGAAGGGATGGGGAGTAGGGAGTGGGGAGTGGGGAGTAGGGAGTGGGAAATGGGGGATGAGGAATGGGGAGTGGGGAGTGGGGAGTGGGGAGTGGGGAGTGGGGAGTGGGGAGTGGAGAGTGGGGAGTGGGGAGTGGGGAGTGGGGAGTGGGGAGTGGGAAATGGGAGAGTTATTGGGGGTTTTGGAGGGCGCGGAGGAGTTTGCCGAGGGACTCACATTGGGCAAGAACGGGGTTAGCCATTTCGGGGGTGGTGAGATTGACGCGGACTGCAAGCAGGAGGTGAGTTTCTAGTTCTTTTAGAGAACCTTGGGCAATGCGGAGAAATTGGATATATGCGTTGCGGTACTCTCGCCCATAGCCCTTTGCGATATTGGCTGGAATTGAAACAGCGGCTCTCCGAATTTGCGAAACCATGCCATAAATCTCTTCTTTCGGAAACATCTGAGTCAGATGGTAGCAAGCCTCAGCCAACCCCATTCCCTGCCGCCAAACCTCCAAATCCCGATAAGACTGAATCTTTCCCATCCCCACCCCACCTCAAACAACCTCCCCATTCTTCCCCCCTTCCTCCCCCCTCCATCACATTCTCACCCTGACTCCCCCCTCTCCCCCTCATCC
>JALOOP010000153.1 GCA_025454315.1 Oculatellaceae cyanobacterium Prado106
TTTGCTTGCTGAAATGACTCTCTTTTACCGCCTCAAATTTGATGAAGTTCGGTGCCGAGGTTTGTGAGATTAGGGTGCCGAAGTTGTGAGAATATGCAGAAGGTCGGGATTAGCGATGGCGATAGTGGCTAAATCGTCATCGATATCCTCTAGCCACTGGAGGACATCGGCAGGGCAAACGAGCTTTGCAATTTCTTCGCTCATATTCGTTGCTCATAGTGGTGTGGGCGTGGGCGAATCAACGTTTACTGGACGTATAGAGATTTTCGGAAGTGCTGAAACAATCGGGATGGCGATAGATTCACGCTTTCCCCTTCCCTGAATTCAAGACGGCTTTCATATCGTCAATCAACTCATCGCAGACATCGGGTTCGGTCGCCTTCGTGCGAGAGCGAGAGCGAATGGCCTGGACGGTTCGGCGGGTCTTTGCGGCGAGGTCGGGCAATTTAGCGCGACCGAAGGCAACGCCATCTTGCAGCAGCCGTAAGGCTTTCGGGTCGATTTCGACTTTCACAAATTGCCCGACGGCGATACCGATGATGAGGAAAAATAACAGACTAAACATGGTGGAACTCCTATTTGGATTGAGTTGATGGGGGGATGGGGGGATGGGTGAGAGCCTGAACGAACATCCCACCCAGGCAGAAACCTAAGGCTATGAGGCAGGCGATGAGGGCAATTGAGCGGCGGTTGAACCTTGCAGGGATTGAAACCGTGGGACTTCGATAGTCAAGCCCTCGAAGGGGTTGCCCCAGTTGTCCGGCTGGGACTTCCCCAGCTTCGCGGCGGCTCTCTCCATCACCTCGGTCATGAAGATTTCAGGGTCAAGGGCGTAGGCGATACGGTCGCTGATTTGCTCCGCTGCATTGTCGCGTTGTGCCTCCACCCGTTCGCAGTAGGCCGCAACATTAGCCAGATGCCCCGCAATCGCCCCACTCGTCTGTTGATTAGCGGTGGTCATCGCATTGGTCGCGGCGGTTGCGTTCTCCTTATGGACGCTGGAAGTTTTAGCAGCGGGTGTTTTGGCGGTGAAGCCTTGGGGCTTCCCTTTTCCGTTCCCGCCTCCGTTTCTAGCAGCGTTCATTCTGACTTCAGCTTCTTGGATTTGCGATTCGTAGTCACTCATTGATTGATTCCTCAAAATAAAGGGCTGGATTGCGTTTCATGTCTTGAAGTAGTGCCTCTTGAGATAGAGTCAGAGAGTCAAAAGCATCCCTCAATCGTGCAAAACTCGTTAGGCGGTTTAGATGATGCTGAGCGTAGAATTTACGGGTCTTTTTGCCTCCCCTTTTTGCAGGCTCATTGCATCCTGTAAGCTTCAGCCATTCGTAGAACTGAGAACGACTGGGGGCATTGGGGCAACTGAGCTTAAGGGCAAAATATAAGTCCTCAACGGTCATTTGCGGGTTGACCTCTTGGACAGTAACTAGAACCTCCATAGTTCAAATTTGATAAACGGCAAAATTCAGCCCTCTGTCACAAAGCTGAAGGATGCCGTCGCATCCTTTAATGTTCAGGAATTCCGCCTAGGCTACCTATTCAGTTTTCTAGGTTCTGTCCGGTTCCTATCCGTTTCGTCTATCCGGGGCTTGCTAGGCGGGACAGCCTGTATCCGGTTTCGTCTATCCGGTCGTCTTGTGATACTATAGCTCATGGTAGATTACTTTTGTCAATAGGTAGAAAAAAGTAATCTACCTAGGCTAAGATGAAGCACAAAGTAGACAATAAGGAGGAATCCACTTCTATGCGTGATTTAGATATGCCTACCGAGAAGGCGCGTGTCGCCACCTACATCGACCATGAGCTAAACGAGAAGCTGAAGAGGCTGGCTCAGATGGAGGACAGGAGTGTGAGCAACTTCCTGGAGAGACTTATCAAGGAAACGGTCGCAAAGGCCGAAGCGGACGGACGACTCAGTTAATCCCCCAATCCCCACCCGCTTAACATCACCCTCGACTTGTAACAAATCTTTACAGTTCATTCCCAAAGTTTTTACTGAACTCAGTAAAAATCCCCTAAACGCTGATGGGTGAGGGATTGGGGTTGTGGGATGGGGTGAAAATCCAGACTTCCAAACTTTACATAAAGTGACGACTTTTTGCTGATTTTCTGTTAGCAATTAAGCACCTGAAACAACGGTTAACACAGATACTTCGAGCGTTTTTTAGTTATCAAATCGGGCTGATTTTAAGCTCGAAAAATCCGTTTACTTTATCGGAAGTTGCGGAGGGTGCGGATTTGGGGACTTGCGCCTGATAGGAAATGGGGCTAAATTTTCATTGATTGGATATCAATTATCCAAGAAATAGGCGTTAGGAAATAGGAAAAAGGAAAAAATAGTATGGATAGACAAAGAAAAAATCGAAGGAAGGAGCCGATGGAGCAGCAAAGCTTCTCGGCTCCCCCCACGCTGCTGAATGCCCTGGATGAATTGGCCGATGAGCTTGATGATTCTCGCTCCAAATTGATTCGCAAGGGCGTGGAATGGGTGCTGCGGGAGCATGGCAAGGCCATCCCGCCAGAGGCCGCATAGATACAGCAAAAAGCCCCGGCAGCAGCGGCTATCGGGGCTTTGATTGAACTATTCGATTTTCTAATTATCAAGCCTGACCCTGGATATCAGATAAAGCGTATAGCCTAGGAAACTTCGCGCTTTAACTCCCTCCAGGCAGGGACACACCCCACAAGGGAGGCTTTTCTATGTCGATTTTCAGTATATCAGATTCTTTAGTGAGACGGTTGACCGTCTTTTTGAACCTCTCAAATCAACGTTTACCGCTTCATTCTAGCCGAGTTTGCGGTCACGGCAACCGTGGAGGGAACTGAGATGAAGGTAGCAGCAGCGACGGGCAATGAATTAGATTTCGATTTCCGTGAATACGAACAGTATTTAGAGCCTGCAAAGGAGAAGGGGCGCTACATTTGCCCGGTTTGCGGGGATGACAACGCCACGATGAAGCCGGACGGGTCGATTTTGACCTGCTGGAGCAATGATTGCGATAGACGCGATATGAAGGATGTTTTGAGGGATAGGGCAGGGGAGCCGCCATTCAAGCCCGGGATGGGTGGGGGGAGCGGGGCACGGAAGCCAACGAAATCCCAGAAGGAGAAGGATAGGGAAGCCAATATGGAGGCCGCAAGGATGAAGTGCCTCGCTGATGAGGAGGCTATCCAGGTCGCTGGCGGCCTCAAGAGTAAGGCAGAGTCAGAGGCCGATATTGCGGCTCAATGCAAGGCTGAGGGATGGAATATCTTCGCGGCTCAGCAGCTTTTCAGGGAGAAGCTCAGCAGCATCATGCCAGAGAAGCCGAAGCCATTCACGCAAATGAGCTTGGCTGACGAGATAAAGAATCGGATGGCCGAAAAGATTCTCTACTCCCTCGAAGGTGGGGGCTGGGTGGTTTATGAGGCTGAAAAGTCGGGCGTTTGGAGCGCGACCGAAGAGATTAAGATGTGCGCCATTGCCCAGACGATAGCTAAGGAGCGGATGGGGGATGATGTCAAAACGAGCCTCATTAATGGGGCTGTAGAGCTTTTGAGGAACGAGGTTGTGGTGCAGTCCTGGAAGCCCTCGACCTCGCTAATCGGCTTCAAAAATGGAATTCTCGATACCTCCGATTTGTCTTTCTATCCCCACCGTCCCGAAAATAAATTGAATTGGGCATTGCCTCGCAGATATGACCGCACAATCGAAAATTGCCTACCGATTATCGATTGGCTCTGTCGTGCATTGGGCGGCAATATCACGATGATTGATAGGGCTTTGGCCATCGCCTACACCGCGCTCACGGGCAAATTCAAGCAGAAATATGCCGAACTCATTGGGGAAAGCGGTGGGGGAAAAGGCACCTTCATCCGGCTGCTCATTCGCCTGGTTGGGGAGGAGAATCATTTCGCCCATTCCCTCAAAACTCTTTCGGGTGGGGATTTCGCGTTTGAAGGGATTGAAGACGGGAAGCGACTCGTGACTTTTGCCGATGAGCTACCCTTCATTGGCAATATCTCAAACTTCCTGCAACTGACGGGCGGGGATTCCCTCCCCGTCACTCGAAAGTATAAGCGAAGCGTCTCGGCTCCATTTAATGGGGTGGCTATCGTTTCCGGCACGAGTGCAGTTTTCCCCAGCAAAGATGCTTCAAGAGGGCTTGCCCGTCGGCGGGTTGCGATTACGGGATGGAGGAGAGTAGACGAATTCAAGGGAAAGGTTGAGGAGCGATTTTCTGAAGAAGCCCTGACCGCATTCACAAATCTCCTCCTCCAGTGCGACCCGAAGCAGGTTGAGGCCGTACTGAACGATGCCGTCCTGACTTTTGATGAGCAGTCTGAAGTAGACCCGCTTTATGCCTGGTTCCGCGATTTTATTCTTTTGGAGCCAGCAGCCAAGATTCAGGTAGGCCGTGACCGCGACAACACAAATCAACTCTTCGGGCACTACTATCAATCCCTTCTCAAGGGTGGCCACAAGAATCCAATGAGCTTTGGAGAGTTCTCCAAGACCCTACAGCAACTCGTCAAGGAAGGCGAAAGGCTGCACGGATGGAAAGCCTACGTCAGCAAAGCTGGGGGCATCACCTCATTTCGTGGGATTCGCATCCGGGGCGAACATGAAGAATCCCTCCCATCCTCATTCCCAGCAGTAGAATCAGCCTCCCCCAAACCCCACTGCCCTGAAATCGGCCTCCAGAGCGAATTAGTGGGGTTTGCAAAATCTTTAGTGGGGTTTGATTTAAAACCCCATTGGGTTAAAACCCTTACTGGGCAAGCATTAGTTGGGTTAGTGGGGTTTTCATTTGGAAAAACTTTCTGAAAAATCGACCGACCCGGAAATTCAAGCCGCCGAAAGCCTTACAGCGACCGAAGATGAGGATGCTTCTGAAAAAGTAGAAAGTTTTTCCGATATAAACCCCACTAACCCAACTATTCCGCTCCCAGAGCCAGTTTCAACCCCATTGGGTTTAAATCCAAACCCCACTATTCTAGAGACTAACCCAACTATTCCGCTCCCAGAGCCAGTTTCAACAGTTTTACCCTCCCCATCGTCCTCCTCCTTCCAGCCTGGAGCGATGGCGAGATATATTGGCTCCAAGCAAATCTGGAGCAAACAGTTTGGGCGGGAAAAGCTCGAATTGGTTGAGCGGCGCGGGAATCGATGGATTTGCAAGCGTCCCGACGATGGAGGCTTCACCCCCGACCTCCTTGAATCTGATTTGCGGCTATGGGATGCCCGGAGGATTGCATCGGGGAGTATTGCATCATGAAAGAATTCACCCCCGAAGAGTACGCCCTCTGGATTTCGTTCGCTTCCGACCGTGAACTCCTCCAAATCCTCCCACTCCTCCAGCAACTCCCCCAGGCGAAGAAGCACCGTCTCTGGGACATCCTCCCCCAATCCCAACGCGACCGTCTCAAGGCCGCTAAAGGGGCACAGTAGGAAGAGTGAGAATGATTCTCATTGTCAAACCTCATGAGTTTTGGGTGGGGAAGTGCGGGGTCAAGGTGGGGATTCCCGTTTAGGGAGCCAAAGCGGGAAAATCCCACGATGGAGCCAAAGCCGGAATCCTGGCTTAGGGAGGTGGGGATTCGCACCACGGGTCTATGGGATTTCCCATAGAGCATCATGGGAATTCCCATAACTGGGCTGGGTGCGCGTTATCGGGATTGCGATATCGGGGTCAAGATCATCTGCACCTTGGCAACTTTACATAAAGTGTGGGAGAAATCTTTAGGTCAGTTTTAGGTCAATTGGGGTTGGGGAAGGCTGGAAAGAACGGGACTGACGGGGCTCGAACCCGCAACTTCCGCCGTGACAGGGCGGTGCTCTAACCAATTGAACTACAGTCCCTTGCTTGCCCCTTACCGGAGGCAATCTCTATTGTGCTGATCAATGGGAGATTTGTCAACAAAATCATTGATGCTCTTGTTGATAGGGCAAGGATTGCCTCAGTGACGAGAGGTTCAAGCCAAGATCGCTGATGCAAGTTAGACAAAAATCCCCCACCCGAGGGCAGGGGATCTTACATCAGGGTGCATCTATACTTCTCATGTTTCCCAGAATCGTGGCAATCTGGCTTACCAGAAGACGCGATTTTGGTTGGGAGTCGAGTTTTCCTGAGCGAGTTCGTAGTTGTAGAACTTGCAGCGCACCTGGATGGTTTCGATCGCGGGTACCAAATACACCCGACCTGCTAGCTGCACCTGCCATAGATGGGAAAGCAACTGGGGACAGTCGATTTTGCCCAAGGCTTCGGCAGCGGTGCGACAGACTTCGGCATTGGGGTGTTCTAGGGCTTTGAGAAGGCCGGGGATGGCAGCTTCACTGCCTAGTTGACCAAGTACATCGGCAGCACCGCGACGGACTTCAGCGTTTTGGTGTTCCAGGGCTTTGAGGAGGCCGGGGATGGCGGCTTCGCTGTTGAGTTTGCCGAGGGCGGTGACGGCTCGTTTGCGGACATCGGCTTCTCGGTCTTTGAGGGCGCGGAGCAGGCCGGGAATGACCGCTGGGCTGTTGAGTTTGCCAAGGGCGTAGACGGCTCGACGGCGGACATCGGGTTCTTTTTCTTGGAGGGCTTTGAGGAGACCGGGGATAGCGGCTTCGCTGCCCAATTTGCCGAGGGCGTAGACGGCGCTGCGGCGGACATCGGGGTTGGGGTCTTTGAGGGCTTTGAGGAGGCCGAGGATGGCGGCTTCGCTGCCCAGTTGTCCGAGGGCGGAGGCGGCTCGACGGCGCACCATGAAGTCTTGATGCTCCAGGGCGTTGAGGAGGGCGGGGATGGCGGCTTCTTGGCCAAGTTTGCCGAGGGCGGAGGCGGCTCCTCGACGGACATCGGGGTTGGGGTCGGCGAGGGATTTTTGCAGGCCGGGGATGGCGTCTGGGTGGCCGAGTTTGCCGAGGGCGATCGCAGCACTACGACGGACTGCCAAATGCTGGTCTTCATTGAGAGCTTTGAGCAGGGCAGGTACCGCAGTGGTATTGCCGAGTTGGCCGAGGGCATCGACGGCACTGCGGCGAACGGCCAGGTGGGAATCTTCCAGGGCGGTCAATAAGCCAGGAATAGAGACTTCGCTGTTGAGTTTGCCCAGGGCGGCGGCGGCGGCCATGCGGACATAGAGATCCGCATCGGTTAAGGCGCTGAGCAAGCCTGGGATGGCGGCATGGCTGCCGATTTTGCCGAGAGCGGAGGCGGCAATCCAGCGAACGTTGGAGTCCTGGTGTGCCAGGACTTTTAACAGGCCGGGAATGGCGGCTTCACTGCCCAACTTGCCAAGAGCGGAAGCGGTGATCCAGCGGACGTTGGAATCTGGGTGTTCCAGGATTTCCAGTAGACCGGGGATGGCGGTTTCGCTGCCAATTTTGGCCAGGGCGGACGCGGCTCGTCCTCGCACTGCAAAGTCTGGGTCTTCCAGGGATGTCAGCAGGCCGGGGATAGCCGTTTCGCTACCTAATTTGCCGAGGGCTTCAGCGGCGCTGCGGCGGACGTTGGAGTAGCGATGTTCCAGGGCAGTGAGGAGGCCGGGAACTGCGGCTTCGCTGCCCAATTTGCCGAGGGCATCGGCGGCACTTTCTCGGACTGAGGAATCTTGGTCTTCTAAGGCTTTAAGGAGTCCTGGAATGGCTGCATCGCTGCCCAACTGTCCCAGGACTTCGGCGACTTTCCAGCGGACATTTGAGTTTTGGTGCTCTAGGGCTTTGACCAGGCCAGGGATGGTAGCTTCGCTGCCGAGATGGCGAGAGGCATGGGCGCGCTGAACATCGGGATCTTGCTCTGCTAGGGCTTTGAGCAGACCTGGAATGGCGACTTCACTGCCCAGTTCTCGCAGGACTTCGGCGGCACTGCGGCGGACATCAGGGTTTTCATGCTCTAACGCTCTTAGGAGGCGGGGAATGGCGGCTTCACTGCCCAATTTGCCGAGGGCAGCCGCTGCTCGACCCCGGACATCAGAGTCCTTGTCTTTGAGGGCTTTGAGGAGTCCAATGATGGCTTCTTCGGTGGCCAATTTTCCGAGGGCATAGACGGCACTGCGACGGACATCGGTGTGGTTGTCCTTGAGCGCTCGGAGGAGTCCTGGAATAGCCGATGCACTGCCGACCTGACCCAAGGCATAGACGGCTCGACGGCGGACCTCGGCATCGCGATCTTTGAGCGCTTTGAGTAGACCTAGGATAGCGGCTTCGCTGCTGAGTTGCCCGAGGGCGGAGGCGGTTCGGCGACGGATGACGGCATCCGGCTCCTCTAGAGCTTTGAGGAGTTCTGGGATGACATATTCTGAGCGGGTACTGCCCAGTAGTTCGGTTTTGAGGAGGGCGGGGATATCGAGCTGGATGAGGAGGTTGACGGCTTGGGGTTGGAACTGGGGCTGGACTTCGCCGGCAAGTCGGGCACCGAGTTTGAGATCAACGGCGATCGCATCCTCTACCAACCGCAGCGCCTCCGCTTCCTGATCTAGTAGAGACAGCATTAAGGCCAGGGGTTCTGTCCACTTCAGGTAGTTGAGATACTGCTGAAGGCTGTTGCCATGAAGCTGAGGATATTCAGACAGTAGAGCTTCAGCGGCGTAATATTCCTGGAGCAACTGGTGGCGAAATTCGACCTGGTTGCCCCGACTAAGTTGAATGAGATGGTGAGCTAGCAGATCTTCCAGGCAAGCTCCGGCAATGCTGTGATAAGCAATGTTGCCAGACTGATTCCTTTCAGACGGGTTACTTCCAGGTTGATTATTTTCAGATGGGTCGATTTCTGATGGGTCACTTACAGACGGGTCACTTACAGACGGGTGATTCTCAGATTGCCCAGATGGTTCGAGGGATTCAAGTTCAGCGTTGATGCCGTTGGTTCGGTCACGCCATGTTTCTAAGGGAGAATCGCCCCTGCCGTTTCGGAGGGCATTGTTTTGTTGCTGTAGAAAGGCTGCAATGACTTCCTGTGCCTCGGCCTTGGGGATTGCGGCTCGAAATTCGGTGGGCTGGGAGCCTTGCATCATGACAAAGCCCAAGTGCTGCAAAATGGGAGTCCACCAGCCTCGCACCTGGGGGGCTGCCAGTTCGCTATTTCTGACTTCTAAGTTGCGTTCGTAGCCTTGGGTGAACTGTCGCAACACCAGACCCAGATTGGGGGAGACATCGCCCAGTTGCTGGAAGAGGGAGCAGAGCATCCAGAGCAGCAGGGGCGTTTGGCCGAATTCTCGGAGGCGGTTTTTGAGGCGGCGGATGAGGTTTTCGCCCCGGTTGGGGAGGTAAGCCTGGACGAAGTCGCGCATCTGCGCTTCGGTGAGGGGCTGCATTTCCAGGCATTTGTCGATGCCCAGGTCGCCGCCCATGCCCGAGTCGCGGGTGGTGAAAATCATGGGGGTGGCGGCGTTGGCTTTGCGAAAGGCCATCAGGTCTTGGTGGGAGCCTTCGGAGGGGAGTTCGTTGAGGCCATCGACGATTAGGAGGAGGTGGCGATCGCCCAATAACTCCGAAATCTGCTCATGGGTCAACAGCAAGCCATGCCGCCGAAACACCTCCTGCATCAAATCCAGGATGGAAGTTCGGTAATACTTGAGTTCAATCAGAACTGGGATCAGCGGTTCGGTGAGGCCAACCGAGCTAGTACGTCTGTTTGATGACTCAGAAGACAACGAGGATACGGACGTAGAATCACGGAGAAGCAGTTGTACTCGCTGAACTTCTTCTAAAAGGAGACGAACTAAAGCCGTGGATTTACCAGAGCCGGGTCGTCCGACTAATAGAACATGGTTCGTCGCATATTTACGGAGTGCTTCTAGAACGGGTAAGCGTTCGTTTTTTTCTTGGGAAGGGACGCCATCCAACTGCCGGGGCTGCACGGTTTGTGCCACCAGGCCAAAGTCAAAAAGCGTGTACAGATCCCACCAGTCTTGGTAGGTGCTGGAGAGCGATCGCAAGTAATTTTGAAAATTCGGGGTAGCCGTCATACTGGGATAACTACGGAAAGTAGCCTGTCTCCAATTTTACCAAACCACAACTCTACACCGAAATTCTAGGGTCTGTGAAGTGGGAGGGCGGAATTATTAAGGTAAGTTTTTGTACGGAGAAGGTGCGCGATCGCACGGAGGGTGTGATCCCTCACTCGTAGAAGAAGATCCGCAGAAAAAGAAATGTCAAATTGAAAAATACAATCCTACCTCAATGCAAGCCTCTATACGATCGATGGATCTGAAAGATTTCTTCCTGTCAAGCGTGATTTCACCTGTATCCCGATGTTCTTCTCCTGGACATTTTTGAGGACTAGTTCAGCAAATAGGACTATATTGTGGCTCTCAAGCTCTCAATCTCTTGCAAAGTCAGGTTAAACAGCACAATATGAAGTTCTACGAGGGGATTAATGCCCATAGCAAATGCCTATAGCCAATGGATTTTTAGCAGGGCTAAGAATGGTTTGGATTTTTGATGGCAAAGCTGCTGCAAAGCTTCTGTTAGGAAGAGTTTTGACGGAAAAGTTGGGGTTAGTAATGGATGGCAATGGAACTTCGAGATGGAACGTCGATCAACTGCTGAAGATGCGAATGGGCTGCGCGTTGAAGAGGCGCAGCCCATTTTGGGGAAGAGATTTGATAGCTTGAAGGAGATTAGGTTGAAGGAACCTGTTTCAGCGTTTTTCAGCTAGCCATAGCCGAGGTTCGGCCTTTCTGGGATTGGAGCGATCTTCGTAAAGGCGCTTGAGGTGATAGCCTTGGTTTTTGACTCGGGTTCGTAGGCGACGAGAGGGGTTGAGCAGAAAGGTGGGCGTGTAGGATTCGGCGACTCGGAGTTGACGTGGGCGACCGACTAATTGGAGCTTGACCTTCTCATCAAGCCAATAGCTGAAGGTAAGAATTTCGGCGGGGTCGCTGTCGCTGATGACGAGGGGGCGATCGCTCTGGTTAATCAGGGCTGAGACTTCGGGATAGTAGGCGCTGCGAGGGATGCTCTTATTCCACCAGACCTGGGCTTGGGCGCTGCTGAAACAAGCCATGAGGCCGCCCACAATGACCGCCATGCCTACCAATTGCCAGAATCTGGCAAACCAGCTTTTTGCCTGGAACTGCTTGACCAGCAGATAGGCCAGGGCGATTTGCAGACCCAGAAACGAGGGAATGAAATAGCGGATTCTGAGCGATCGCTGTCCCCCCAAAAAGATGTCGGGCAAGGCTAACGCTAGGAACGTGACCGCTACCAGTGTGATGATGAATAGCCAGGTAGTGCGGGAGGTTTTGCGACAGAGATAGTACAGCGGAAAAAAGGCGAGGAGAACCACCGCCAAAGTGTTGAGTGAACCTAGCTCTCGGTCGATGAACCCTCGACTGAGATTGAGGAACCATTCATTAATTAAGGTCGAAAATTGGTAGGGCTGGTAAAGGGATTGGGTTGCTTCCTGCACCTGATCCAGATTGTGCCAAATCAAGCCAAGCCAGGGGAGCAAGGCGGTTAAACTTCCTAGTGTGGCCAAGCTATAGCCGATCGCCGTCGGTGTCCAGCGGCGTTTGATCAGGAGATCTTCCTCAACCAGGACATAGAGTCCATGGGCGATCGCCACCAGTCCAAACAGCAACTGGGTATAGAGTCCTGTCACCAGCGTGATGCCGTAAGTGAGCCAGCGCCAGCGGTTTTGGGGCGATCGCATGGCCCACAGCAGCACCGCACTAGACAGCAGGATCTCCATTGTCCAGAGGCTGTAGGGGCGGGCTTCCTGGGCGTAGAGTACCTGAAGCGGCATGACAGCAACCAAGGCCATGGCCATCCAGGCGACGGCGGGGGATTCAAAGAGTTCGCGGCAGAGCCAGAATAGACAGGGGAAAACCAGGAGGCTAAAGAAGACGGAGAGTCCCCGAATGTTGGCGATCGAGTAGCCAAATCCTTCTGTCCACAGGCGTGCCAATAGAAAATAGAGGGGCGTATGTTCGGCGTTGCCTTTGAGGGCGTGGAGGGTATCGCCCCAGGTTTTGGTGGGAGTGGGACGCTGATATTGCTGTAAGGTGGCGACATCGACGACTTGTCCAGTAAACACTTCCTGAACGAGTTCCGTTTGGGTGTGGCCGGACATCCGTAGGGAAGTACGGGCTTCGTCGAGCCAGTAGACTTTGCGATCGATGTTGTAGAACCGAAAACAGACTCCAGCTACCAGGAGTAGAACCAGGAAAAGCTTGAGAAATCTGGAGAGGGTTTGTGCTTGGGAACCGTTATTCTCGAACCGAGACTCACGACCTTTATCGCGTCCTCGCTGTAGTTGCACCATAGAGAAAAGCCATGGGAGAGTTGTCGTTGGCGTGGGAGTTCGCAGTTCAGTCAACTTTACAGCGATCGGGTTCGCCCTTTATTTTTGACACCAATAAAATATACTTCAATCCCTATCAGATTCAATCCTGCCATTTTTAGGCGTTCGATTTAGTAGTTATGTCTTTATTTTTGGTTGTAGAAGGGTTGACGGGGCTTGGGGTCAGCTCTAAGGTTTGCGGACATCTTAAGGTTTGCGGACATCTAAAATTGCCTTTGCTTTGTTCTTTTGGAGCAAGGGTTCATCTGTCTTTTGGCGGATGCTTCAATTTATGCCGGGGCGATCGCTATCCGGACATCTCTCTTCTGACAGATTTTCTTCTGATAAATCTAGAGTGAATTCCCATTTCGATGGAAAATTATTCGCCATTTAGGAATTCTTATGGGATAATGGGAAATTGTGTTTAGCAATCCTTAAGAGTAAAGTATAAAGTCATGGCTAAGGGCGTCAGAATCATTATCACGCTGGAATGTACCGAGTGCCGTACCAACCCCGACAAGCGTTCCGCTGGGGTTTCCCGCTACACCACTCAGAAAAACCGTCGCAACACCACTGCAAGGCTGGAACTGAAGAAGTTCTGCCCCCATTGCAACAAGCACACGGCGCACAAAGAAATCAAGTAATTTCGCTCTCCATTTCCCACTATCCATTCACTATCCATTTTCGAGACATCATGGCCTACTTCCGTCGTCGCGTTTCCCCCATCAAGCCTGAAGATCCCATCGACTACAAAGATGTCGAACTGCTGAAGAAATACATCACCGAACGGGGCAAGATTCTGCCTCGCCGGATCACCGGGTTGACCGCTAAGCAACAGCGCGATCTCACCGAATCGATCAAGCGGGCGCGCATTCTGGCTTTGTTGCCCTTTGTGAACCAAGAAGGTTAGAAGACCCAAGAAGGGTGAACCCAGAAGGGTAGAAAAGTTGCGATCGCGCCAGCATGGATTGGCTAGGTCGCCAGCTTCGTCAATTTCGTTTAATTCAAGCAGTGTGACAGGGATGAAAATCTTTCCCCGTCGCACTGCTTCTTAGTCATTGCACTTGCAAGAAGATCGCGTCTGAGGGGAATCTTCTGGGATTGGGCTAGCCTTTGGATGAAAAGGGAGATCAACCGCACCCAACGAAAAGGCAAATTCAGGTTAAAGTGTCTCAAGGATTGAGCGTTAGAAACTTGAGGCAGGACATACTAGGAAACAGGATTGAGTGAAGTTCAGGAGTGGGAAAAGAAAAGGACAACTGATCAAAGAGTTGTGAACGAAGAATAGGCCAAGGATCGCTCAAGACAGATCAAGAACAGAGATCCTTGAACAATCCCCCTTTTCCCCTTCCCCTTTTCCCCTTTCCCCTCCTCACTCCCATTGCCCCGCTCACAGCCTTGTAATTTAGCTATCATGCACTCCAATGGAGAAGGGAACCCTGATCGAATTTCGCCAAAGTGACGCGGATAAGTCGCGTCGCCGATTGGCCGTGATTGACCGTCCAGAAGGCAAGAAGAACTGGATCGCCATTGATGAACGGGGTCATGCCCACACGCTTCACCCCCGGCAGTTGACCTATACGGTTTCAGGCCAAACCTTTCAGCCCAGTGAAATTTCAGAATTTTGGCAAAAGGTTCAATCCTACCTTGATCCCTCCAGTCTAGAAGTGGCCTGGGAACTGTTGATTGAGGATGGGGAGTCGGTTGATCCGGCGGGGATGGCGATGCTGCTGTTTTCGGATCAGTCGCCAATGTTCTGCTATGTGGCTTATTGCCTGCTGTCGGAGGATAAGCTGTTCTTTAAGCAAAAGGGCGATCGCTACGAACCTCGCCCCGCCTCCCAGGTCAACGAACTGCGCCATCAAGCCCAGGTGGAAGCCCAGCGTCAGCAGGAGTGGCAAAACTTTTTGTCTCGGTTGAAACAGAGATTGCAGGCAGAATCTGGGGCAAAATCTGGGGCAGAACCTGAGTCAGAATCTGGGGCAGAACCTGGGGCAGAATCTGGGATAGATTCTGGGGCAGAACCGATAGAATGGCAGAGTAGCGATCGCCCCCGACTAGAAGCCCTAGAACGCTTTGCGCTCTTGGGCGAGGAGGCTACGCACCGAACTCCCGCACTCGAAACCCTTGCTGCTCTCGGACGACCCGAAACCGCCGACGCTGCCTTTCAGCTTCTGGTGGCGCTCAAGATTTGGAGCCACCATGAAAACCTATTCCTCCGGCGGAGCCAACACCCAACCCAATTTCCGCAAAGGATTCAAGAGATGGTCGCCCGTTGTCTAACTTCGCCGCCGCCCGATCCCGATCTCAATCGTTTAGACCTGACCCACCTCAAGGTCTACACCATTGACGATGAAAGCACGCGCGAAATTGATGACGGACTCAGCATTGAGTTCCTAGACAACGGCCAGCAGCGGCTTTGGATTCATATCGCCGACCCTAGCCGCTGGGTGCTTCCTGGTGATGATCTGGACCTGGAAGCGAGAAGACGCTGCACCACGCTCTACTTGCCGACGGGCATGATCCCGATGTTTCCGTCGGAGTTGGCAACTGGACCAATGAGTTTGACCCAGGGCAAAGTTTGTTCAGCGCTGAGCTTTGGGGTGATTTTGGATGAGCAGGGTCAGGTGCAGGACTACCAGATTCAGGCAACCTCGGTGAAACCTACCTATCGGCTGACCTATGAGGATGTGGACGAACTGCTGGAGTTGGAGGTGGAGGGAGAGCCGGAATTGACTGCGATCGCCACCTGGGCCAAGCGTCGAACCACCTGGCGACAGTCTCAGGGCGCAATCAGCATCCATATGCCAGAGTCCTCCATCAAGGTGCAGGACGATGAAATTATTATTAGCGTCCTGGATGATTCCCAATCGCGGAGCTTGGTCGCTGAGATGATGATTTTGGCGGGGGAAGTGGCCGGACGGTATGGTGAAGCGCATCAGTTGGCGCTGCCTTTCCGGGGACAACCGCAGCCCGAACTGCCTTCTGAAGAAGAACTGCTGCAACTTCCCGCAGGCCCCGTTCGCGATTGTGCCATTCGGCGCTGTATGCCGCGCAGTGAAGTTAGCATTACGCCGTTTCGTCATGCCAGTCTAGGGCTAGACACCTACACTCAGGTGACTTCTCCGATTCGTCGCTATGCCGATTTGCTCGCTCATTTTCAGATCAAGGCGCATCTGCGAGGGGAGTCTTTGCCTTTCTCGATTGAGGCTACCAAGGATTTGATTCAGGCGGTCAGCAATACGGCCTATGAAGCCACCCTGGTAGAACGGCAAACTAATCGCTATTGGGCGCTGGAATATCTGCGCCGTCATCCCGAGGAGATTTGGCAGTCGCTAATGCTGCGCTGGCTGCGGGAGCATGAGGGCTTGGGGCTGTTGCTGCTGGAGGACTTGGGGCTGGAGATGGCGATGCATTTTAATCGTCCGATTGAGGTGGGCGATCGGTTGGCGGTGAAGGTGACTTACGCTGATCCTCGGCAGGATATTATTCGGTTTGCTGAGATTAGTCAGTCGGTGGCTTAGATGTGGGAATTGAACGCAGAGACGCAGAGACGCAGAGGAGGGAAGCAGAGAGGAGGAGAGAAGGGGAAGGAAGAGAAGAAGAGAGAAGAGAAACTGCGGAATCAACTCATAACTCCCGAAATTCAATAACTCCTGAAGCTTAGACATAGAACCTAAAGCAAATCCTCTGCGTCTCTGCGGTTAAATTTATTTCTTAAGGCTGCTCGTAGCTGATTTGGTCGGAAGAGTAGTCCGGTGGTTCGACATGGATATTGACGCGGACTGGGCTGTAGCGTTCTTCTAGGTGGGCTTCAACGGCTTCGGTGATTTTGTGGGCGGTGGTGACATCTTGGGCATTGACGATCAGGTGCATTTCGATGAAGACTTGACGGCCTAGGACACCCCTTGAGGCAATGCTGTGGCAATTGACAACGCCTGGGACTTCTAGCACCACATCTCGGATGGCTTCGGGGGCGATCGCCATTTCATCCACCAGCCAGGGCAGATTCGATCGCAACACCGACCAGCCGCTCCAAAACACCATAAATGCGACCGGGAACGCCAACACCACATCCAACCACTGAAAGTTCCAAATCCAAATGCCAACCAAACCAGCCAGAACCGTGATGGTCACCCAGATATCGCTCATGGTGTGCTGAGCATCGGCAATCAGAATGGGGCTGCGAACGCGACGCCCGACCCGACGTTCATAAAACGCGACAAAGATATTGATCCCCAGCACAAGCAGCAGCAGCCAAAGCTCTGTGGCTTGAATGGTGACGGCCTCCTCAGACTGAAACAATCGTCGAATTGCGCCTTCCAAGATGGTAAAACAGGCAACTCCAAGAAACGCTGCCACACCCAATGCGCCGAGTGCCTCGTACTTTTGATGGCCGTAGGGATGGTCGCGATCGGGATAGGGGGAAGCAAGACGACTGGTGATTAATCCCAGAATGTTATTGGCACTATCTGTGACGCTGTGCAGCGCATCGGCTAGGAGACTCAGGGAACCCGTCCACCAACCGACGATCGCCTTCAACACCATGACCAACAGGTTCAAGACCAGTGTGATCAATAACACTCGTTGAACCGTGGGGCGGTGGTCAATTTCTTTGAGAGAAGGCTGCATAGGGTTCACCCGACTGATGACATTGATTTTAATGGGATTCTAATGGCAGTCTAAGGGGTTGGAAGAATTTTTGACGAAGCATCTATCGCGGGAAAGAGTACCCTAGAAGGGGCTGTTTTGAGGGGAACTTTTTCGACTACGCTACGGACTGAGGGGGGTGCGATCGCCAAATTGAAGTATAAATGGAAGGTTTGTCGGCTCATTCATTAGGGCAACTATCCTAAACAGTCAAACTAGTCAGAATTGCCTCCAATCGCTGAATATCGGTTAACTGAACATTGGTTAACTGAAATATCGGCTAACTGAACATCGGCTAACTGAATATCTGCAATTCGGTAGGCTCCCCCTGCATCCGGTTCTGGGTAAAAATAGTCGGTAACTCTGGGAAGGGATGCGTACCTAGTAGCCTCAAACACTTGTTAAGTCAACCTTTTAATGCTTTAGCGTATGGTTAACAAAGTCTTAAAGATAACGGATGACACGATCTTTAAACTGCGTCCACTCCAGTCCCTTGAATTATCCCCCGAGGAGCAATTCAGCGTTCTAGAAGGAAGACAGTTTGCGATCGAATCCTACGCCTACGCAGATGCATCGGGAGATTTTGAAGGGCATATTCGAGTTGCGCTCCAAAATCAGGCTGACTGGGTAAGGGGTCGCAATACCTGGTATGTCTACAAGCGTCATGCCCAAGTGTTGTTTGATGGTCGGGTGGTCTATCCCCAGGAGGATCAGGTTGCGGTACTGATTTTGAAAGTGGTTCGAGCCACCATTTTCAAGCGCCGTCCGATTCCCTCAACCCAACTGCCCGAAGCCCAAAAACAAGAAATTCCTAACGGCAGTATCTTCGCCCTCGACTCCTATGCCTTTGCCAATGCTCAAGGAGATTTTGACAACCATATTAGATTTGCCCTCAAAAATTCCGAGGACTATATCTATGGGCTAAACACCTGGTATGTCTACAACCGCCATGCTCAGGTTTTGTACGACGGCAAAGTTGTTTACCCCCGCTTTCCCAGCCAACGCTTTACCGGAACCCCCTTCAAGCTCCCCGGCAATCGCAGCACCTTTTACACCGACCAACCGATCATTCCGGGCGGCAGTTTCACCTGGGGGGAAGCCACCAAAGAGGCTCAGCGGATTCCTACCGACATCAACGAAGTCACCAATATTTTGGCCTTAGCAAAACAGCTACAGCGCGCCAGAAACCAAATCGGCAAACCCTTCAACATCACCTCCTGGTATCGCCCAGAACCCTTCAATTCTCAGGCGGGAGGCGTTCCCAATAGCCAGCATTTAAGCGGAAGAGCCGTCGATTTCTGGGTAGAAGGATACCTAGGACGACAGCTCGCCTTTGAACTATTCCCCTGGTGGCCGGGTGGGGTGGGGACTTATTCGGGGTCGCGATCGGATGTGGTTCAGTTGGATATTGGGCCTAAGCGGACTTGGGGGTTTTAGGGGAAAAGGGGAAGGGGAAAAGGGGAAAGGGGAAGGGGAAAAGGGGAAAGGGAATTCATTGAATGGATCTTTGACGAATTCAGGGAGAACTTCCATTTTCGTCCTCCTAGATTAATTCCACGTAACCCCCTTTCGCCTTTCCCCTTTCCCCTTTCGCCGTTCCCTCCCTCTGCCTCTCTGCGGCCAAATTAATTTCCCAGGACGAAGTCAACGAATTGTGAACAAGATGGGTGAGGGGACGCTCCTCGATAGGATAGAGATTGGGCAATTCCAGGCAACTTTAAGAAACGGTTAGTTTAGATTATGGCTTCACCCCTTCGATTGAATTTAGCTGAAGGCTCCGTCTCGTTTCCCTTCAGTCCAGAAGCGGCGCGGGAATTGCAGGGTGCGATCGCCCACCTGATGAACTCCCTCAAAGCCGT
>JALOOP010000561.1 GCA_025454315.1 Oculatellaceae cyanobacterium Prado106
CGATAGCCCAGACGACCGCGCCCTCATTACAAGGGAGTTGCGGCGCGTGTTTCCATCGATAGAAATTGCCGAGGTGCTATCCTTAGAAAGCTTCAACCAGGCGCTAGATGCCAATCGCTTTGATCTAGTCATCACCGATTATCATCTCATTTGGACAAATGGAATCCACATTCTGGAGATGGTAAAAGCGCGTTATCCCCTTTGTCCAGTCATCATGTTCTCGACCACGGGCACACAGCAGACGGCGATCGATGCCATGAAAGCTGGACTAGACGACTATGTGATCAAATCCCCGCGCCACTATATCCGCCTAACGGTCGCTGTCCAGGCTGCCCTAGAACGCGCCGCCATCCAGCAACGGGCTGCCCTCCTAGAAGTCCAACTGCAATCCTTGCTGAATCGTTTGGATGTTGGCGTATTTCGCGCCCATTTTGACGGTCGTTTGATGGATGCCAATCATGCGTTCCTGAAAATGCTAGGAGTCGCCTCTCTGGAAGAAGCTCAGGCCATGCGCCCAGAGGAGCTATTCTGGCAACTGGAGTCCGATCCAAACCTGCAGCAGCAATTGAGCCAAAGTGACCAACCCAATGTTCGTGAGATTCAACTCACCTTACCCGGTCAGCATCAAGTCTGGGTATCATTGAGCGAAACCCTCAGTACCGTTGGCCAGGAACAGGTGATTGAAGGACTAATCACCGATATCAGCGAACGCAAGCAAGTCGAAGCCGAAATTCGACAATTAAACGAAACCTTAGAACAGCGGGTTCGTGAACGCACGGCTCAACTCGAAGAAGCCAACACTCAATTAGAAGCCTTCACCTACTCGGTGTCTCATGACCTGCGCGAACCGCTGCGGGTGATTGAAGCCTTTGCGATCGCCGTTCTGGAAGATGCCAGCGATCGCCTCAATTCCACCGACATGGGCTATCTCCAACGGATCATCGCAGGCACACAGCGGTTAGAGCATTTGATCCAAAATCTGTTAACCTACAGCCAACTCAGCCGCGAAGAAGCGCCCGTGCAGCCGGTTGCCCTAGCTGCGGTCATCAAAGAAGCGCTCCAACAACTTGATACCTTGATTCAAGAACGACAGGCTCAGGTGACGATCGAGGAACCTTTGCCCGTTGTTCTCGGCAGTTACTTTTCCCTGGTACAGGTCGTCATCAACCTATTATCCAATGCGATCAAATTTGTCACCGCCACCGTTCAGCCTCAAGTTCACATCTATGCAGAACAACGACACAACGCCATCCGACTCTGGATAGATGACAACGGCATTGGAATTGCGGTAGAAGATGCAGAACGAGTATTTGAGGTGTTCAGCCGTTTACATGGTGCAGATTTTTATGCAGGAACCGGGATTGGACTGGCGATCGTCCGCAAAGGCATTGAGCGTATGGGAGGGCAAGTCGGCTTGGAACCTAACCCAAACGGCGGAACTCGCTTCTGGATCGAGCTACCTCAATTTAGTGCGGCGGAATAATTTAGTGCGGCGGAATAATCAGATTTAGCCATGCAGTTTTTTAGACCTATTTTCATAAATTTTTTCATAAATTTTGTCAAATGCTACGAGTCCTCCTCATTGATGATAATTTAGACGATCGCACCTTAGTCATTCGTCATCTCAATCAAACCTTTAAAGAAATCGAAGTTCAACAAATCATTGACCAAGCCAGCCTTGACCAAGCCCTCAGGGTCAACGACTTTGAGATTGCCATCACCGATTACCAGTTGATCTGGACAACGGGTCTCAAGGTGTTACAGCAAATCAAAGCTGCCTGCCCTGCCTGCCCTGTGATCATGTTTACCCACTCGGCCACTCAGGAAGAGGCGATCGAAGCCATGAAGGCGGGTTTAGATGACTACATTGTGAAATCTCCCCGGCATTATATTCGTCTCGCCAGTGCAGTCCGCTTAGCCCTAGAACGCGCCGCCGATCGCCACAAAGCCAAGCAAACCGAAATGCGGCTAGAGGGGCTGTTGAATCATCTGCATGTCGGGGTCTTTCGAGCCACTTTGGAGGGTCAATTAGTAGAGGCCAATCCCGCCTTCCTGCAGCTATTGGGCGTGCAAACGCTAGCAGAAGCCCAGGCTTTGAATTTACATGAATTATTTTTGCATCCCCCAGTGAAATCCTTCGATCGAACCTCTCTCTCCCCAGCGGCGGCTTCAGCCCCGGTCAAACAATGGCTAGGCCGCGAGATCCAGCTTCGACAAGCCCATGGGGAAACGGTGTGGGTGACACTGAACCAAACCATCACTGCTGTCGATCGCGAACTCTTTGTCGAAGGCTTGACGGAGGATATCAGCGATCGCAAAGCCCTGGAACTTGCCCTCCAGCAGCAAGCCGAGGCTCTAGCTCATGCCAATCGATTAAAAGACGAATTTCTCACCACGATTTATCACGAACTCCGAACCCCCTTGAATACCATTCTGGGCTGGGCGAAAATTCTGCGTGCCCAACCTATCCCCAGTGTGGCAATGTTTAATCGTGCCCTGGAAGTCATTGAGCGCAACGCCATCAAACAGGCCAACATCATTGAGGACATTCTCGATGTCTCCCAAATTATTCAAGGTCAGCTTCGGCTCAACCCGACATCGGTCAACCTAGAAAAAACCCTGGCGGCTGCGATCGAAGGCATTCGCCCTGCAGCAGAGGCCAAGTCGATTACCTTAAACCTACACCTCGCTTCCGATCTCAACTTCATCTGGGGAGATGCCAATCGCCTCCAGCAAATCCTCTGGAACCTCCTCCTCAATGCCGTCAAATTCACCCCCAGAGCAGGACAAATTGAAGTGAGAGTAGAGCTTCTCAAAGGCGAAAGGGAAAAGGGAAAAGGCGAAAGGGAAAAGGGAAAAGGGAAAAGGCGAAAGGCGAAAGGGAAAAGGGGTATGGAGAAACGCCTATGCCGCTCTCATTCACCCATCCACCCATCCACCCATCCACCCATCCCCTCCTACGCTCAAATCACAATCACCGACACGGGCATCGGCATCAGTCCAGAGTTTTTGCCCTATGTATTCGATCGCTTCAGTCAAGCGGATGGTTCTATTTCACGCAACTATGGTGGGTTGGGAATGGGGTTGGCGATCGTCCGTCACCTGGTCGAACTGCATGGGGGAACCGTGAGTGCGGAGAGTCCCGGCATGGGCCAAGGCGCAACTTTCACAGTCCGCATTCCCTCGATCAGCCCGCAGATCCCCTCAACGACTCTCTCCGCTCCTGACTAAATGGACTGAACGAACTCCCGGAATCTTCAGCCTACGGTCAACAGGCAAGCTATTTCATGGAGTGCAAGCCAAACATATTGCCCTCAGAATCTGTAGCAAGGGAAATAAAGCCATATTCGCCAATGGACATTTTAGGCTTTTGGATATGGCCTCCTGCGGCTTCGATTCTAGATTCTTCGACTGCACAATCGTCACAGGCAAAGTAGATCAAAGTATTATGGCCACCGGATTTAACGCCCTCCATTTTGACAAGGGCACCGCCAGCACCATAATTCTCCATGTTCGACGGAAATGACAACATTTGAATACTGGCATCGTTGGGGTCACCCAATACCTCCAAATTCACACTCAGCACGGACTCATAAAACTGCTTGGCTCTAGCCAAATCATCGACATAGATTTCAAACCAGGCTACAGGATTATTTGCCATGGGAATTCTCCTCAATGATGGTTGATTTCGTCTGCTGATTTTATCTGTTGATTTGCTCTAATGTCCTTGGATCTGACAGCAGGGCGATCGCACTTCAGCAACGCCTGGAGCAGTTATAAAATACTGACCTCCAGCACAGAACAAGTGTACTGTGAAATCAAGAGTCTGTCCACCTAGCTGTCTGTAAAGATTTGCAATAAGGGGATGCAAGCCTATCAGGGTCTGAAATTTCGTGCAGGGATCGATCTAA
>JALOOP010000154.1 GCA_025454315.1 Oculatellaceae cyanobacterium Prado106
GCATCGGCCACGCCCGTCATCAGATTCGTGGCACCCGGCCCCAGGGTCGAGAGGCAAACCCCCGCCTTTCCCGTCAGCCGCCCGTAGACATCGGCCATGAACGCTGCGCCCTGCTCGTGCCGCGTGGTGATGAACCGAATCGAAGAATCTTTCAAGGCTTGCAGCACATGCAGATTCTCCTCCCCCGGCAGACCAAACACATACTCAACGCCTTCATTTTCCAAACACCGTACCAACAACTCCGCTGTATCCATAGCTGTGTCCATAGCTGTGTCCATTCCAGTGATCCTCTTTGTGCAAACAGGTTGAATTCCGTCCCTAACCCTCATGCCATTTCATCAGGCCACCCAAACGCTCTTGATGTTGACAAATTCCTGAATGCCCTGGCTGCCCAACTCCCGGCCATAGCCCGATCGCTTAATCCCGCCAAAGGGCAAGCGCGGATCTGATTTGACCATGCTGTTGATGAACACACAGCCGGATTCAATGCCCGCAATCAGGCGATCGCGCTCCCTATCATCCTGAGTCCAGGCACTCGCCCCCAACCCAAAGGGCGTGGCATTAGCCAACTGAATCGCCGCCTCCAAGTCCGGCACCCGGAACACCATCGCCACCGGACCAAAGAATTCTTCCTGGGCGATCGCCGCATCCACCGGGATATCCACCAAAATCGTCGGCGGATAAAAGTTGCCCTGCTGAAGTTCCGGCGGCAGGAGTGTGCGATCGCCCCCCACCAAAATGTTGCAGCCCTGCTGAACCGCCGCCGCCACCTGGGTTTCAATCTCGGTCAAAATCGTAGGGGTAGCCAATGGACCAATCTGTGTGTCTGGGTTCATGGGATCGCCGACTTTGAGCGCCCGGTATTGGTCGGCGAGTTTTTCCAGGAAGGGAGTGGCGATCGCATCCTGCACAATAAACCGCTTCGCCGCAATGCAAGACTGACCGTTATTGATCATCCGTGCCGTTACCGCTGTTGAGACGGCGGCTTCCAAGTCAGCGCTGGCCATCACCACAAACGGGTCACTGCCGCCCAGTTCCAGCACCGTCTTTTTGAGCAATTTTCCACAGGTGCTGGCCAGACTCGCCCCCGCCGGCTCACTCCCGGTCAGGGTCGCAGCCTTGACCCGCTCATCCGCCACGATCGCCCCCACCTGATCAGCCCCCACCAACAAGGTCTGGAACACCCCCGGCGGAAAGCCTGCCTCTAAGAACACTTGCTCGATCGCCAGCGCCGACTGCGGCACATTCGAGGCATGTTTCAAGATCCCCACATTACCCGCCATCAGCGCCGGAGCCGCAAAGCGAAACACCTGCCAAAACGGGAAATTCCAGGGCATCACCGCCAGAATAATGCCCAAGGGCTGATACTTGACCCAGCTTTGGCTGGCCTCGGTGGCGATCGGCGTATCGGCCAAAAATCTTGCGGCATGTTCGGCATAAAAACGGCAGACCATCGACGATTTTTCCACTTCTGCGATCGCCGCTCCAATGGGCTTACCCATCTCCAGAGTCATAGTCTTAGCATGGGCTTCTTTACAGGCAATCAGCAAATCAGCCACCGTCCCCATCCAAGCCGCCCGCTGAGCAAAGGAGGTCTGTCGATGCTGCTCAAAGGCCGTCTGAGCCAGGGTCAACCGTTGGGCAATGGCCTCTAGTGATAGGGGTTCAAAGGTTTGAATCAGTTCCCCCGTGGTGGGGTTGATGGTTGCGATCGCCATAGCGCTCTCCCTCTTCCGATGCAGCACACCTTCAGGGTAACGAGTTCTGACGGTTCAACCAGGGAGATTTTGCATATCCTTACAAAGTGATAATGATTGTATCGTTGACGGGATCGTCGCCCTGAAATCATCCATTACTTTGCAGCATCAAGCATTGCAGCCGACTGATCCTCAATCATCAACCCTTGATTTATGGAATAAACAATCTGCCTGTTCCTCTGCAATCATCCATGTCAAACACAATGTCAATTAATCGGTCAACACAACGATTTCGGTAATCCAAATCACCCAGAACCCGATCGGCATCACCAATCGTGACAACAGGCAATGAAGCCAATGTATTTTCTTCTCTCATCACCCGCTCCAGAGAATCCTTGCCTTTCATGCTTCGATTGGCCGTCATAAGGATCATTTGATTCTCCTGTGCAAACCGCCAAACAACTCGATCGTTGCTGGCAACCGATAATGAGACTTCTTCAAAGGTGATGAATCGAATTTGCAGGAGTTCCAGCCAGCCAAGATTTGACATTTGGCCAAACAGAAAGATCGCATGTCCCTCCAAATTATGATCCACTAGAAAATTCATGCGCGGGATTCACGCTCAGCTTTGTGTTTTGCTTTCTGGGCCTGCAACTTCTCCCAAGCGGCCTCCATGCCGGGTTTTGGAGGTTTTGTGGCTAATCGGGCAATCAGGTCACGATTTTTCTCCTCGTAGTATTGTCGGAGTTCTTCGGCTTCTTTCAGGACTTGCTGATATTCCACTTCTACGGCAGCACGATGAGTTTCAATGTAAGCCAGGGCGGCATTAATTTGCGTCTCAGTCAAATTAAACAATCCCCGGATAAAGTGGGCTGGATACTGGGCTGTCACATAGTCCATGACATCGTAGAGCGTGATGCGGGTTCCGGCGATCGTCAGCCCTCGCTCTGTCCGAATAATCATGGACAGCAAGGCTTCTGAGTCCGGACGCGCGGTTGCTGCACGCTGATCCGGTTGATGAGGGGTTAGGGTTGATTCGCTGGCTTCCGGTTGCGGTTGGTTTTGCAATTCGGCGAGGAGGCGGGTGGCGATCGCATCTTGCTGTTCAGGGGGAAGTTGTTCAATTTGGGCAATGGCTTGTCGCAATAGTTCAGTCATAGCCTTCTCCTTCAGTCTCCCCTTCATCATACCGATTAGCGATTAGGGAGACAGTGGGAGGATGGGGCGATCGGCAATACGATCGGCAAAATTCAATGAAAGAATGATTCATAAGCTAGAATTTCATTGGCTTTTCAGCAATTGAGCGATCGGCATGACTATCTCTGATCCGCACTACAGCCCAAATTCATTAGAACCCCTTTTGCCCCAGCGCAGTCGTCGGCTGGAAGACTTGGCGATGGAACTGGGTAGCCAAACAAGCCGCTTAAGTCATGGCTTACATCCGATCGTGGTTCAGTCCCTAGGAAACCTGGTACGTTCGATGAATTGCTACTACAGCAATCTCATTGAAGGGCATCGCACCACGCCTAGAGAAATTGAGCGGGCATTGCGGGAAGACTTTTCGAGCCAGCCCGAGCAACGCGATTTGCAGATGGAGGCCAAGGCACACATTGAAGTGCAAAGCTTGATTGACCTGAGTCCAGAATGGCAGGCCGATTCGGTGTTGAGTCCAGAATTTATGCAGCGGATTCACCGGGAATTTTATCAGCGGTTGCCGCCTCGGTTCTGGCAACTGGGGGCGATCGCAGTCCTCCCCGGCGAGTTTAGAACCAGCCCGGTGCAAATTGGCCGCCATGTCCCGCCACCGCCAGAATCCCTGGCTCCCTTCCTCACACGCTTTGCCCAGGGCTATCATCCCGATCGCCTCTCTAAGGTCGATCAAGTTTTGGCTACTGCCGCCGCGCACCATCGGTTCCTCTGGATTCATCCCTTTTTAGATGGCAATGGTCGGGTGGCTCGGTTGCTCTCCCAGGCTTATCTTCAGAGGATTGGGGTGGGCAACAGTCTTTGGTCGGTGTCGCGTGGGCTAGCGCGTCAGGTGCAGCAGTATCGCGATCGCCTGGACGAAGCCGACCAGCAACGCCAAAACGACTACGATGGCCGAGGAAATTTGCCCCTGACCGGGCTAGGGCGGTTCTGTGAGTTCTTTCTGGAAACTTGCATTGACCAGGCTCAGTTTATGGCCACCTTGCTAGAACCTCGGCAACTGCTCGATCGCATGGAGATGGGGGTGGCGATCGCCATCCGAGAAAAACACCTGCTCCCCGGCAGTTTCCCCCTCCTCAAAGCGGCCTTTTTGGAAGGCACGGTGCAACGCGGCCAAGCGGCAACGCTCACCGGGTATCAGGAGCGACAGGCGCGATCGGTTTTGAAGCGGTTATTGGAACGGGGTTTGCTGGTGGCCGATTCTCCCAAGAGTCCGGTGCGGCTTGGCTTTCCGGTAGTCGCAGCAGAACAGTGGTTTCCTCGCCTGTGGCTGGATTTGTAGAATGGGCGGTGGTCTAGATTCTTGGCATTCTGGAGTTAGGCTTTACCGACCCATTCGAGTGATGGTTTTCGCTGGGATTTTACACAGTCTTGGAGATATAAATTAATCAAACTTTGATAGGAAATTCCTGTTTCCTCAGCTAAACCCTTAAAGTACTCAACCACCTCTTCCTCAAGCCGAATCGTCACTTGTTTTTTCAGCTTCTTGAAGTACGGGTTCTTCACAGATTGGGAGAAATCATAATCGTCTTTCATGGAAGGGTACTCCGGTATTGTTTCTGTTCTTTTTTATTCGCCCGACGAGCTGAGAAAATCCGAATGGTTTCTTCGTCCTCTTGGTAGACATGGCAAACCACCAATAAGGATAGTGAATCGCTCATGCCTAGCAGGATGTATCGATCCTCCTCTGATGAATGTTCTACGTCATACAACAACCGTGCATTTTCGTCATAAAAGACGGTTTCGGCCTCCTGAAACGAGACGCCATGCTTCTGCTCATTCGATCTTGCTTTGCGCTCATCCCATTCAAATTTCAAATCAACTTCACCTACAGTGTAACTACAATGTATACCATCACCCAATTAAATACTCTAGAAATTAAAAAATCAAGTCCCAAGAACCTTTCAAAAATTTCACTGAACTGAATGTCAGACCAGTCCTTTATCGATCTTGCCAAGGCTATGAGGTTCAACGGCGATGTTTTACAGCGACATCGAACCTCACACTTTTCAGGAATCACCCAGTAACAAAGTGATAAGAATTCTAAAGACCGGGGGTACCCTAATTCTGTCCCTAACATCCCCCATCAGACATTATGGTTCGCCAAGATTCCTCTCACTCGATCGCCATCTTTGTCTCCGCAATTTTGTTTTTGGCCATTGCGATCGTCACGACCTATCAACGATTTAGTACGCCGATTCCTCGGCCTGATGCGACTGCAACCTATGGGATTCAGCAGGATTAAGGGTGGGCGATCGCAACCAACAACGACTGTGCAAGAAACAACGAAAAAGAGGATGGAGCAATGCTCCATCCTCTTTTGTTTTAGATATCCTGTTTTGGATATCCTGATTTGGATATCTGGACTGGATTAAAGCCGTTGATCATTTGCTGGAATGAAGTGGGCAAGCTAGCGGTGCCTTATTTCCCACCGCATCTCTTTTTTGCCTCTCAAATCCAGACTGGTAAGGGTTTTTCATTATGCAAACTTCTCTTTTGCCTGCTGCTGTTGACCGCTACTGGCAATATCTTGAATCCCAAGGGACTAGTCTCAACCCTCAATCCTTGCCGCGCCTGGTGACGGATTTGGAGGCGATCGCCTGGGAAGAACCGCAGTCAGCCCTAGATCTGAACAACTTTGCAGTTTTGACGCTGATTGAAGCAGAACAGTGCGAAGAGGCCGAAATGCGAGGAATACATCTCGAATTAGCCTTGGAAGCGCTTCAGACGGGCATTGAGCAGCACCCCAACCATCCGCTGTGTTTGGCTCACTTGGCGATCGTCCAAAATATGCTGGGCAATGCTCAGGCTGCCATGGAAATTGCCTTTCCGGCGTTATTAAACCTTGCTCAGGTGACCTATACCAATGCGGCTCCCATGCCATTAGGATTGGTCTATCTGCCATCCACAGCCTCACGCGCCGAACTGTTGCACAGGATGCTGCAAGCTGAGAATGGCTGGATGCAGACTGTTCAGCTTTTCGCAGAGGCGATGTGTCAGGCTCAACTGGTGTTTTACAACCAGAGCGGCATTCGTTTTTTGCGCTTGGCGCACCAACTAAACCCGCACTCAGCAGATTTGCATTTGAAATTGGGTATCACCAACCTGATGCAAGACCATTGGGAAGGGTTGCTGCATCTGCAACAGGCTAGAAAACTAGCGCCCCATCATGCTCAAACGGTACAGGCTCTTTATCTGGCTTACCGCAACTTGGGAGATCAGGGCACTGCCCAATTCTGGCTGAATACGGCTCAACAGTTAGCTCAATCTTCCGAATATCCTCAATCATGGCAGTGGGCAACCTTGGCGATCGACAGCCCATTCACCTATTTGCCCTTTGATGATTTGCCCTTGAACAATTTGCCCTTGAACGATTCGCCCTTAAACAGTTCGCTCTTGAACAGCCCCTTGCAGTTGGCTGTAGAACCTTCTCTAAAAAGTATAGTGACGCTCGTTTTGCTGGCGGAGGGGGATTGGTTTGAAGCGGAAATGGAATTCTGGCGCAAGCAGATTCAACCCGGAATGACGGTGATTGATGTGGGAGCAAATGTGGGCGTTTATACCTTTAGTGCCGCCCGCAAGGTTGGCTCGACGGGGCAGGTTGTTGCAGTGGAACCCTTCTCGGGATGTGTTGGCTGTTTGCAGGAAACTCGCCGGGTGAATCAAATGGAGTGGGTGACGATTTGTGCGGGAGCAGCGAGCGATCGCCCAGGAACCGCCCGTCTTTCCCTCCATGCAGCCAGTGAACTCAACGAAATTGTCATGGATGATGCCCCATCAAACCATGAGTGTGAAGAGGTGGCCTGCTTTACCCTGGATAGTCTCATTGACCAGGAAAATCTGACACAGGTGGATTGGCTCAAGATTGATGCGGAAGGCCATGAAGTGCAAGTTTTGGAAGGAAGTGTCAATTTAATTAACCGCTTTGCTCCTGGCATTCTGTACGAAAATATTGCAGCGGGAAGTGGCAGCAACTTGTCGGTCGCTCAGTGGTTACAAGCACGAGGATATCAGTTATTTCGCTATCAGCCCTATTTACAGAATCTCATTCCAATTGACGATTTCAAGGACGTTCAAGGAAACCTGAATATCATTGCACTTCCAACCAATCATTCACATTTCTAACGTTGATGCGGCCTGACTCCCTTCACCAATCCTTTTTCTCTAACTAATCTGGTTTCTCCTATGGCAATTTTTCTTTCTAGTCTCAAAAAGAGTGGTCATCTCGATCGCGTTCACATGACCGTCTGCAATGTGGGTTCTCGTAAACTGGGTGCATCCGATGATTATGCCTCTGGAGCCTGGGGTTTGTTTGCGCCCCATTTAACCATTTATGGATTTGATGCCGATGCGGATGCTTGTGATGAGGCCAATGCAGATCTGGCAAATCGCCAGGTCAATTGGACTGAAAAGCACATTCCTTTGGCACTGAGCAAAAGTGTTGGAGAAGCAACACTGTATGTCACGCAAAATCCAATGTGCAGTTCTCTGTATCCTCCAAATCAGCCCTATCTAGATCGTTTCGCAAACCTGTCGGAGTTGGTCAGTTTAGATTTTACAGTGGACATGGAAACCACTACTTTGGATGAGTTTTGTAAACAAGAAGGGATTTCTTCGATTGATTTTTTGCAGGTAGATGTCCAGGGGGCTGATTTACAAGTTCTACAAGGCTCTGAGCAAATTCTAAACACCGTTTTGGCAGTACAAACGGAAGTCGAGTTCTCTCATCTATACCAAAATCAACCGCTTTTTGCTGACACGGATGCGTATCTGAGAACAAAAGACTTTACGCTGTTTCACATGACTTCAATGTATGTGCCAAGGGCGCGATCGCCAATCGTCTCCAGTCAGCGATCGGGTCAATTACTTTGGGGAGATGCTTTCTATTTCTGTGATCTCCTCCATAATGCTGAAATGCTGCATCACAAAACTCCTGAGCAAATCCTGAAACTGGCTTGCATCGCTGACATTTTGGATTTCCCTGACTACACGTTGGAACTGTTGGAATTTTTAACTGTAAATTATGGAAGCGATCCGAACTATAACTTTGCAAATAACATTGTTGAGGGTTTGAGCCAGTTTCCTTTCCTTATAGAAGATGGGTTGGAGTCTCTGCCTGTTATTCAGAATATTCAAACCTATCTAACCAATGTCGATTTGAAGTCGGTTCAGCCTGCGCCATCATTGCAAGTATCGTTTGAACCCATGGATGTGTTCCACTCTGAACACTATCAGCAGCATAATCAACGCCGTCTAGAGCATTTGGCTAGTTTGAGGCTAGACCTTGCGGGCAAAACGGTTTTAGAAGTAGGTGCGGGCATTGGTGACCACACTCATTTCTTTATCGATCGAGGCTGCAAAGTGACCACTACTGAAGGCAGACCCGAAAACCTAAAACTGCTCCAGACTCGATATCCAGACTTGTCAGTTGCTTTTCTGGACATGGATCAACCTGAAGCAGATAGCGATATGATGTTTGAAATCGTGTATTGCTATGGTTTGCTCTACCATCTCAAAAATCCTGTAGAAGCGATCGCCTTCATGGCACAACATTGTTCGGACATGCTGCTCCTGGAAACTTGTGTTTCTTATGGAGATGGGGAAGCTATGCATCCCTGCAATGAATGGTCAGACAGTCCCTCGCAGGCTATCTCGGGTTGGGGATGTCGTCCGACTCGAAAGTGGGTCTACAATCAACTCAAAAAACACTTCAATTTTGTTTATCTACCTGTTACCCAACCTAACCACGAGCAGTTCCCTATCGATTGGTCGATCGATCCTCAAAATGATTTATTCAGTCGTTCTGTTTTCATCGCTTCTAGAAAGGCTATTCAGAATTCGATACTTGTTGAAGAGGTGTTAATGAAACAACAAAAACACTAAGCTTTGTTGCGTGATTACAGACATTAAAAAACATAGGGAGCAATTAGTCCCTATGTTTTTTTAATGTGGCAAAGCTTACTCTTCTACAGACCTACGATACACCTTCTTGAGAAAGTTGCCACATTTGCTCATAGGCTTTTTCCATTTCGAGCGTGAATTGCTTAGCATTCCAGAGGGGTGAAATCTGACGCGACTGCCATAGTCTTCCTCGAACATGCTGACGCAAATTCACATCTTTGCCTAAACGCACGCCCCATTCAATGTACTCTTCATCAGTCCAAGCAATTCCTTCGCTAATGCCTACATTCATCATGAAAGCATAGCTATTGCGGGCTGAGAACTGCTGTCCAGCTTTTGTGACAATTGGAATCCCCATCCATAGGGTTTCTAACGTAGTAGTTGCACCGTTATAGGGAAAAGTATCTAGCACAACATCTGCAATTTGTAAGTTTGCCCGATGAATATACTCATTAGCAGTTCCAGACAAAAACTTCAGGCGATCGCAGGCAATTCCCTCAGCCTCGGCCACTTCTTCAAAAGTCTTCTTTAGGAGTAGGTTGTCTGCTCTACTCTTGATGAGCAAATAGCTATTGGGGACTTCTTGCAGAATTTTGAATTGAATTCGTATGGTTTCTGGATGCAGCTTTTGTCCTTGTTGCGTAGTCAGATAAATGACTGCATCACTGGGAATGGCAAGATGTTCCCGTCGAAGAGTTGGCACCCCCACTTCAAAGCCATCGACTGCAACATAGGTCTGAGATAACCGCCAAATTTTTTCACTATAGTAATCTTGTGCATTATCCGGCAGCACGTATGGGTCAGCGACAAAATAATCAACAGCAGGCAAGCCTGTTGCATCAAAGCCTAACCAACTGACTTGAACAGGCGCTGGTTTAAACGCCATGATGCCGAAAGTGCTGCCATGAGTAATGCTATCGAGATCAACTAAGATATCAATTTCATCTTGCTCGTTAATATGTTGGGCAATTCCTAGCGGTGTACCGTCAAAAGTAGCAGAGTGATCGGCATTTTTAACAAACCACATGTCCGTAAAGCTGCCTTCCTGGTACTTCTGATCGATGTGATAGGTATAAATCTCAAATCGATCGTGAGAATGGTAGTTAAATAGCCATCTCGACAACCAACCCACCGAGTGTTGGCGAAGGCATGAGGAAATGTAGGCAATCTTAATCTTATCTTTTTTGTTTTTGGGCACAGAATAGCGCCCTTTGAAGGGTTCAATATACTCTTGTGCCTGGTAGTGCAAATCTTCCTGATAAACCTTAGCCATCTTATTTTGAAGTGAACGAGACTCAGCGGGCTTATCTTCAAAATAAGGAAAATTGAAAAAAGAACCACAGACAATTGCAGGCTCTAGCGGAGTCCCCTTGTGAGGCTCATACTCTGCCAGGAACTGTTGTATCATCGTTTGCTGTTGGGAAAACAACGCCCATGCCTCTTCCCAGTAGGAGCCAGTTCGCAGTAAACGGCTAATCAATACAGCGATGCCCATAATCTGTGGGCCGATTCCCTCGCAGATTGCATAAAAGCGCCTAGATAGCTCAATTGCTTCGGTGAACTTTCCTCCAGTAAAATAAAGTCTGGACAAGTCTCTTAAAGCTGCCGCATTACCAGGATCGTACTGCAAACAGTACTCTAGATAACAAGTCGCTAAAGCATCATCTCGAACCGTGTAAAAACGAGAAAAATGCTGAGCCTTTTCTAGAAAAAGAGCCGCAATTAATGGAGGATTGTTAATCCGGCGCAGACACAAATCTGCAAACTGAATCACGAGCGGATCTTCAAACCAATCTTCTATAGCTTGTGCTGTCACTTGGAGCAGCCAAGGCAAATCCAAGCTACTCAAATCAACCTGAGATTCTAGCAGCGAAATAATGCCCCAATCCAATAGGTTGTTACCTTCAAATTGCTTCAGTCGAATGGATAGCAGAATCAAATGCAATAAGTTGTCCAGATCATCTGGCGCAATTTCGCGAATGTACTGCCTGACTGTCCAAGCCAATCGAGTATCATCGGCAATCGCGCCTTCCTCTGCATTCGGATCAAGTACATTGGCGTCAAGCCGACTCGCTTCTGTTTTCAGAACCGTTATCAAGCTTTGTACCCATTCGTCAGACTGAGCAGGGGTCGCTTCTGCCAAAATGGTCATCCAAGTGAGTTGGGCTTCTGCCTCTTCTCCCAAAAACAGCCTTGTTAGTCCCAACCTCCAATAATGGAGAATGTGTTCAGGTTCAAGAGTCACGAGTTCTTCATACAACTCACTTGCCTGAACATAGCGCCGATTTCTGAGGGCTGTCTCAGCCTGTTCAGATAACAACACTGTGGCATTAGCATTTACGGTCTGCTGGGTTTGCATAAGACATAGAATCAAAGAAGGGTTGAAGTTAGGCAAGCTTCATCGTGGATGAGCACCTCTCATGGTGATGTTACCCTTTCCTATTTCTAAAAGCAGCTTTACCTCAAGACCAAGATGACTAGGATATAGCCATTCCATTTGATTTTTAAAGCTCCCCAAACTGATGCTCCACCTGACACGGGTGGCATTCTCAGTATACTTAAAAGCAATCCAGCTTGCTCTTACGAGTTAGTTCGTGACCTGGTTGAGCTTGCTTGTAGACTGTTGGAATGGGTTCTGCGATTTCATACCAAAAAAGATACCAAGAGACGTCATGTCTCTTGGTATCAAATTAGCTTAGTTTTAAGCTAGAGCTAGGCATTAGAGCCTAACAAAGCGAAAATCTTAGGGACAATTGGTTGTTGGTGCGACCGTATTCTTGCAAAGTCTAGCAAGAGTGGTTCTGGTGCCATCGTTGCCAGTGCCAATGTAAACAATACCACTGTAAGGCTTGAGAACACTGGTAGCATTTTGAACTGCTTTTGAGATTGCAGTGGCGTTCACTCCTGAACCCCCTCCTGTTGTGGAGTAGGTGTAGTTGTTGGAGTTTGCGATACCGAGTTCCAGACCTGTCATGTCAGTAGCAAAGGCATTGTTCTCCAGGTAGAAAGCCTGCTGAGCACGATTCATAGAACCAACGTAAGTCGTGGCTTCAGACTCACGGGCTTTGTTGGCTTGGTTGAGGAAGGAAGGCAGAGCGATCGCAGCCAAAATACCAATGATGATGATGACGACCAGAAGTTCAATCAGGGTGAAACCTTCGTTGTTCTTCTTTTTGCCGAGCAGGTGTTGCAAGAATTTGGCTTGTAGTTCAGTTTTCATAATCTAATGAACGTCTCCTTGAGTTGCGGGATACTGGATTTCTAACTCCTGGATATAACTTGCCCACCCTGTTTCTTTTTCATATCACTCCACATTTTCTTTTCCGTGTTTTTTCCAGAAATTAGGCCGATAGATTCGCTATCAAGCCATAGCTAGCAAGGCTTTGAGCAATTAAACAAACAAGCAGTGCATCCAAAAACTCGCTCCACTTTATCCGTAGTTACACGAGCAATACAAGCATTAATCCAGACAAACAGACTCGATTTGTTCTATGGCCTCGTCAAACTGAGTGAATGGAAGCCAACCCATGTTTCAACTCTACTGATATCCAATCGAATCCCTCCAATCGAATTCAAGTTCATTGAAAGATGTACCTTATCGTGGGATGGGCATTGCTCACCTAAACCTGCCAGAATGAACCCTTTGCTCAGGGTGGACAATCCTCCCAAACCATCCGCTTCATCTTGAGTGAGTCTAAAAGGATTCGCTCAAGAATAGGCTTTAGCTTTGCTCTGTTAACCCTTATCCAGCAAGACATACAGGAAAGCGTCTAACCGATTGAGGCACTGTTTTACTGCCTGGAATGCATCCGTTTGGCTTACAGGCTCCAGGGTCACGGGGTTAACGGGACGAATCTGGCGATAGCGATCCACGAGTGCCTGGATGGGTTGTGCCCCTTCCCACAGCGGGAGCAAACATGCGGTCAAAGAACCGTCTAGAATGATCGGCCCCAACGCCACCACACGAATCGTCCGACTGATCTCAAAGCCTTGCCCCTGTTCAATACAGTTCACCGCTTCTGCCCGAACTTCTTCAGTGCAGAGTTGGGGATGAAGATTGACGGTGGCGTGATGCCAGTCTTCATCAGACCAGTCATCGACCGAGAGGCCATTGTCCGAGTCGTCATGGGTACACCAGAAGTCCAACAGCCGATGAACCGGGTGGATCAGTTCAAACAGTCTGAGTTTTTCTTCAGGTGAAGCATACGCTAAACTCATATTCCAAAGATCAGGAAGGTTATCCGGATCTTTAAACAACTCGACAATATCCCAACTGCGCCATTCCACCATGCTGAGAAATTCCAGGCGGCTGGCTCGTAGCATTTCAAACATTTCAGGGATGATAAAACCGCGATCGCCCACCAACAGATGATTCGCTGCAATTTGCTCATCTCGGGTTGCCGGATTAGCGATACTCGGACTCCAAGTGCTCATCTTTAAATTAGCCGTGTCGATCAGGGCGTTCATGGTGGCCACCACCATCTCATGCTCCAGATCTTTGGGACTTTCATCCATGAGGCCCAGAAGTTTGAAGAGTGCCTGAGCGCGGAAGTAATCAGCCCGTTGGTAAGCGCTGTGCAAGTTCGCGCGGATAATGCCTTGGGGCTTTAGCACCGCCTTAAAGGACTGAAGCGCTGCTACTGGATCGGGGATGAGGTAGAGAACTTCGTCACAGTTAATATAGTCAAACTCCAAACCCAGTTGGGGCAGATCATCAATTAATAAGGTATGAAACTCACAGTTAGGTAAGTTGTGGTGCTGAATCCGCTGACGAGCAAGCTGAACTGAGCCATCGGAGAGATCAATGCCGACAATTTTGGCACCGGGGTTAGCGATCGCCAACATCAAAGACTTGTATCCACTGCCACATCCCGCATCCAGAATCACCTTCCCTTCTGTTTGAATAACCTGACGATACTTGAGGTAGTAGGAAGTCACCAAATTGTGGAGATAGAGATCTGAGACATGAGACTGCGGAGACAGATCTAACGGCACTCTCGGATAAGGAGCATGGTCAAACTGCTGCCGGATTTTATCAATCTCCGTTAGGACAGTGGCTTCAGATTGTTCTAGCAGTTGAGGATTCATGGGCTAGTATCTCCAGGGTTTCAGAAACAGGATTCAGCAATTCCAAATTAGAAAACTCTATGGTGCAAAAGCCTTGCTCAGCAAGGGCTTAACTTTTCTTGATAAAACGTCCGATCGCTGAAATGGCGCAAAA
>JALOOP010000155.1 GCA_025454315.1 Oculatellaceae cyanobacterium Prado106
AAACTGCCTATTCTGATTGATTTTGGCGCGGTCAAGCAAGCTGCTACCCAGTTCAACTGGCCGAATCAACCGGATGCCATTGAACTCATCCAAGCCTCGGTTTCGGTGGGCAAATCCGGCTATGCCCCCTACGAACAACTGCGAATGGGACAATGCTCCCCCCGCAGCGATCTCTATGCCCTAGCCGTAACCGCCATGGTGCTGCTCACCGCCAAGCCCCCCAGCCAACTGATGGACTCGGCCACCCTGGAGTGGAAATGGCAATCCCTGGTCAGCCTCAGTCCCCGTCTGGTGAAAATCCTGGAGCGGATGATGGCCGAAAAGCCCCAGGATCGCTACTCCTCTGCCGAAGAAGTCCTGCGGGATCTGCAACTGCTCAACCCCACCCCCGTCAACGCCCGTACCCCCCTGAGAGAACTCTTTGGAGTTCCCCAGGGGCCGCCCCCCGTGCCGCCCCATGTCGCCCCACAGCAGGCACCTCAGCGAACTGTCGCTCCGGCTGCTCAGCCAGGGCAAGCAGAACCCAAGCCGGGACATCAGACGACGCTCCCCCCCGTGCCGTTGCTCCATACGGCCAAGGCTCAGAATGATTTAGCAGAACCCGCTCCATCGCCGAGTCCTCTGTCGCTAAAGGGACACCTTCTGCCCCCATCGGTGCAGCGTATCGGTCGATGGGTGTCCGGTCAATGGGTAGCTACAGTTAACGCCCGAGGACTGTCGCTGCTGACTCAGCGATCGCCCCACCCCTCCTCTACTACGGCTCTCGACGATAAACCCCAAAGTTGGCTTGGCAAACCGAGCGATCGCACGCCCCTCACCATCAACAAAATGTTGCTCTGGGGTTCCTTGACCCTGCTGCCGATCGCCAGTCTCTTCGTCGGCATCAAATCCTCCGAAATCACCGCCGTCTGCACCGTCCTTGACAACTGCGCCGAAGACCAGCGCGCCGAAACCCGCCTGCAACGCGCAACTGACGAAGCGTCTGCGGCCAGCACCTTCGCCCGATTGGCCAAAAATCTCCCTGACCTGAAGCGATCGCGCGAACGTCTCTCGGAAGCCGTTTCCAACCTCAGCGCCTTAGCCAATCACCCCCAGCTGGATGCCCAGCAGCTTGCCCATGTGCAGCACGCCCTAGTGCAGTACCAAGCGACGCTGCTAGAACTAGACGAACGCCTTGCGCTGGAAGCCAAAAGTATCGAACTGCTGCGCCGCGCTCAGGCTGAAGCCCTGGATGCAGAACAGCGAACCCAACGAGCCAAAACGCCCGAGGATTTTGCCATTGCCCAAGCCTCCTGGCAAAAGGCCCTGGCCAGTCTCCAGGAAATTCAGACCAATACGCTCGCGTCTGGCACTGCGATCGCCCGGACTCAGCAATACAACACCCGGCTCACCACGGTCGCCATGCAAGCTCCCGGCGGCAACGCCTTCGCCAATGCCGCCCCCGCCAATGCCGCTGCAACCCCACCTATGGTCGTAATCGCTGTGAATCCCAACTCCGGTGATGCGATCGCCATGGGTGGCCCTGCCCAACCGATCGCCCAACCGATCGCCCAACCGACGGTACCATCAACTGGCCAATCGGTGGCGATCGCTCCTGCGCCAGCCACTCCCCGCACCGCCCAAACAGCATCCCGGACTCCCAGACCATCAGCGGCAGCGAACCCTCGCACATCTCCCACCCGTCCCGCTCCCGCCTCGGCTGGCACTGCCAATGCAACCCGACGGACGCCCATCCTGACGACTCCGCCTGCTGCGATCGCTACTCAACCCAGCCCCCCTTCAGTCCGCCGAACTGCCCCAAGCGGCTCCTCCGGCTCAGTCGCAGCAACACCTCGGCAGCGCCAACCGCTGCTCAAGGAAAACCCATCGCCCGATTCCGCTGGGACGATCGCCCAAACTCCCCCCAGTGCTGCCCAGCCCGTGGCACGCCGCTCCAGCAGTAGCCCTGACCTGATCGCCAGCACCCCTCCCCAATCCTCCCAGCCTACTCCCAGCGGTGCAACGCCTCTCTCCGTGGAGCAAACCCTGGATAATGTCTCCATCCAACTCAATGGCGTTCGCGTATCATCCAACGGCACCTTTACGGCCAGTGTTGTGGTGCAGAATCGTAGCGATCGCAAGTTTGGCTTTGTCCCTCTGTTTGCCAGGGTCACTGATGCCGAGGGGAATGAAGTGCGATCGCGGTTGTCTTTTGTGGGGGTGGAAGATGCGATCGCTGAACCGGGCGAAGTCCTGCGCGGCGAAGTCTACTTCCTCAACCGCCAATGGAACCGCTCCGGTAACCAAAACCTGGCGCTTGTAATCCAGGAAGGGACAACGGGCAGCCGCAATTTCAATATCCCGTTTTAGTTGCAATGTTTTTTGAAGGGGACGATCACAGTCTGCCCCCTTTCAAAAAACATTGCGGATCGCTATAGGTTCCACCGTTCCGTTTAGAATCAGGGTGTAGCACTCCTTACCTGGCTCTAGACCCATGTCCCGAATCAAAAAGATGGCCTCTGAAGCCATTGACCTAACCAGTCCCCAGTATTATCTCAACCGAGAATTAAGCTGGTTAGAGTTTAATGCCCGAGTGTTGCATGAGGCTTGTGATCCCCGCACGCTGCTGCTGGAACGGCTTAAGTTTATTGCCATCTTTTCCTCCAACCTGGACGAATTTTTTATGGTACGGGTTGCGGCGCTCAAACAGCAGGTCGAAGCCCAGGTGCATCGGCTTTCCCCCGATGGCCGCTTGCCCCAAGCCCAACTTGATGCGATCGGGCAACGCCTGCGACCTTTGGTACAACGTCAGGATCAGTTGTTTGAAAAAGAACTGCTGCCCCAGCTTGCGGCCAAGGGCGTTTGCTTGATGGACTATGTGGATTTAGACCCGGAACAGCGATCGTATTTGCAGAATTATTTTTACGAGCAGATTTTTCCGGTTCTCACGCCCCTGGCAGTTGATCCAGGGCATCCCTTTCCCCATATTTCTAACCTCAGTTTAAATCTGGCGGTTTCTGTGAAAGATACCGTCAACGGCGAAGAACACTTTGCGCGGGTCAAGGTGCCCAATACCTTGCCCAGATTTATTGAGTTGCCAGAATCCTTGAGAGTGCGGCAGAAAGGTCGTCCTAGCGTTTGGAGCGGTGTGCCCCTAGAACAGGTGATTGCCCACAATTTGGAAGCGCTGTTTACGGGGATGGATATTCAAGATTACTATCCCTTTCGTGTCACTCGAAACGCCGATCTAGAACTGGAAGAAGACGAAGCGGATGATTTGTTGCAGGCGATCGAGCAAGAACTCCGCAAGCGTCGTTTGGGAGGCACCGCAGTTCGGCTAGAAATCCAGCCCGATATGCCAGACAACATCCAGCAAATGCTGCTGGAAGAACTCGAAATTACCACCAATGATGTGTATCAAGTTGAGGGTTTACTGGGACTCAAAGATCTGATGTCGCTGATGTCGCTGCCCTTGCCCCAGCTTAAGGATGCTCCCTGGAATGCGGTGACCCCGCCCCGGTTGAAACGCCCCAGTGAACTGACCCCCGATCGCATTCTCTCTGCTGAAGATCAAGAAGATATTTTCTGCGTCATCCGTCGGGGTGATCTGTTTGTGCATCATCCCTACGATTCTTTCAATCGCTCCATTCAGCTTTTTATCACCCAGGCAGCACTCGATCCCAATGTGCTGGCAATTAAAATGACTCTGTACCGCACAGCAGGCGAATCTCCCATCATTGATGCCCTGATTGCAGCCGCTGAAAATGGCAAGCAGGTAGCCGTTCTCGTGGAGCTAAAAGCCCGCTTTGACGAAGAAAATAATATCCACCGAGCCCGCAAGTTAGAAAATGCGGGGGTGCATGTGGTTTATGGATTAATGGGGCTAAAAACCCATACCAAAGTGATTTTGGTGGTAAGACGTGAGGCCGATCGCATTCGCCGCTATGTCCACATTGGCACAGGCAACTACAACCACCGCACCGCCCGACTTTACACCGATGTGGGTCTGCTGAGCTGCCGGGAAGATTTGGGGGCAGATTTAACCGATTTGTTTAATTATTTAACCGGCTATTCGCGTCAGCAAAACTATCGCAAACTGCTGGTGGCTCCGGTGAACTTGCGCGATCGCATGATTGCCCTCATCCATCGTGAAATCCAACAGGCTCGCAATGGCCATCATGCCCGTATCGTTGCCAAGATGAATGCCTTGGTCGATCCGCAAATGATCAAAACCCTCTACGAAGCTTCCCAAGCCGGGGTGAAGGTCGACTTAATCATTCGCGGCGTTTGTTGCCTGCGTCCCGGCCTCCCCAATGTCAGCGAAAACATTAGCGTCATCAGCATCGTCGGTCGCTACCTGGAACACTCCCGCATCTTCTACTTCCACAACCAGGGTCAGGAAGAAATCTTCATTGGCAGCGCCGACTGGATGCCCCGCAATCTCGATCGCCGGGTCGAAGTCATCACCCCCGTCGAAGACCCCCACATTCTCAAAGATCTCCAGGAAATTCTTGGCATCATGCTCGCCGACAACCGCCACGCCTGGGAACTCCAGCCCAACGGCCAATACACCCAACGCCGCCCCGATGCCAATCACCTGGAACAGGACTCCCAGACCCAGTTTATGGAGACGGCAGCGCAGGCGTATGAGGTGAGGGAGTAGGGAGTGGGGAGATAGGTGGATGGGTGGATGGGTGGATGGGTGGATGGGTGAAAGATGCGGGAATTTTTGAAGCACATGAACTTTTAGAAGGGCGGTTCCTCTTCTTCTAAGGAGACACAGCCTCCCTAAAAGCGCCTTCCAGCTTCACAGATTGCATTCTTCTCCCTAAAACATTCATTTCAATCCCAATCATTCCTCCATTAGAAAAGAAGCAGGACAAACGGGAAAAGAGTCATTCAGCAAAAGAAGATTCCCATTTCTTCACCCATCCACCCATCCACCCTTTCCCCCCTGGATTGAAAATGTCAAACCAAGAAGCTTTATCCCATCCAAAGAGGATAAACATTTCTAAAGTTGCCCAGGCTACCTAGAGATGTATTAAAACCTGCTTGTAATGGATTAAATCTAAGGGTAGGCTAAATTGCAGAGGAAAGATTTATACGGCGCAGGAGGCGGATAAGCATGGTGACCCTAGACGGCGAACAACTGGAACAACTTAAGACGATCGGGGCGTATCTCAGCCAGGTTCGTCAAGAACAATCCAAATCCTTGGAAGAAATTTCAGCCAAAACCTACATCCCTTTGCGAATTCTGCGGGCGATCGAATCTGCCCAGGAGCAAATCTTGCCCGAACCCGTCTTTGTCCAGGGTTTCATCCGCCGCTACGGCGATGCTTTGGGGATGAATGGCCAAGAACTCTCCAAGAAATTCCCGCTGAACAATAATCCGGTTCCCAGTGCCCCGATCGCCACAGAAGTTAGACCCTCGTATAGCACTGCGTCTGCTTCATCCCATTCAGCTTCATCCCATGCAGCGTCACCCACTTCATCGTCATCCGCTTCGACTTCATCGGCTGATGCTGAGCCTGTTCGCACCGCCTCTCGGTTCTCCCCTTCCCCTAAATGGGAATCCCGCGAATCCATGGAATTACCCGTCTCCCGTCCGCCCTATCTGCTGATGGTTGGGGTGGGTGCGATCGCCCTTGCCGCCCTCTTCTTTGGCATCATCCAACCCGGCTTACAGCGACAACCCTCCACTGCCCAAGTCACCGCCCCGGCAGCCCCTCCCGCTCCCCCGGCGGCTCCTCCGGCACCTGCCGTAGCTCCGGCCTCTCCAGTGACAGCCTCTCCAGTGACAGCCTCTCCGGTAACATCCCCGGCAACAGCTACTAGCCCCAGCAGCAATTCCCCCGCTTCATCCACTGCGGCTTCCTCACCTTCTACTCCAGCATCTCCCGCCGCAGGAAACCAACCTGTCAATGTCGAGGTTAGCCTCACGGGTGAATCCTGGCTGATGGTCACTGTTGATGGCAAAGTTGCCTTTGAAGGCATCTTGGAACAGGGCGCAAAGCAAAGCTGGTCTGGCAAAGAACAAATCCTAGTGGACTCAGGCAACGCGGGAGCCGTCTCGGTTTCCCTCAACAATGGCCCTGCCCAAACCCTGGGAAGCCTCGGCGCAGTCGTGGGCAAAACCTTCACCGCCAAAGGCACACAGTAACTGATTAATTACTGATTAATTACTGATTAATTACTGATTAATTAACCTATAAAATCCCGATTTTCCAACAGTGTGGCTGTGTTGCTCCACAGGAAGGCCGGGATTTTTTAGTTCGTTTTACAATAAGTAGACCTGAACGAGGAGGCAACCTCATGGTTCAACTCCAGCCTGCACAACTCAACCCATCAGCGGATCAGCGGATTGTCCATGCTGACATTACCTGGCAGCAATTCAAGCTGATTCGGACGGGGTTTGGTAAATCTCGCAAAGTAAGGCTGTTTTATTACAACAGCATTGTAGAGATCCTGATGCCGGGGCGTGAACATGAATTATTCAGTCGGCTGATTGGCTTCCTGATTGGATTATTCTGCTTGGAATCGGGGATTGAATTTGAACCTTTGGGGTCTACGACTCAAGAGCGTGAGGGTGAAGCTGCTGCTGAACCCGATGAATCCTATTGCTTTGGCGTATCCAAAGCCACTCCCGATCTGGCGATCGAAGTCATTTTCACCAGTGGTAGCGTCAATAAACTTCAGCGTTACCGGGTACTTGAAATTCCAGAGGTTTGGTTCTGGGAAGATGGGCTGTTTAGCCTCTATCGCTTGCGCGACTTGGACTATGAAGCGATCGCCCATAGTGAAATCCCAGAACTGACCCATCTCAACATCGACCTGCTTACCCGCTGTGTCCTAATCGGGCAGACTTCTCGGCTAGATGCTGCAAACACGCTCCGCAATGCCCTCAAAGCCCAATAGATTCCTGCTACCTTTCTGTAACGCCCTATCAATCAGCAGGAATCATCCTTCCACGTCTTTCCAGTGGTACAGGTATCCTTTAAAGGTTGTAAAGGTTGCAAATCTTGGCCTGAGTCATGACTTCTGCCTCAGATTAGGGACGTTGCTTTGATTACTTGTGACCGCCGCTGAGGATTTGTTCTGCTGTCAGTCTTAACTCTAGACAGGTTAAACAGGGGACAATGTCGCTGCTACGAAATTCCCCAACCTTCCGATAATTGTTCTGCTTCAGAATGAACACGCTCACCATTTCACGGGTAGGGTCAGCAATCCAGTATTCATCCACCCCGATCGCCTGGTACTGTGACAGCTTACGGTTGTAATCTCGCTCCTGGTTCCGGTTGCCAGGACTGACGACCTCGACCAGCATTCGCGGCGGCGGCATTTCACGGGTAATCGTGGCTCGTTTTTCAATCAAAGCGGGATGCTCCTCTCTCAGCACCAGCAAGTCAGGAAAACGGTTCGCAGCATCACCTGTCTGCAAGACAGGAACCTGAACCTCAATTCCACCCTGCATGACAAACTCTAGAGGAATGCCAGCGGCAACCAGCATAAAAAACACAAACCTTGCGATCGCTAAGTTACGTCCTGATTCTGGCATTAATTCAACTAGCTCTCCATCCACCAATTCGTAACGCCCTTCTAGATAGTTCTCAGGGGCATCACTCCAGACCAAGTACTCTTCAAAACTGGCAAACCGGACTTTTGCTTGGGTCATGACAGTTTCCTCGTCTCCACTGCACTGATCCTAACTCACTTGCTCAGATACTCCCTCTCAGATACTCCTTCAAAGATACCTGTCCGGTGATGCAAGTATTTCCCGGTTATGGATAGGGAAGCATGACCCAAGGTTTGCTGAACTAAATGGGTCAGCGCTCCATTCTGGGTCGAATAAGTATCGCAAGAAAGGCGCATCCAGTGTAATAGAACCTTGCCTCAGAGTCCAACATTCTTTGTTGGGTCACAAAAGAACAACCTAATAGAATGCAATCGCCTTCTTTTGCAACCGTCATTGCCAATGCCGATTTAGGGCTAGCCTAATTCTGCAATCCCTGAAAATTGTTCTTGAGATTAAAGTCGGGATGACAGGATTTGAACCTGCGACATCCTGCTCCCAAAGCAGGCGCGCTACCAAGCTGCGCTACATCCCGTAGTCAACACAAGCTTAATTGTACCGCTTTCTTGAAAGTCGGAGCAAATTTTTTTTCAAGGGTGCAGTGGCTGCCTATAGAAAACGATGAACTGGAAAGAACTTAAAGAGTTCTTTTCCTTCAAAACTTAAGGGATGTGACAAGATCCACGCTCTGGAAGGAGAATCTGAACTGGTTTTGATAAACTTTTGAGGTGATTAGGAATACTTAAACCACAGGAATTGATACGGAGATGGACGCTGTTCAAGGATGCCGTTCAAATCCAGAATTCCTCTTCGATGTTCACTGCGCTCTATTGCAGTGAATGGATCAAAAATCACCCAACAAGGAAAACTTTTCAATGAAAAAACAATTCGCTAGCCTGGTTCTGATCGCTTCAGCCAGTGTATTGACCTTCGCTTCCCCTGCCAAAGCAGAACAGGTTTGCCAAGTCACCGACCCCACTGGCACCCCGCTGAATGTGAGAAATTACCCCAACGGCGAAATTGTGAACGCCTTACGAAATGGTCGCGAGGTGGAAATTCTAGAAATTGCCAATGACGAACAGGGACGAGCCTGGGCGAGGATTGCTGGATACTACGAGGGGGAATACCGGGTTTGGGGATGGGTGATTCGTGAATTTATCAGTTGCTATAACCGTTAGGGGTTCCGGTTAATCAAAGTGATTTGATCCGCATCAACCGCGATCGCCCCCTGATCATTTACTGGAGGTGGTGATTGAATGCAGTTGTGTGTGACAACTGTGCCGTCTTAGACAACTGCAACTCTAGATCAAGCAACGATTATTTTCTGAAGTAGGGAACACTCCTATTAGGCATGAATGCACCTTCTACCCCGGCAAAGTGCCGGGGTTTTTAGTGGTGATTTTGAACGGTAATGGAGCAGCGTTTCAAAGCCAAGATGGGGACATGAGGCATTATTTTTTCTTGTGCTGGGGATTCTGTCGCAGGTCAATCTCAAATCGTCATGATGAATCTCTGGGAAGATTTTCAGGAGTTGTGTATTTGATGCATCATCCTTTAAGAATTGGATGAATGGGCATAAAACTTCTGTTAGGATGATTGAAATCTGGGGTTGATTGTCGTCTAGAATACCTTGTCTAGACAACATGTAATTCAGCGCGAATCATTTCATAATGAAGTCTGGAACAATTTCACTACAGTTTCACGTTGCGACTTCGCCCCGTTTTTCCATGTGTCCCATGATTCGTTTACGTCACTGCTCAGGAGTTTTTGCTTGAATACGTTACTAATAGCAGGTACCGACACCGGGGTAGGCAAAACAGTCCTGACGATGGCTCTCGCTGCCTATTGGCAGCGCTATCGTCCTGAGCAAACCCTGGGGATCATGAAGCCGATTCAGTGTGGGGTGGGCGATCGCGAACTCTATACCCATCTCTTTCCGCTCAACCAATCCCTCGAAGAAATTAACCCCATCCATTTTCTCGCTCCCCTGATTCCGCCCCTGGCGGCTGCCTACGAGGGTCGCCACATCGAGCTAGAAACCGCCTGGAAAGAATATGAAAGCCTCTCCCAAAAACGCGATTTTGTTCTAATTGAATCGCTGGGAGGCTTGGGATCGGCGATCGCCCATGAAACTACCGTGGCTGATCTGGCCTGGGATTGGCGCATTCCTACAGTATTAGTCGTTCCGGTGAATTCGGGTGCGATCGCCCACACGGTCGCCAATGTTGCCCTCGCCCAACAGGCCCGAGTCCACCTCAAAGGCATCATCCTCAACTGTGTCACCCCTTGCCATGCCCATGAACTCGAAGAATGGGCACCCGTCAATCTCCTCGAAAACCTCACCCAAAAACCTGTCCTCGGCTGCCTCCCCCATCTTTCAGATCCCAAGGATTTGAGCAAACTTACCCAAGTCGCATCTAATCTTGATCTGGAGCGGTTGATGCCGTTTGTGTTGTATTAGGCGAAAGGGAAAAGGGGAAAGGCGAAAGGGGGGGACATGGATCAGGTGGATGAGTGGATGAGTGGATGGGTGGATGGGTAATTCAAGTTAACCCTGTTCCCAAACACAGGAATTTTTATATGAAGGATTTTTTAGGGGTATGAGCATGTCCCTTCTCCCTTACCCATCCACCCATCCACCCTGTCACCCATCCACTCCCTACTCCCCACTCCCCACTCCCTACTCCCGAACCACCTCACTACGATCGCCCGATCCCACCCGATTCGAGGGGAGGTTGCTGCGATCGCTGGGACGAATGCCGGAAGGGACGGGGGCGGTTACTCCCCAGTTTTTTTGGAGGCGTTCTAGGAGGAAGTCTTGTTGGTCGTGGAAGATTTGAATGTCGCCTGCGCCGTAGTTGATCATGCTGAACCAGACGAGGCCGCGATCGCGAGTCGGGAGAACGCCAGCCAAGGAACTGACTTCGTTGAGCGTTCCGGTTTTGACGACGGCATCGTTGGGCATTTTGCGTCCTTTTAGGGTGCCGATGTCGCGTCCCATGACCGGGAACAGATTGCCGATGTTCAACTGGGCTTCCTGGAGATAGCGCTGAATCGACAGCATCATGGCTGTGACCGCACGGGGAGAGATGCGATTGTCTACGCCTAAGCCGGAACCATTGGCCAACTGGATTTCTTGGGGAGGCACCTGGGCGATCGCTGCGGCTTTTTGGGCTACGGCTGGGGCACCGCCGAGGGAATCGGCCATCATCTGCGACATGACGTTGTTGCTGTAGATGTTCATCGCCTTGAGGACGCTGACGAGCTGCATCGATCGGTGGCGGACAATGGGCTTGGCATTGGGGACACTGGCGGCTGAGGCAACGGGCTGGATACCGCCGTCAATCACGACTTGGGGACGCACGGTTCCCGGTGGCAGTTGTTGAAACTGCGCCGTGGCTTCCGCGTTCCAGAGTTGGGGATTTAAGCCTTGTTTTAACAATGCGCCTGCCGTGTTGGGATCGAGTTCATAGTTCATGGCAAAGGTGCCTGTAACCAGCAGATTCCCCGTGACGCGGGTGATCCCGGCCTGGTTGAGGGCATTGCCTACGGCAACTGCCTCCTCCCACACAAAGAAAGGATCGCCATCTCCCTGCACTAACAAATCGCCTTGCAGCACCCCGTTTTGAACCGGGCCTGTGCCACTGAAAATCGTTACAAACTGATGCTGTGCGCCCCAGGTATCGAGCGCCACAAGCGTGGTGGCTACCTTGGTCAAAGAGGCCGCTGGCAGAGGCGTTGTCCCTTGATGCTCGGCCAACACATGATTGCCCTCTTGCAGCCAAATCCCCTGAGCCTGAGCCGGATACCCCAGACCCGCCAGGGCATCCACCTGCTGTTGAATCACCGATTGAGCCGCCGGATCGGGTGGAATCAGGGATTGCAACAGGGCTTGATTGAGAAACACAGACCAGGGGGTCGATCGCAAGGTTTCCACCTTGGGGGTGCCGCTGAGTAAGAATGAAAGCAAGCCAGAACCGAGTAGCTCTAACACTGTAAGTTTCCTAGAGGAAAGAAGGGAGTGGGGAGTGGGGAGTGGGGAAAGAATGGGTTAAGTCTGGGGGATTTGGGGAGAAGGTTTTTGAGGCTTCGTTTTTGAGGCTTCTATGATGGAAGTTCGATGGAAGTTCGATGGAAGTTCTTGGATAAGCCATTGATGAAACAATCTGCCTCGCCTCTCCCAACCCTCTTCCCTATCCCCCTACTCCCTACTCCCCACTCCCCACTCCCCCATAATTTCATCTCATAGGATAATGCATTCATGAAAAAACGGGGAAACCGAAATGGCTAAACCTGATCCCAATGCGATTTTTCGCCGCTTGCCGATTGTGGTTGGGGCGATCGCAGGCACCCTCCTGATGACCAACCGGGTTCTCACACCCGCCTTGACGGATTCGCAGGCGCGATCGGATGCACTCGGGGTGTTGATGAGTGCGCTGCTGATTTTGACGGGGCTGCTGTGGCAACAGGTACAGCCGAAGCTGCCGGACTCGGTGGTGCTGGAAGGTGAGGAAGGCTTTGAACTGGCGGAGGATTTGCCGGATGCGGTCAAGGTGGAACTGGCCTGGGCTTCCCATTTGCTGCTGACCAATACGGTGACGCGATCGCTCGTCGTCTGGTATGGCGATCGGGTTCTCCTGCGGCGAGGCATTCTCAGCCCCCAGTCCCAGGTCAAACCGGGTGCAATTTTGCAGCGGGTGTTATCTACCCAAAAGCCCGTTTACCTGGTCAGCCTCAAGCTCTATCCAGGCCGAGTCGAGTTCGATTACTTACCCGAAAATACTCAGGGCGTGATTTGTCAACCGATGGGCGATCGCGGCACTCTCATCCTGGGAGCCAATGCCCCCCGCAGCTACACAAAGCAAGACGAAACCTGGATTGCAGGCATCGCCGATAAGCTGGCCAATACGCTGGGGCAGGAATTGGGGAAGGAGTAGGGAGTGGGGAGTGGGGAATAGGGGGGAAAGGGAAAAGGGGAAAGGGGAAAGGGAAACAGGGACTACTTCTTTGAATCAAGCTAGGGAGAATTTTTTCGATGCCTTCTAGCTGGTTCTGCGGTGACTTTTGGAGTCGATTCAATGCTCTTACTCTTTGGCCTCTCCGGGTTCACCATTCAAAGAAATTCCAAGATTCACCCAGAACACCCTTTCCCCTTTCGCCCCTTACCCTTGAGCCTCCGTCGGCGCATAGTTGACGCGAATCAGGTAAATTTCGTTTTGTCCGGTTGGCTCGAAGGGATAGGCGACGACTTCGGCTATGGCTTGTTCGTCAAAAATGCCGTAGCCCGAGCTTTGAATAATTTCGGGTTCAGATTCGGGGTCAACTTTGCCGTTGCCATCCACTTTGACCGCCACAACGACTTGCCCACTCAGCGGCGGGTTTACCCGTCCGGCAGATTCGGGGTAAGCCCCAGTCATCTCGCCGCGTTTCAGGGAGTTGTTGATGCTGCGGTCTTCGCCTAGCCATGCTGCCGTTTCGGTCGAGAATTCCGACATGCGGGCGTAGGCTTCGTCGGAGGTGGTGCCTTTGGGGTTATAGCTGAGCTTGGCGCGGAGTTCTCGGATTTGGGCGACTAGGCTGGAGTTCTCTGGTTCTGGTGTGGCTTCGGGGGAAGGATTGGTGGCCACCTGGCCATCGGTGGGAGAAGGGCTGGTGCTAGGGGTGGGCAGCGGTGCAGTACCGCCGTTGACCGCTGAGCCGGGGCTGGGGGTGGGGGAAGGAGTCTCGGTGGGTACAGGCGAGGGCAGAGGGAGTTCCTGTGCAGATGGCGTGGGGGAAGGGGTGACGGTGGGGGCGGTCGAGGGCACCGGGACGACGGTGGGAGCAGTCGGCGCAACCCGAATCACCGGGGGCGCGGAAGACCCGATCGGCGGAAAGGAGAAGTTGCTGGGCGGAATGGGGGGCAGCGGATTGGAGAAGAAACCACCCGAGAGCGGATTGGAGAAGAAGCCACCGGAGAGGGGCGGCAGGGTGGGCGAACCGGAAGGCGGTTTGGGCAGGGGGGAGAGATTGGAGGGGGTCTGAATGAGCGGCGGGAGGTCGATCGCCGAGGTTTCTAGCTGGGGCAAACGGCTTTGCTCAGCAGGCGTTAGTTCGACCAGATCAACCGGACGCTGAATCTCGGGTTCGTCGAGTTGTGGCGCGGAGAGAAACAGCCGGGGCAAAAACAGCACCAGCGGAAAGTGAAGCGCCAGGGAGATCAGCGCAGACATTGCAATCGGTTGCTGCACCATGCGCTGGAGCACGGGCGGTAGAGACTTGACCCAAACAGAGGACGACATATAACCCATTTGCCAATCGCCTTACGAACTTTAACCAGGGTAGCGAAACTTGTGAAAACTATCACGCTCGATTAAAGACGATGATGGTTCAATCCCTGAGAGCGCATTTCTAAAATAATAATTAAGCAGTTTCATGCTGTTCACCTAAGCGTTGCAGCATCAATCGAATCATTGCACCTTGGATCATGGCTT
>JALOOP010000562.1 GCA_025454315.1 Oculatellaceae cyanobacterium Prado106
CAGAAAAATCATGAAGTTACCGATTTACCAAGTGGATGCTTTCACAGACAAGGTGTTCGGCGGCAATCCGGCTGCGGTTTGTCCTCTGGAAACTTGGTTACCAACGACTGTGATGCAACAGATTGCCAGCGAAAACTCGGTGGCCGAAACCGCATTTTTCATCCCGGTCGATCGAGGTTATGCAATTCGTTGGTTTACACCCGAAATTGAGATGGATTTGTGCGGCCATGCGACATTAACCGCAGCGCATGTCATTCCTCGATTATGAGTTCTCAAGGGAAGCTAAACATTGCTGCACCCAAGCCCGATCGCCTTCCGACAACGCAGGTTCCGGCACAGGCTGGCTGTAGTCAATCCGCAGGTCAAAATTTCCTTCATCGTAAACCGTTTGGAGCAGCGGATAGAGGTCAACCGTAAGCAGTTCATCTTCAGGTTGTAACGGCAATGGGAACAGGGGAATGCGATCGCGCAAACTAAACCCGTACAGTTCAGCCTCCGGACGCTGTGTCGCATTACTGACCAAAATGCGGTAATCTCCAAGTTCACTCGCACCCGTCATGGGCATGGGCGGATAGGCTCGCAGCAGATCAAGTTCAACTAGATGAGTTTGGCTCTCAAGAAGTGCCTGTCGCTTCTTGAGATAGCTGACTCGTCCATCTCCGCGTTTGTTGTTGGGTGATAGGATCTCGATCGCCGCAATCACGGCATGGGTTATGACTTGGCGGACTTCTAGAAATCGTTCTTTGACTTCGATCGCTTCAACCAATCGTACTTTTTGGGGTTGTGATGCTGGAATGGATACGGCAGAAACCGCTGAAGGCTGAGGCGATCGAGATTGAACCCCCTGGTAGACAATGGCATCGGGAACACCCACCAAAACCCCTTCCGACTCATCTTCCAGATAAGTCCTAGTTTCAATGGCCGTATAGTATTTGGGACGCAGACGACTGCCCAAGTGATTTGCTAACGCCACAATCAAACGGCTATGCACCTCCCGCCATAGAAACGAGGCTTCCAAATAGGGATTCATTCCGGGAAAGGGAAAAGGCATGATGGCAGAGATTACACGCGAGTGCGATCGGGGTTGTGGCTTAGTATATCGTCCACTCTATGCAATTACCATGAGGTGCAGTGTGAGATGGATTGGGTAATTCGTTCAGGCTCGACAGAATGGTTGAAACGAGCATCATTCTTCCTAGAGGGTCTAGGAGAAAGGTTGCAGACTATGAGAAGCTGAAGTTTCAGGAACCGTTCCATCGAAAACCCCACAGAAACCTCCGCCGAAAATTCCACTGCAAACCGCGATCGCGCATGTTCCATCTGACCTATCGCTCCTATCATCGGCCTTTTGTCCAACCTTTGCAGACCCATCATGGTGCCTGGAAGATTCGCGATGGCATCATCGTGCAATTGACGAACGAGGCTGACCAGGTGGGTTGGGGAGAAATTGCTCCCGTTCCAGCATTTGGCAGCGAAACCTACGAACAGGCATTGGCCTTCTGTCAAGGTTGCTCTGAGAAGATCACCCTGGAAGAGATCCTGGCGATTCCTCCAGAACTTTCGGCCTGTCGATTTGGGTTTGCCGCTGCCTGGGAAACCTTGAGCGATCGCCATCCCCTCACTCCCCATCCCCTCACTCCCCATCCCCCCACCCCACTTCTCCCGGACGCTTCCTCAACCAGCCGTCTTCTCCCCACTGGAGCCGCTGCCCTCCAGGCTTGGCGACCGCTTTGGCAGCAGGGCGCGCGCACCTTCAAGTGGAAAATCGGGGTGGCTTCCTGGAGCGAAGAAGTCCAAATCTTGGAGCAATTGATGGCGGCTCTACCCGCTGAAGTGAGTCTACGGCTGGATGCCAACGGGGGACTGAGTGAGGCCGAAACCCTACAATGGTTGCACCAATGCGATCGCCACTCGATAGAATTTTTAGAGCAACCCCTACCGCCCGACCAGTTTGACACCATGCTCCGGTTAAGCCAACCATTCCAAACACCGATCGCCCTCGATGAATCCGTGGCCACCTTTGACCAACTGCAAGCCTGCTACACCCGAGGCTGGCGCGGGATCTTTGTGGTAAAAGCGGCGATCGCAGGTTTCCCGTTCCAACTTCGAGACTTTTGTCAGCAGCATTCCGTGGATGTAGTTTGGTCTTCCGTGTTTGAAACGGCGATCGCCCAGTCATTCATTCAACAATCCCTGATTCATCCTCTGCAACAATCCCTGATTCATCCTCTGCAACATTCCCTGATCAAGCCTCGGGCAATAGGCTTTGGCGTGAACCATTGGTTTACGGATGACTGGCATCTTCTCTCCCCCGAACAGCTATGGCAGAACCTCTAGTCCTTTTGCAGCAACAGCCCTCGGATTGGCTGATTGGCTTAGATGCTCGACGATTGGGCGATCGCACCTTAGAACGATTGCAAGAGATCCAGCGTTACCAAAGTGTCTCTGGCAGCGCATCGTCCCCCGTCCCCACCGTTCTCATCGCCGAACCCGATCCGCTGGAATTCCTGGCTAGTTTCATTGCGGCCTCTACGGCTCATTGTCCGATTTTTCTCGGTCATCCTACCTGGACTGAATCCGAGTGGCAGCAGGTATTTCACCTCATCCAACCGGAAGCCCCTCCAGTCTGTAACACTCCAGGCACTTATCTTCTGAATTCCGCCGCATCCCCAGGCTGGATCATGATTCCAACGGGGGGCACTTCCGGGAAAATTCGCTTTGCGATTCATACCTGGGAAACTCTGTCTGATTCAGTGTGGGGGGTTCAAACTTACTTTGAGGTTGATTCGATCAATTCTTGCTGTGTGCTGCCGCTGTATCATGTCAGTGGATTGATGCAGATGATGCGATCGCTTTTGACGGGGGGAAAGTTGGCGATCGTTCCACCGAAGAATCAAGACTCCCAAGATCGAAATCAATCCCTAGAACAAATCCTGGGTGAAATTAACCCGTCTGACTTTTTTCTATCCCTGGTGCCAACCCAGTTACAGCGATTTCTCCAATCCCCCCCTATGATTGTTCAGCTTGCTCAACTCCAGACCATTCTTTTGGGAGGTGCCCCGGCATGGCCAGAGTTATTAACCCAGTCTCGCTACGCGAATTTACACCTTGCCCCCACCTACGGAATGACTGAAACTGCATCACAGGTTGTCACACTGAAACCCAGTGATTTTCTACAGAGAAGAACAGGATGCGGACAGGTTTTACCTCATGCGAAGATATTGATTTTAGAAGCGAATGAGGATGGTGTTGGAGCGATCGCCATTCAATCAAAATCTCTAGCACTCGGATACTATCCAGATTTATTTACAGAGACGAGATTCATCACAGACGATTTAGGATACTTCGACGAACAAGGCTATCTCCATATCGTGGGACGCAATAGCCAAAAGATTATCACAGGGGGAGAGAACGTGTTTCCCAGTGAAGTGGAATCGGCAATTCTCGCCAGTGGGTACGTCAAAGATGTCAGTGTGGTTGGTATCCCGGATTCCCAGTGGGGAGAGGTGGTGGCGGCGGTTTATGTGGCGATCGCCCCCAATTTACCGCGCTTTTCTCCCACTGATTCAAACCTTGAAATTCCTCCGTTCCAGGCTGAAATTCAAGCCGCTATCCAAACTACCCTGAGCCGCTACAAACAGCCCAAAATTTGGCGATGCGTTGATTCCATTCCTCGCAATGCTCAAGGCAAAATTAATCAGATTACCATTCGTCAACTTCTGGGGTTTTAAGACTCTCGTTAACCTGGAGAAGTGATACCATAAGAAGCGAATCATCGGGGTGCGAATTGAAAAAGCTGTGGGTAAGATGAAGTCGCCTAAAAGAGCGAAAGTCGAGCAGGAGAATAGTATTGTGAGATTACCAAGCCTTACAAAC
>JALOOP010000156.1 GCA_025454315.1 Oculatellaceae cyanobacterium Prado106
TGATTGGACTTTTTGATTGGACTTTTTGATTGGACTTTTTGATTGGACTTTTTGATTGGACTTTTTGATTGGACTTTTTGATTGGACTTTTTGATTGGATAAAACGCAGCGGATTAGATGGAATAGTACAACGGGAAGGCTTTGGGTTCTCGGGGTTTGACGAAGACGCGCTGTTGGGGTTCGAGCTTGAGTTGGTCGAAGCGATCGCGCGTCAAGTGGGCATTAATCACCTGCCCGTCATCCAGGGTCAACTCGGCTTGGATTTCCCAGCCCAGGTGGATTAAACGGCTAACCCGAGCGGCCACCATGGCTTCACCGGGTTGGACTTCGATGACGACATCTTGGGGGCGGAGGAAGACTTGGGGATGGGGGCTTTCAAAGCCGTTGCCCTGGAAAATATTGGAGCTACTGGGGAGGACATTGACGGGGCCAATGAAGCTCATGACGAAGGGGGAGGCGGGGTTGTCGTAGACCTGGGCGGGGGTGCCGACCTGCTCAATGCGTCCCTGGTTCATGACAACGATTTCGTCGGAGACTTCCATGGCTTCTTCCTGGTCATGGGTGACGAAGACGGTGGTGACATGGACTTCATCGTGGAGGCGGCGCAACCAGGCGCGCAGATCTTTGCGGACTTTGGCATCGAGTGCGCCGAAGGGTTCGTCGAGGAGGAGGACTTTGGGTTCTACGGCTAAGGCTCGGGCGAGGGCGACTCGCTGGCGCTGGCCGCCGGAGAGTTGGGAGGGGTAGCGATCGCCCAGTCCTGCCAGTTGCACTAGTTCCAGCAGTTCTTCGACCTTGGCTTTGATCTTGCCTTTGGGGGCTTTTTGAATTTCCAGGCCAAAGGCGATGTTTTTTCGCACGGTCATGTGCTTAAACAGAGCGTAGTGCTGAAAGACAAAGCCAATGTTGCGCTCCTGGACGCTCTTGTGGGTGGCATCTTTGCCCGTTAGGAAAATTTTTCCGGTGTCTGGCATTTCTAACCCGGCAATCAGGCGCAGCAGGGTAGATTTGCCGGAACCCGAAGGACCTAAAAGAGCGACCAGTCCCCCGGTTTTGATCTCGACGCTGACTTGATCCAGCGCTTTGAAACTGCCAAATTGCTTAGAAACCTCTTCAACAACAATACCCACAACTACCTCGCTTAACAATTTTGAAAGCCCAAAGGGGTCAAGAAAATCGCCCATATCCTGATCTCAGTAGATCATTTACCAGTGATCTTTTACTGGCGATCTCTGGTCAGCGATCGCTTGGGGCATCCCGCAGATTATTTTATCCTGCTGATTGACCTGATCCTCTAGCGGCTAATTCCCATTTTGCCGATGGACTTACTGTAGATTTTTATAGCATGATTCACTCTGCTTTATGACGATGCTTTATTAAGGATTTATTTGGCATCTTGATAACATCTTGCGAGACTGGCATCCAGCAATCCTTGTATGATGCTTTTCATCCTTGCAATTGATTCTCTGAGCCATGTCAGATCTCTATGTTTCGTGGACCGAGTACCACCAAAAAATTGAACAGCTTGCGCGCCAAGTCTACGAGTCCGACTGGAAGTTTAACCAAATTGTCTGTTTAGCCAAAGGGGGACTGCGGGTGGGCGATATCCTGGCGCGGATCTTTGACCAGCCTTTGGCGATTTTGGCGACTTCTTCCTACGGCGGCACCAACAATCAGGTGCGTGGTTCCATCACCTTCGGTCAGGATTTGACCATGACGACGGCAAACCTCGGTAGCCATGTTCTCCTGGTGGATGATCTGGTGGATTCGGGGGTGAGTTTGAAGCGATCGCTCGTCTGGCTCGATCGCAAGTACGGGTTCTACATTGATGAGGTGCGATCGGCGGTGTTGTGGTACAAGCAATGCTCGGAGGTGAAGCCGGATTATTATGTCGATTATTTGGTGGATAATCCTTGGATTCATCAGCCGTTTGAGGTTTATGAGCGGATGCAGCCGGAGGATTTGGTGAAGGGTTCTCCTGAAGCTGAGTTGAACGCTGATTGAGTGGTCTAAGGCTCTGAATGATTTAACCGCAGAGACGCAGAGAGAAGAGACGCAGAGAGAGTGGAGGGAGGTGTTTACAGGTTGTTTAGTTAGAAGGAGGAGCCGGGTTGTTGGAGGAATTCGGCTTCTGCTGGGGGGGTGGGGCGGTTTAGGATGGCGTTGCGGTGGGGGAAGCGGCCAAATTGTTCGATGACTTGCTGGTGGCGGATGGCAAAGTCTAGGGTGTCTTGGAGTTGGGGATCGGCGATCGCTAACTGGCGAAACAACGCTACGGACTGGTTTTGAATGGCAAGATTCTCGCTATGCTCCAGCGGGAGGTAGATGAAGATGCGCTGGATTGGGGCTAGGGCTTGGTCGAATTGGGTGGCGATCGCTCCTAGTGCGACTTCCAGGGCTTTGGTATCGGTGGCAAAAGCTTTGGGGGTGCCTCGGAAGAGGTTGCGGGGAAACTGGTCGAGGAGGAGCAGCAGGGCAAGGCAGGGGGAGGGCGATCGCTGCCATTCATCGAAAGCTCCAGCGGCGGCTTGTTCATAGGCTGTTAGAAATCTTTGGGCAATTTCCTGGTCGGTTTCGGGGCTTTTGCCAAACCACAATTTGCGGCGCTGGGCATACTGCGCTGCTTCGGAGTGGGGTGTGCCAAACCAGAACTGTAGGATTTCTTCGATTAAGGTTTCTTCGCTTAAGGTCATGGGGTTGATCTGCGATCGGTTGTCTTGGACTCTAAGACCCAGAGTGACACGCTGGGGTAACCGCTATCTAGCGATTGATTCGTTGCACCTTGTCCTTGAGAATCCATGGGATTCAAAGATTAATTGCAGAAACGCTTGTGGAATAGGCATTTCATCGGTTCCCAAGTCAAAACGGGCGGGACAGGCATCCCACGAGCATTGGCTAATGTTTTGAGTCAGTGTTTTGTCGCTGTTTCTCGACGGGTGAGTTCGATGGCGTTCCGATTGGACTTCCATGAGAATCTTTGAAGGGGCAGACATAGCCTGCTCCTTCAAGAGATAGTTCGGATTGCTAGAAAGACTTTAATCTTGCGAACCGGGTGACAACTGCCCAGGCGTTTGCAGATTCACTAAGCTCTGAGAGGAGAAGTTCGTCACAGCATAGAGTGGGACTGCCAGCGTTAACAGTGCGATGAGGGTGCCGATGACCGTCGCGAGCTTCTGAGAGGTTTGCTCAGCGGGGGTATCAGCGGATGTACTACCAGGTTCCATATTTTTTTTAAGAGGGAGATGCCAATGAGAATAAGCCGACTTACTTGTACCTTAGCTCATGTTTATGAGATTTTCATGAGTCACTTCACATTATTTTAACGATTTATTCTAACGATTTTCTAGGCGATCGGTCATCCGGATAAATTCCAAGGGTAATCCATCTGCATCGGCGATAAATGTTACCTCGTAGATGCGATCGCCAATCATCTGCTGCATCGGTTCAAGGAGAACACGCAGAGGGGCGGTCACTAGCCCTGCATCCACCGCCTGGTCAAAGGTTTGCCGCAGTTGAGCTAACCAGGCAGGTAGGTCTGTGATCACCGGGGTCAGGTCAAAGGAAAGGTGGTAGTATCCCGTGTAGCTTTCGTCATGGAAGGCATCGGCGGCGGGTTTCGGTTCGGGCACTTGCACCAGTTCAATGCGTCCGTTGAGTCCTTCCATCCAGCAGGCTAGCGTGATCCCGGCTGTGAACCGCTCACAGACCTGGAATCCAAGCTGCTCGTAGAAAGTGATCGCCCGGTGAATATCCGCAGTGCGAATCGAGGCGTGATGCATAGTCTAATGGCAATTCAAGCTGTCAGTATTTAATAAGAATTTAATCAGACATTACTCAAACAGACGGAAATAGGGATACCTCACGGGCGCACCCGGTTCTTTTTCCAGGTCAAAGTTAATGACATCCCAGCAGGGTTCCTCGACGGGATCGGGGCTGAATTCCACAGGTAGGCCATAGAGACGAGGTTTGGGAGATTCGGGCTGGCCGCGCCAGGGAGTGCTGCGCTCCAGGTAGGTGCTGATTAGCTCTTTGTAGCGCTGGGCGATGATGACGCGGGTGGCTCGATAACCTTGGGTGTAGAGGCGATCGAGGGCTTCATGAATTTCAAAGCGGATGCCGTCGGGGTGCGTGTGTTGGCGATACCATTCGTTGTTCCACTGCCGCCAGTGCCGTCCCGACTGAAGATGAATCAGCTCGCCCGTCTTTGGATTGGCTTCAAATGCACCATGCCGCTGACAGAGATAGGTATCGGTCAACGTCAAGGCTGGGATCACCTGGCGGCAGTGAGGGCACTGGATTTCGGGACCAAAGATTGGATATTGTAAAGCTGGATTCATCATGGATGTTTTATCAACCTATGCGGTCTGTTGACCTATGGGGGTGTGGCCTGGAGATACAGCCTATGGAAGTTGAGCCGATTGGATCTGGCTGTTTTAGCTAGCTGTTTTACCTGGCCATGTTATCTGGCCTTTTTTTCAATGCCTAGTATCAATGCCCAGTATCAGTGCCTAGTATCAATGCCCGGTGCGATCGCCAATCAAAGGGGAAAGCATTTCAGCAAGACTGACCGTACTGACTCTGTGGATTTATTATAGCCGGGGGCATCTCCTGCTCCTGCATTGGAATCTAAGGACATTATTATTGTTTTGCCGTCTTTATCCGTATCATGATTTTCAGTGATTCTCAAGATTCGTCAAGTGTTTCGCCTGCCTTTTGGCCTGCGCCAGATCTGTCCGAGGCGGCTTTCGTGGCTCCAAACGCCACTGTCATGGGGCAAGTGGAGGTCGCCAAGGGCGCTAGCATCTGGTATGGCGCGGTCGTGCGGGGCGATGTGGAAAAGATTGTCATTGGCGTTTGCACGAATATTCAGGATGGAACCATTTTGCATGGTGACCCTGGTAAGCCCACAATTCTAGAGGATTATGTCACGGTTGGGCATCGGGCGGTGGTTCACAGTGCCCAAATCGGTCGAGGAAGCTTAGTGGGCATTGGGGCGATCGTCCTGGATGGGGTCAAGGTCGGTGCAGGCAGCATCATCGGCGCAGGAGCCGTGGTCACCAAGGATGTCCCGGAGCGATCGCTCGTCGTCGGCATCCCCGGCAAAGTCGTCCGCCAACTCTCCGACCCCGAAGCCGAAGACCTGATCGCCCATGCCCAGCGCTACGAACAACTTGCCCTGGTTCATGCGGGAAGGGGGACTGATTTGGGGTTTAGGGATTGAGAGGGGAAAGGGGAAAGGCGAAAGGGGAAAGGCGAAAGGGGAAAGGCGAAAGGGGAAAGGCGAAAGGGGAAAGGCGAAAGGCGAAGGGGAGGGATATGGATTGGGGTGAGTTTTTTTCAACGAGGACGTAGAAGAGACAGGGAAAATGCGACAGAAAACGAGGCATGACAATGGTGAACAGCAAACGGCCAAAGATAAATCGTTAACGATAAACAGCGAAATCCTAAAATCACGTTTCATCGTCCACCCTTTCCCCTTTTCCCTTTCCCCTTTCCCCTCTTAACAACTGTTCACAAAAAGGTCAAAATCCTGCTAGAAAAATGAGCCAACTCATCGCACAATAGAGTTAAAGATGAGAGCTTTTCACAAATCTTTATTAGGAGGATCGAAACTATGGACTGGCGAGTTCTGGTGGTGTTGATGCCGATTATCCTGGCGGGTAGCTGGGCGGTTTACAACGTCGGTAAGATTGCGCTGAAGCAAGTCCAAGGCTTTCTCAGCAAGCAAGCCTAGGATCACTTAATTGGATCTGCTGTGGGAGTTGGGTTGCGGCAACAAAGCCCAACACTGCATTCTAAACATTTCGTTCTAAACCTTGGGTGTCACTTCTCAACCCAATCTACATTTTTTGATATTGAAATAAAGCCTGTCAGGGACGTTGCATGATTTGCATTGTCCCTGGCAGGTTTTTTCTCATCTCCAAATTAGGCCAGAAAGTTAGGTCAGAAAGTTAGGTCAGAAACGGGTTCTAGCCGCTCCAAGTTTTAGCCTTTCTGGGTTAAGGCCGCGTAGCTGGTCATCAAACCGCGATAGAGCGGAATGTGGTTGGAGAGCAGGTTGCCCAACCCTTCCACGTCATTGCGCCAATCGCGGTGAAGTTCACAGGCAACGGCAAACCAGTTGACCAGTTGGACTCCAGCGCTGCTCATGCGAATCCAGGCAGCGTCGCGGATGGATTTGTCGAAGGTTCCGGAGGCATCGGTGACGACAAAGACCTCGTAGCCTGCTGCGATCGCCGACAAAGCCACAAACGCGACACAGACATCCGTGACCACACCCGCAATAATCAGTTGCTTCCGTCCCGTCGCTTCCACGGCTTTGACGAAATCCTCATTGTCCCAGGCGTTGATTTGTCCCGGACGGGCAATGTAGGGCGCATCGGGGAACATTTCCTTGAGTTCGGGGACGATGGGGCCGTTGGGGCCGGACTCAAAGCTGGTGGTCAGGATGGTGGGCAAGTTAAAGAATTTGGCAACATTGGCGAGGGCGAGGATGTTGTTCTTGAACTCATTGGGGGAGTAGTCCTGAACCAAGGACACGAGTCCGGCTTGGTGGTCAATGAGTAGGACTGCGGCCTCTTCAATGTTGAGCCGACGATAGTCTTGAGGTGCGCTCATGATTTTGTTCTCCAGGTGATTGAGATCGGTGATTGACAGAGATAATTTACAGTGCAATCAAACGGACAAACGGATGGTGCTGGGGCGTAGAAGTTACGCCCCTAGCGATTTTGCATTGGGTCATGAAGGTTGGGTCAATTCCTTTGGGGGAATGAGCAACCTCTAGGCGGCCATGTCAAATAGCAGCACTTCGGCCTTCTCGGAATTGCCGACCAGCGTCAGGGCGGATTCTTGGGCGATCGCCGCACCATCGCCAGCCGTTAGGGTTTGGCCGTTGAGTTGGACAGAACCTCGGGCGACTTGGAGCCAGATGGAGCGGTTGGGGGCGATCGCATAATTCACCGTGTCGCCGTCTTGCAGTAGACCTGCGTAGAGATCGACATTTTGGTGAATCGTGACGGAACCATCGCGGCCATCGCGGGAACCGACCAGGCGCAGTTTGCCGAGTTTTTCTGCATCGGTAAAGTGCTTTTGTTCATAGCCCGGATCAATGCCTTTTTGCTCAGGCAGAATCCAGATTTGGAGGAAATGAACGGGATCGGTTTTGGAGGCATTGAATTCGCTGTGATAGATGCCTTTGCCAGCGGACATTCTTTGCACATCTCCGGGGTGAATCACTGATCCAGTGCCGATGCTGTCTTTGTGTTCTAATGCGCCTTCTAGGACATAGGAAATAATTTCCATATCGCGGTGGCCGTGGGTGCCAAAGCCTTGTCCGGCGGTGACTTTGTCTTCGTTAATGACGCGCAGATCGGCGAAGCCTATGTGGTTGGGATCGTAGTATTCGCCAAAGGAGAAGGTGTGGCGGCTGTCGAGCCAACCAAAGTTAGCGGTTCCTCGGGCTTGTGCGGGACGGAGAGTAATCATGAGGGGTGACTCCTGTTTGTGTAAATGGGTGGATGGGTGGATGGGTGGATGGGTGGATGGGTGAAGGTTTTACTCATCCACCGATTCCTAGGCTCATCCAACTTTTCTAAACTCATCCAACTTTTCTAAACTCATCCACTTTCTAGTTAAGAAGAGAACTTCATCGGTTGGGTGTGTATCGGGTCTTAAACCGGGTGATGAAGCTCTGTTCTTTTGGAACATCTTCATTATGAATTGAGTTTTCAGGAAAGACAATCCATCAATTCGTCTACACATTGTCTTTTAATTTTCTACAATACGAACGATGGGAGGGTTCTAAATGCAGATTGATAAACCTATTGCGATTTGTGATTTTGGCTCAGAGTGGGGGGTGCGGTTTCAAGTTGGGAAAGCGTTGATTCTGGGGAGGTTGAGGGAGGCGATCGCCAATATCAAAGGATAGGAAAGTACAGGTAAAAAGCTCATGAAAAAACCTTTGAGGGACACTGCCACCTAGACAGCGTCCCTCAAAGGTTTGACTAACGTTGATTCAAAGAATGTTCATTTCAACTGAAGTTAGAACCGATGGAGTGCTGAAACCCCTTCCAGGTCAGAGTTTGCAATCCAACGGCCAACATTAAAATGGCATGAGTTTAGTTACGCCTCCTGGGTTTTGGGCTGTTTTTTCATTCGGGATGCGACTAATGCACTGACGATCAGGGCACTGGCGATCGCCGGTTCGGGCACGCGCTTGGGCGGTTGCTCCTTGGGTGGAGTCGTGGGCGGCTGGAACAGGACGGCTTTGCCTGTGCCGCTGGTGCCCAGGTTGGTGCCGCTGATGCTTTGGTAGCGAACACCCAGATTAGACAGAGTTAACTGATTGACGGTGCCATCGAGCGTCAAGCTGGCAATGAAGCTATCGGGCGCTGAGCCGCTGCTGACCCCACCGTTTTGCCCACCCTGGCAGGTGTTGCCGTTGGTGTAGCAAACATCGACATTGCCAAATTGGTTGGGGAGAGAACCGCCAATCACACCGTTGCTGAATAAGCCAGTGGCACCTGCAGCGGACTCTGTTTTGTCGGTGTTGAAGCCGAGTGCCGAAACGCGAGAGCCGATCGCCCCGCTGGAGGTATTCTTGAGGGTGATTTCAAATCGGGCAATGGTGCCCGTCACCGTGGTGGTGATGGTGTTTTTACCTTTGCTGGAGGTGGTCGTGGGAGTCGCGGGGGTAAAGCCTAGGAATTTGAAGACGGCTTCTGAGGTGAGGCCGGAAACGCCTTGGGTGGCAACGCTGCCATCGAATTTGACGGTGAAGGTTTTGTTGATATCCTCAGTGGTGATGCCAACGGTGCCATTGCCAAAGGTAAAGGCGGAGGCCGCAGGGGCAAGGGCAAGGAGGCTGGAGGTGGCGATCGCCACTCCGGCTAGCCCAATGGTGCAATGAGATAGCAATTTTGACATAGTGTTGATCAGCGGTAAATCCATAAACGACATTTAAAAACGCCCTTCCAGTCCATGACGCTTAAGGTGGGCGGAGTCTAGGGCAAGACTGGGATTGCCCCTGAGATTTTCCATAAAATCTCGGATGAAACAGGGATGCGTATGACGATGACTGGGGTAGGAGGGCGATCGATGTCCTCCCCCTGGTTCATGTCAGTAAGCTTTTTATCTTTTAGGAGATATTTATAAAGCTAATTTGAATACGCATCTAAACGCGGTAGATGGGTTCCAAGTTCTGGCTAAGAACCTGGACATCTCGTCAGTTTAGTATCTTTATATACTCAAAAAATCCATATGAATACGGATATTCTGATGGCTCAAAACGGCTTTAGCTTCATCAAATCTTTGAAATACTAAACTTGCAAAAATCTGACTTTAGGTAGCAATTAAAGGGTTGTGGCGATAAGACTACGGATGTTCGGGCTGCGAAGTATCTAATTCTGGGGGGAATTTATTTGACCGCAGAGACGCAGAGACGCAGAGAGGAAGAGGGGCGGGGTGGATGGGTGGATGGGTGGATGGGTGTTTTGCTAGGGGACATCCTATTGCACAAGGAATCTTTTCTATATGGGCTTTTCAGCTTTCTAGATCATCTATCCAAATCAACGAATCTTCCCACTAAACCCCCATTTCTCCATCGCTCACAAGGTTCTATCCTGCACAAAAACAAGAGTAGAGCTTAGAGAAAGAGATTTAGCCAGTCAAGAATCCTTACATCAAAAGAAAAAAAGCCCAGTAAAGAAAAGTCTTGAACATCGCAAAATTCTCCCCTATTCACCCATCCACCCATCCACCCATCCACCCATCCACCCCCTACTCCCCCACAACCCGCAAAGCCTCCCAGGTCGCAACAACGTCAAGATGGCTGGTGGCGTAGCTGCGGGCGAGGAGGGAGTCGTCGAGGAAGGGGTCGTGTTTTTCGGTGATTTTGTTGCGGACGGCGGTGGCTAGGTCGATCGCGTCGGGGGGGGAGGATTTTAGCCAGCGTTTGATGTGGTGGCGGAGTTCTTTGGGGGTGGTGTTGCGGATGGTGAGGGCGATCGCACCGAGTTCTACTTCAAGTTCGTGGGAGAGGAGCAGCACCATGAGGGTGTTCAGGACTAGACTGCCAGCCCAGGGGAAAAGGACGGTGTCGCTGCCTTGGGGGATGAGCGATCGCTGGTCTAGCTGGAGGGATTGGAAATTTCTTTGGGCTTCTTGGAAGAGATCTATGGCGGTGGCATCTAGGAAAATTGGTGGGTCTTCGAGGGTGTAGAGGTGCTGCATTTCCTGGCGGATGCGATCGTGGACGAGTCCGGGTTCACCGCCAAAGTAGGGGACTCGTCCGGCGGTGGATTGGGTGACATCAATGACGCGGTGATCGCGATCGATGGAGAGGATCTGCCAGCGTTTGCCGCCAAAGATGAGGTACATGCCTTCGATCAGGGGATAGTCGATGGGCAGGGTTCCTAGGGTTTTCCCGGCATGGGTGAGGCGGAATTCTTCGGGGGTTTTGAAGGCGGTGTAGAAGCTGTAGTGGTTGACGAGGCGTTCTCCTTTTAATCCTAGGAGTAAGAGTCCTTCTTGGCTTTGCACAATTAGATCCTGTTGTCCCAGGCAGCGCAGGAAGTCCTGGTAGAGCTTGGGGGAGATGGCGGTGAAAACGCCGTTGCAGAGGATTTGGTAGGACTGTTGGGGGCTGATGCCGCCCTGCTGGGCAATGAGAGAGAGGAGTTGTTGTACCAGGGTGGAGAGGTGGAGGCGGCTGACGAGTGGGGGTTCGTACCAGCCTTGGAGGAGGAGGTTGAGGGTGGCGATCGCCTGCATCAGGGAGGGAAACAGGGTTTTCTCTGCGGGGGTGAAGGGGGTGATGTCCGGTTCGGTGATGTAGACGCGCAGGATTGCGGGGTCGCCGGGTCGTCGGCCTGAGCGACCTAGGCGCTGGCGGATACTGGCGACGGAGTAGGGGGTGCCGACTTGGGCGATCGAGTTGACGGAGCCGATGTCAATGCCGAGTTCTAGGGTGGAGGTGCAGATTACATTGGCGGGGCGGCTGTTGTCTTTGAGGGCGGCTTCGGCATCTTCTCGCAGGTCTTTGGCGAGGCTGCCGTGGTGGGGCATGAATTCGCTGGGCACATGGTGGTCTTGGCAAAAGCGGTTGAGTAGGTCGGCGTAGCGTTCGACTTCTTGACGGCGATTGATGAAGATGAGATTTTTGCCGCCTCGCAGGACTTTGAAGAGATGCTTGGCAATGTCAATTTCATCATTAGAATGTTCTTCCTGCTGTTCTGGTTCCGCGTCATCGCCCCAGAAAATCGGCGTAATTTTTCGGTATCCTCGCACCTGGAGTTTGATTTCCTGTCCTGTTTCACTGGATTGGATCAGATGGACGCGATCGCCCTCTCCCATCCGTAAATAATCCTTGGCTAAATCCATCTCTCCCAGTGTGGCACTCAGCCCAATCCGAGGAATCCGTCGGTCTAGAATTAGCTCCAGGCGGTGGAGGAGCGATCGCAACTGTTGCCCCCGTTCGCTGCCGATAAAGGAATGCAACTCATCGATGACAACATACTGAAGACCTGAGAAAATCTGGGTGAGTTCATGTCCCCGCCGCACAAACATTGCCTCTAGGGATTCTGGGGTGATGAGCAAAATTCCAGCGGGGGTTTGCAAGACTCGCTGCTTGCGGCTGGAATCGACATCGCCGTGCCAGGGATGGACGGGAATTTCCAAACGTTCCCCTAGATCGGAGAGGCGCTGATATTGGTCGTTGATCAGGGCTTTGAGGGGGCTGAGGTAGAGGGTTTGAACGCCGGAGGTGGGGTGGGGCGATCGCGCCTGTTCCCATTCAGATTCCCATTCAGATTCTGGCTTGGGTTGCTCCTGGCTTTTGAGTTTGGAGAAGATGGGTAAGAAGGCGGCTTCGGTTTTGCCTCCGGCGGTGGCGGCAGTGATGATCAGGTCGGTGGTGCCGGAGAGGATGGGGGCGATCGCCTGTTCCTGGATGTCTCGCAGTTCGCTCCAGCGCTGATCCCAGATCCAGCGTTTGACCAGGGGGTGGAGTTGGTTGAAGCCGACGGAGGGAGGGCTAGAGTCGGAAGGAGGCGAGATCGTCATCGGTGTCGGTTTCGGCAGCGTGGGCGAGGAGATCGGGGTTAGATTCGGAATTGATGTTCACCTGAATCACTAGGTCTTTCCAGGAAACCTGGGGGTTTTGTTCCAGAACCGAGAGCAGATCGATGAAGGCTTTGACGGTGTTGCGGGGCGTGCGAAAGTAGGCTTCGCCGATGCGCTGGGAGCAGTGCAGCATGAAGCCTTGAATGCCTTCGTCGGGCAACAGGTAATTTTCCGGGTTGCCGGAGGCGAAGACATGGCGAATTTTACTGAGCAAAACGAACAGATCTTCGGGGCTGAGGTTGCCGAGTCGCAGGACGGGATTATTGTAATCGACCAGACCATTGACGGCGAAAGTGTTTTCAGAAAGGCGGGACTGGAGGGCAGGATAGCTGTAGAGTCCGCGACGGGTGTCCATGAGAAAGTCGGGGGTGCCGCCCAGCATGAAGCCTAGACCGACGGAATGTCCCTGGAGACAGTCGTTGAGGATTCTCAGGATCTGTTCGTAGTTGCTTTTACGAGCCTGGGTGTTGGCCAGTTTGTAGAGATTCACCAATTCATCCAAGCAGATGAGGAATCCTTCGTATCCGGCCAGTCTCACCAGTTGGGTAAATAGCTTCAACTGATCGTAGAAGTTCGCGTCATCGATGATGGTTCTTACGCCTAGCGCTTGCCGTGCATCGGTGCGGGTTGTGAACTCTCCTCGCAGCCAGCGAATCGCGTTCGCTTTCAGTTCCTCGTTGCCGTTGTCATGGCCTCGCCAATAGGCCGCAATCACTTCTGCAAAATCGTATCCCCCGACCATTTCGGAGAGATAGTCTAATTTTTCTCGAATCACCACTTCGGGGTCAATCTGGCGATCGCGCCCCTCCCCCACCGCTGTCATGACAAACCGCTCCACCACACTCGGCAAAGCGCCGCCGTCCGGTTTAGTCCGAGTCGAAAGATTTTGCATTAATTCAGCATAGAGCGATCGCGCCTGTCCCCCCGTGGCATGAAGTCGGCGATCGGGCGTTAGATCGGCATGGGCGGTGACGAGCTTTTTTTCTAGGGCGATCGAGCGTACCAGGGAGAGGAAGAAGGTTTTGCCGGAGCCATATTCGCCAATCACAAAGCGAATCGCCGACCCGCCCTCGGCCATCCGTTCCAGGTCGCGCACGACGGCTTTGATTTCGGCGACTCGTCCCACCTGGATGAGATGTTGCCCTTTGCGGGGGACGACTCCGGCTTGCAGCGATTGAATCACCGTGTCTCGGTCTTTGGCTTTGATCGGTTGATTCATGCCAATAGCTCCTGCAGGACATCGGGATTGAGTTCGATGGGATCGTCGCCTTCGAGCAGCGGTTCATCGCAGCGATCGAAGGCGGCTTCGTTGATGAGTTCTAAGGCTCCGTCTAGCATCAGGTTGAGGGAAGTGGCGATCGCTTCTAATTCTACCCGCATCCAGCTTTCTCGTTCAGCCATAGCCTGAAGGAGGAGGGAGTGAGCTGTGTCGAGTCCGGCGATCGCAGTTAGAGAGTCGATCGTGGAGCCGGAGTCAATGGAAACCGGGGAAGGTGCAACGGCATCCGAACTTGAAGCAGGCGGCAAGGGGGAATCCGTCACCGCATCCTCAGTGAAGATGTTGGAGAGCAACGCTGAAACTTCTTCGGACTCAGAGATTTTGGACTGAATCGTGGCTTGGTCTAAGACAAAGGAAGGTTCAGCAGCCTGTTCAGTGGGTTCAGCGGAGGGAATGGCATGACCTGGAACAGGAACGGCGGGACGAACGGTGACGGGTTCAGTGGCCGGATTTTTGCCCTTGTTGGTTTTCCCCGTGTTTTTTTTGCCTCTGGTTGCTCTGCGGGTGTTGCTTGTGACCGTGCTTGTTATAACCGGATTGGTTGTGGCCG
>JALOOP010000157.1 GCA_025454315.1 Oculatellaceae cyanobacterium Prado106
TGGATGGGTGGATGGGTGGATGGGTGGATGGGTGGATGGGTGGATGGGTGGATGGGTGGATGGGTGGATGGGTGGATGAGTGGATGAGTGGATGGGTGCTTCAAGGGGTGCCTTTTCTTAAACACAAGGAAGTCTTTCTTTTAGAATTTCTTGTGTTGCGAATCATCCCACTCTCCCTTACCCATCCACCCTCTCACCCATCCACTCCCCACTCCCTACTCCCCACTCCCCACTCCCCACTCCCCACCCCAGCCGGACGAGCAAACGTATGGTCATGATACTGAGTGCAGAGTTCGGGATGTTGGGGATGTTTGGCCGTGTAGACGAAGAACAATGCGGAACGGTCTTCGGTGCGGAGAGTGCCATGGTGAAAGACCTGACGAGTATCGACGAGGATGACGGTGCCTTTCTTTCCAGGACAGAGCTTCCAGGCTGATCTCGGCAGAATTTTAGCGATCGCCTCATTTTCCACGCCCAAAAACCCCCGCTGCTTATTTTGCCAATAAATCTTCCAGAAAGCTGGTTGATAGGGAGCCGTCAAGGACTTGGGAATATATTCAAACGGGCCGGTTTGCTCCGTGACATCGTTCAGATAGACGATCGCCTTCAAGATCCGTCGGTCTTCCGCATCCAGATGCCAGTTTTGAGTCGGGGTGGGTTTATCTCCAGCAAAGTCTTTACGAAGATGGACACCGTGGAACGCGATCGGCAGCCCAATGTAATGCTCAATTAAATTCAATAAGCGCGGCTCACTGCCCCAGTTGTAGAATTCGGGCAGGTCGGTGACGGTGAAAATTTGGGGGAGTTGGTTGGCGGTGGCGGCGGCGATCGCATCCATTTGCTTGAGGTATTTCTGGGCGGTGGTGAGGAGGCGATCGCCAGAGTCAAAGCCCAGTTCTTCGAGTGAGGTGATACAAGCGCCCTCCTGCTCTAGGGCATCGAGCCACTGCTGTTCCTGGGCTTTTAGGGGTGGTAAATTGCGGAGATGTTTGGCTCGTTCTGCTCGGTAGGCAAATTCAGCAGGGAGTTCAGCAAACTTGTTCGCAATCACATTCATCATAGTGGTAGTCCCTGTTTATCAATTTCGATTATTAAGAAGGATAATTCGCTGTATCTTTACATGAGTTAGACTGCATCACTTCTCTGTATTTCTGTGTCATATTAGCGTAGATTTGATACGGGCGATCGCGCTATGCCCTTGAGAATTTAAAGTTTGACCCATTGGAACCCAGAGTCCTTGTAGGGAAGGAACCTCAAAGCATGATTTAGCCCTTTTTCATCCAGAACAACACAATCAAAATGATAGAACTAGGATAATGGAACGGGCTAAAACGATAGAGGTAAGATGATACAACTAAAATGATAGAAACAAGATGATGCAACTAAAATGATAGAACGAACACAATAGGATCAAAACAATAGAACTAGGACAATGGAACAGACTAAAACGATAGAAGCAAGATGATGCAACTAAAATGATAGAATGAACACAATAGGATCAAAACAATAGAAATAGAAGCATAACAATAGAACAAACTAAACTGATAGAAGCAAAACGTTAGAACTAACAGGGCAGAATCCGAAAAATTGAATAAATCCCAACGATAAAAGGGAGCCGCATAAGTGCAGCTCCCTCTGAAGGAATAGGGCTTGAAGGAATAGCTTGAAGGAAGATGGAATCAGGGATTCGACTAGGCTATAGCATCGGAATGGCAGGGCGTTTTTGTTCGACTTGGGGAGTTGATGCGATCGCCTGCTGATAGAAATCTAGAAAATCTTGGGAAAACCGTTCTAAAGAATACTCTTTGACGGCAATTTCCCGACATTGCCGACTGATCGACTGGCGCAGTTCATCATCCTGCAATAGTTTGACAATGCCATCGCGCAAATCCTCCACATTTTCGGGTTCCGCCAAATATCCGGTTACGCCGGGACGCACCAAATCTGGGACACCGCCGACTTTGAAGGAAATCAACGGCGTTCCACAGGCCATGCTCTCTTCTAAAATCAGGGGAAGATTATCAGCTCGGGTGGGGAAGATGAACAGATCAGCCGCCGAGAACATCATTGCTTTGACGCGATCATCAGTGACAAAGCCAAAGTTAAAGGAGGGAATGTCAAACTCCTCTAGGAGCAATTCATCTTTACCCATCGTAATCAGTGCCACTTCTGAACGAACGGACTCAGGGAGGGCTTTCAGTGCCGCAACCAGTAAGTCGCCTCCTTTACGGAGTTCCTTCAGACCAATGGAGCCAAACATCAAAATCTTTTTGTCTTGAGGTAGCCCCAAAATATCGCGGCAGGTCTTGGCATCGTAGGGGCGATAAATTTGGGTATCCAACCCGGACGGAATCCGCCGGATCGGCAGATGGTTTAACATGCTTTGCTGCACCATGTCATGCATCCAGGTACTGGTCGTGGCCACATGCAGATTGCAATGGTGATAAGCCCAGTTTTTCAGCTTCCATTCCAGTCGAGTGTTGTCATGCTTTAGGTTGCCTAGATGGGGGCAACTGCCACAGCCGGTTTTCCAGCGATCGCACTCATAGCTATAGTGGCACTGTCCCGTGAACGACCACATATCATGGGTATAAAACACCAAGGGTTTATCACCCAAGTTGGGCAAGCCAATGTAGCTCATCAGTTGCTCATGAATGCAATGCATCGTCACCACATCCGCTTCCTCAAAAAGGGGATGATTTTTCAGATTCATCGTAGTCAAAATGCGGGCGTTATCTCTAAATCCCAGTTGTTTTTCCACCACCGTAAATGCGCGTTCAATCCCTTTGGTGGCCGCCGATCGATCCCAATAATAAACATCCGGGTCAGAAGTCTCTTTGATTAAGCACAGCATTTTGGACTGGTGTCCCGCTCGTTTAAGCCCAGCATGCAGCCGATACGCCGCAATTCCTGTTCCGCCAGAGGCCGCGTAGTCGCTGAGATTGAGGTGCAAAATTTTCATGGTGTCAACAGAACTAATACAAAGGCCAGACGAGAGACGAATAGACAACCTTAGAATTTAGACAATCTTAGAATTCACCAACGGTTCCAGCCCAATTAGGTGTGATGGACTGCACACTAAGACTGTCACTTGCAAAGACCGACATTTGCAAAGATTGCCACTTGTAGTATTCCCAATCTATAGCGTGTTAACCTAACCAATCGGCAAGGTTCAGCAAAAAAACAATCCCAAATTCCAATTTGTGTTCAATTCCTCTATCATTCAGCCTGTAACAGTAAGGCAGTCTCTATGAAAAGCTTTGGGGAATCTGCGACGGCAATGTTCAACGACGAGAAGCACTGTAGGGGTGCGAAGTTCCTCCACTGTGCTTCTTGCCTGATAAGTTAAACGACTTTTAGTTTGCACAAACCAGATTCTAAAACCGTGCCACGATAAGGGAAAAGCTATCAATCTAGATGCCAATCAGCTTATCTCAAACCATCTGGGACAGACGATAGCGAATAAAGTCCCAATATTCTAGAGACAGTTTCTAGGGACAGTTTCTAGGGACAGGTTCTAGGGACAGTGCTCCCTCTGTCTATCCAGGAAGGGCATACTCCGTCTCAGCAGGTTTGTCTTGGCGAGCTTCGATCGTTTGTTGATAGAACTCCACAAAGCGGCTACCCATGACATCCAGCCCATAGTCCTGCACGGCAACCTCCCGACCCTGATTGCCGAGTTTTTGCCGCAAAGCATCATCGTCTAAAAGTTGTACAATACAGTCTCTAAATTCAGTGACATTCTCTGGTTCGGCCAACAGCCCGGTCACGCCGGGGCGCACTGCGTCGGGGATGCCACCCGTGCGAAACGCAACCACTGGCCTACCACAGGCCATACTTTCTGTGGAGACAATGCCAAAGGTTTCAATCCGGGATGGAAAGAGAAACAGGTCTGCGGCAGAGTATAGAACGGATTTGAAGCGATCGCTCTCCACAAACCCAAAGTTATAGGTCGGAATATCCAGACTATCTGCCAGAGGTTCCTGTCGTCCCATCGTGATCAACACGGTGTCTCGCTTAAGTGATTCGGGGAGTTGCTGAATGGCTTTGACGAGAAGATCACCGCCTTTCCGGGGATCGCGTAGACCGAGCGCACCAAACATCATAATTTTCTTATGGGCAGGTAGACCGAGAATAGCCCGACAAGCCTCAGCATCATGGGGACGATAAATCTCAGTATCTAGTCCTAGGGGAATATGCGTCATGGGAAAGCGCTGCAACATACTTTGCTGCGCGCGCCCATAGGTCCAGTTACTGTTGCAGGCCACGGATAGATTGGAGTGACGATAAGCCCAGTCCTTGAGCTGCCATTCCAGATGGGTGTTGTCGCGCTTGGTTGAGAGTTGGGGGCATTGGCCACAGCCAGACTTCCAGCGATCGCAGGTTTCACTATAGTGACACTGCCCGGTAAACGACCACATGTCATGCACATGTAGCACAGTCGGCTTTGCTGTTATCCAGGGCAGCGCCAGGTAGCTGACTAGATTTTCGTGAATGCAATGCAAACTAATGACATCGGCCTCTTGGTAAAGCGGATGATTTTTGAAGTTGAGCCCTGTGAGAATGCGGGAACTCTCTCGCAGTCCCAGTTCCTCTGCAATAGGGTAGAGTCCCCGCTCAATGATTTTGGTCGCCCAAGAGCGATCCCAATACACCGTATCAGGGCTGGAAAGTTGTTTGATTAAACATAGAATTTTGGACTGATGATGGGTTCGGCGATTCAATGCCGTATGCAACCGATGCATCCCAATGCCGGTTCCACCATTAGCAGAGAAATCACTTAGATTAACATGAAGAATTTTCATTATTTAGCAGAGGAGCGAAAGTTTGACAATGCCACGCAAAACGTTGCAATACAACGCTTTGGGTAACATGCTATCGGTAGATGGAATAGGGTAAAATCACCGCTCAACTTAACGTCACTCAGGGAAAACTCACTCAGGGAAAACTCACTCAGAGAAACATTCTGCTAGCTTGCTACAGCAAAGCTTTAGGGGGAGCCTCATCCATCTTAGTAGGGTGGGTGATTAACCACAGCGCAGACGAGAAGGCTAGACGCCAAAAAGGAACCACAGTTTTGAGGGTTAGTTGAGGCCATCGTCTGAGTGCCCCTAACAAAACCTTGACATTTGCCGCTTTGGCTTGTTTCACTATCATCCGCTGGCAAAACTCTGTCGGGTAAGTAATTTCCCCTAACTTTATCAATACTTCAGAAGTATGTTTATATTGCATTAACAGAGCGGACTGCTGCTCTCGCTGCCAGTAGCTGACCCCAACGATGCACTCTAGAAAAGGTTCCTGGGTCACCACAACGGCACCCTGAGCGGCACAATAGCCCGCCAGATAGGCCATAAAAATCCAGTTCTCGGCGGCGGTTGGCCAATGTTCAAAGGCTTTTTGAATCTGGCTGGTGCGGTAGATGCTGGCTGTCAGGAAGATGACGGCTCCAACACTTTTCTCGTAACAGTACTGAAAAACAGCTTTGCTGTCTGGATAGCGGTCTGGCAAGCCTGCTTCTGGCTGAAAGGCGGTATCCACATCAAACCAGCGATTGTCTTGAATGGTCGGAGGATGAACCGCTTCTCCCGTGAGTTTATTACGCCCCGAAAAATTAAGCAAGACTAATGTCGGTTCAGGTTGTTGTTTCAGTTGGGCGATCACGTAAGGGATTGCCCGATCCTGGATGGGGTCATCATCCCCGATCGCCCAAACATAGTCTGTTTTGGGGAGGGTGAGACAAGAGGCAATGTTTTTGATAACGCCGAGATTTTGGGGGTGGCGCTGCGATCGAAAGAAGGAGTCCCCCACCCGCTGCTGCCAATACTGCCGCCATTTCTCTATCACCAGCGGCGTGTCATCGGTCGAGGCATTGTCAGAGACCCAAATTTCACAGTCGGCCTCATGCCCACGAATGGCCTCAGCCAGCCAGCCCAACTGTTTGTCCAGTAGGTCGGCGCGGTTGTAGGTGGGGATGGCGATCGCCAGCAGTTTTGCCATATGGGGTATCAGAAGAAAATGAGCCTTCTAGGTCATGCTGCAAGGGATAGTTTTGATCCGCAACCAAGAACAGCAGCGTCCCTTACAGAATGACATTTAAAATGATACCGATTAGAAGGCTGAGAAGGATAGATCCTCTCAAGAAAATAAAAGACCAAATGTAGGAATGGGAGCCGAAATGGCTCCCATTCTCAGGTAATCAAAAATCTGCTATTCGATTAATTACAGGAGTTTTTCAAGCTGCTGAGTTACCGATTGGGTCAATAACATATCGCCAGAAGGGACTAGGCGATCGCTTCCGTCAGGACATGACTCGCTGACGACAGCACCTTCACTTCGGGGATGGGCACCACAAATTGACCGCCCCACTCTTGAATAAACGACATTTGCTCCATGATTTCTTCCTTGAGATTCCAGGGGAGAATCAGCAGATAGTCGGGCTGGGTTTGCCGGATCATTTCGGGCGCATAAATGGGGATATGGGTGCCTGGAAGGAAGAGCTGTTGTTTGTAGGGGTTGCGATCGACGGTGTAATTGATGAAGTCGCGCCCAATGCCACAGTAGTTGAGCAGGGTGTTGCCCTTGGCGGGAGCGCCGTAGCCCACAATGGTTTTGCCCTCGGCTTTGGCCGCCAGCATGAAGCTCAGGAGTTTGCGCTTGGTTTCTTTGACCTGTTCGCCGAAGCGGATGTAGGTTTCGAGTTTGTCTAACCCGAAGGCGACTTCTTTGGCTTTGAGTTGGTGGATGCGATCGCTCACGGCTGGAAACTCAGCCTGATCATGCTTGGCATAAATTCGTAGAGAACCCCCATGGGTCGGCAACTCATCCACATCAAAGAGAGTGAGATTATGAGCCGCAAAAATCTTCTCAATGGTGAGGAAGGAGAAGTAGGAGAAATGTTCGTGGTAAATGGTGTCGAACTGGTTTTCCTGGATTAGCCGCAGCACATGGGGAAACTCCATGGTGATGATGCCGCTGGGCTTGAGGAGGATGGTCATCCCAGCGATGAAATCGTTGAGGTTGGGCACATGGGCTAGCACATTGTTGCCAATCAGCAGATCAGCCTGCTTGCCCTGTACCTTCAGTTCCATGGCGGTTTGCACACCGAAAAACTTGGTAATGGACGGAATGCCTTTGGCTTCGGCGACTTCAGCAATGTTGGCCGCTGGTTCAATGCCCAACACGGGAATGCCTTTGTTGAGAAAATTCTTGAGCAAATAGCCGTCGTTGCTGGCAATTTCGATGACCTGATGGTTGGCGTTGAAGCCAAACCTGTCGATCATCAGATCAGTGTAGTGGGCGGCATGTTTGAGCCAGCTTTCGGAGTAGGAGGAGAAGTAAGCGTAGTCGGTAAAAATATGGTCGGGGGTTTCAAATTGCTCTAGCTGAACCAACAGGGTGTCTTGGGAAATATAGGCGTGCAGCGGATAAAACTTTTCGGCTTGGTTGAGCTGATCTGCGGTCAAATAGGCATTGGCTAGAGGAGACATCCCCAAATCAACAAATGTGTGATGCAACGGCTGACCACTAAACCGACATCTGGCTTTACTCATTAGTACCTCGTTTAATCAATCAAAAATGACAGACACCACCTCAACCAACAAACTGAATAAAGCTTTTTTTGGAAAAAAGTCATTCAGTTCTTTGTAATGCAACGACTTGAAACTTAGACTGATTTCGTATGAACGTCTTTCAGTAAATAGTTTCAAATGATTCCTTTAAGTCGTAGCTTTCTTCATCTTCTTATCCATCAATGACTTACTTTGACAAAAGATGTCAACCGTGAAACAAGAATAGAGTGAACACGCAGAGATGTCAATGATGTCAATCTTTAACTTACCCTGAAAACAACAGAAATTCGATAAGAATTCTCTTATTCTTTAGCTACTTCTATAGATTAAAAATTCTATGGAGAAGCCAAACAGTGAGATGAGCAGCCTAGGGCTGAGCCTTTCCCTAGAGGCTCCTCTAGCGTTCCGGTTTGATTTTTTAAAAATTTCGGATCACTATATAAGCCAAAAAACTTTTGAAGCCATCTAGAAACATAGATGGAATTTAATCTTGGTATAGAATTAGCTTGAGAGCGAATGGTTTAGAATAGTTTGTTTTTTATCTTAAATGAGGTTGTGTTTTATTTACATTGGGTTGTTAGATATAAATGAAAAGCTTCTTAAATATTATCTGGGAAAATTTTGTGTTTTATAGATGGTTTTTACAGGCGACTTTATCCCACATTTAATTCTTTCAATTAAACCATGAGTTATCTCTACTTCAGCCTTACTGAGGCAGGGGATTACCAATCATTCACCTCAGCAACTCGCGAAATCGATGGAAGAAAGGAGTGAATTTCGCACCTATAAAATAACCTATTCCCAACTGGATGAATATCCTGTCTAGATTACCCTTGCAAGCTTCAAGACTAGCGAAATCTAGCCAAAGTTGTTCTCATTCAAGGCATCATAAAATTCAATTGTTTTCTACAAATCCATTGAAAGATTAGTAGGGTTTCGTTGTATCGATTAAAAAGCATTACGTCACGATCGCACTTTCTAGTGACAACCCTTGTAGTAACCACCTGTACTCCCATTGACCTGACTCTTTGATAAATGGGAGACACTAGCATGGGATTTCATGCATCACCCAGAACATTCATCAGAACATCCGTTCATCTCTCCTCGGCAGTGTTTCACTATCCTAGTGCGGAAGTGCAAAAAGTCTTTGAAGATCAACGTAAATATACGGATATTTCTGTAAAATTCTGATGAACTTTTCTTGAATTTCTGAATTTGCTTCAGCGGATGAATGCCTCAAACAGATTCTTAGATACAGCATTAAAGGCTCTGTCTGCCCAAACCAAACTAAACCAAACCTAGCAGGGACAAGCATTTCATCCCTGCTACAAACTTGCTTGCCGTTCATGACTGGTCTAGTCAGCCTGTTTGAGCGCGAAGTTGGCGATCGCATTCAAAAATTAAAGAAGGGTTAAATTATACAATTCGGAGTGAGAATGCTAACCTTACAAGCCCTTCGTTTGATCAGAACCTCAATTGGGTACCTCCTTCCCCACAACCCCTATGACTTTCAAGACTCTACAGATTGGCTTGGGCTGGTTCCCTGAACATGCAGGCGGACTCGATCGCTATTACTACGACTGCTGTCGCTATCTCCCTGACGCTGGGGTAGAGGTTCGGGGTCTAGTGGCGGGGTCAGAGCAAGTTCTGGCGGATTCAGGCGGACAAGTCTCAGCCTTTGCACCGCATACCGCTTCTGTGTTAGCGCGTTGGCAGAAGCTTCGACAGGCATCTCAGCCGATTCTACAAACCGAAGCGGTGCCGCTGGTTGTCTCCCATTTTGCGCTCTACACGCTTCCCCTTTTGAATTTGCTGGGGAAGAAGCCGCTTGTGGTTCACTTCCATGGGCCTTGGGCGTTGGAGAGCATCCTGGAGCAACCGGGGAACCGTCGATCGCTCTCCACCCAGGCCAAATTCCTGCTGGAGCAACGGGTTTATCGACGGGCAAGCCATTGCATTGTGCTGTCCCAGGCTTTTGCTGAGATTTTGCATCGTGAGTACCGTGTACCCATGGCGCAGATTCATGTGATTCCGGGGGGAGTGGATGGCGATCGCTTCCAAACCCCCTTCACGCCAGCCGAAGCCAGAGCCAAGTTGGGCTGGGATGGCGATCGCCCCACCCTCGTCACTGTCCGCCGATTAGCCCGACGAATGGGGTTGGAGAATCTCATTGCGGCGATCGCCCAAGTCCGCCTCCATCAGCCTGATATTCTCCTCCACATCGTCGGCAAAGGAGAACTCAGCGCTAGTCTACAGGCTCAAATCGATGAATTGGATTTAAACAACCATGTCCGCCTTCTGGGTTACATCCCGGATGAACAACTGGGACTGATTTATCGAGCGGCCAACTTTTCGATCGTGCCCACGATCGCCCTGGAAGGATTTGGCCTGATTGTGGTTGAATCGTTAGCAGCAGGCACTCCCGTCCTAGGCACCCCCATCGGCGGCATCCCCGAAATTCTCCAACCTTTTTCCCCTGATCTCCTCCTGGAAGGCTCTGAACCGAACCAACTGGCTCAAGGAATTCTGGAAGTCCTGGCAGGGCAACGGCAACTGCCGAGTGCATCCGACTGTCAGACTTATGTGCAGCAGCATTATGAGTGGAGGGCGATCGCAGGGCGGATTCGGGAGGTTTATGAGTTGGCGATTTAGGGGAAAGGGGAAAGGGGAAAGGGGAAAGGGGAAAGGGGAAAGGGGAAAGGCGAAAGGGGAAAGGGGAAAGGGAGCGGAAGAATTTTGGGCTGATCTATGAAATTGATCTATGAATTGATCTAGAGGAAAAACAGAGAGATTCTCTTGTTCTTTCCTAAGTTCATTCAACAATCTCCCTTTCGCCTTTCCCCTTTTCCCCTTCGCCCATCTACTCCCCACTCCCTACTCCCCACTCCCCACTCCCTACTTCCTTATGAAAAAAATTCTCTTCGTCGATCATGCTGCGGTTCTCAGTGGGGCTGAGTTGGTGTTGCTGGATTTGGCGATCGCTCATGCCCAGGACAGTCAGGTGTTGCTGTTTGAGGAGGGGCCGTTGCGGCAGCGGTTGCAGGCGACGGGGGTGAAGGTGGTGGTGCAGCAGGCTTCGGAGCAGGTGCTGGGTGTGCGGGCGGGGACGGGGGTGGGTGCGGTAAAGGCGATTCCGGCGCTGATGGCGATGGCGAGGCAGATTTTGGAGATGGGGCGGGGATTTGAGGTGATTCACGCGAACTCGCAGAAGGCGTTTTTGGCAGCGGCGATCGCTCGTTTTTGGGGTGGACCTCCAGTGATTTGGCATCTGCATGATATTTTGACGGCGCGTCACTTTAGTCGGACGAATCGGCGGATTGCGGTGTTTTTGGGGAATGCCTTTGCGTCTAGAGTGCTGGTGAATTCTCAGGCGACGGGAGCGGCCTTTGTGGCGGCGGGGGGACGGGAGTCTTTGGTGAAGTTGGTTTACAACGGGGTGCCGCTGCATCGGTTTGAGGGGTTGGAGGGACAGGCGGCGGCGATTCGGGCGGAGTTGGGGGTGGGCAATGCGCCTTTGGTGGGGGTGTTTAGCCGATTGTCCTACTGGAAGGGGCAGCATGTGCTGTTGGAGGCGATGCGGCAGGTGCCGGAGGTGCAGGCGATCGTGGTGGGGGAGGCGCTGTTTGGAGAGACAGAGTATGCGGAGCGGTTACGGGCGATCGCCAATCAACCGGAGCTAGCGGGTCGAGTCCATTGGCTGGGGTTTCGCAATGATATTCCGGCATTGATGAGTGCTTGTGACTTGGTGCTGCATACCTCTACGGAACCGGAACCCTTTGGGCGGGTGATTATTGAAGGGCAGTTGGCCGGACGACCTGTGATTGCAACGGCGGCGGGAGGGGCGATCGAGTTGATTGAAGATGGAGTGACGGGGCGTTTGGTGCCGCCGGAAGATGCCGCTGCACTGGCTCAGGTGATGGGCGAACTGTTAAAACAGCCTGATCTGGCTCAAAAAATTGCTAATCAAGGGAAAATGTCGGCTCAAACACACTTTTCTCTGGAAGGAATGTTAAAAGCTTTTGATCAGGCTTTAATTCTGGATTAGGATAAGGATTTGCATCCTTCGGGTTTGGATAAGCTAGGAACTGGCTCCACGATACATTCGATACCTCGTGAATTTGTTTCGCCCCGGAATTCGCCGTCCTTAAGATTCAAGAGATATTGAGAGGCTATTATCAATTAGTTTAGGGTTCACGATGCGATCGCACTCTCTAGATTCAATCGGCTCAACTGAATCACTCTAATGGATTGTTCTGATTTGATTTACCCGGTTTGGTTGATTTCTCCGATTTGATTGATCTGATTTGACATATCCGATTGATCTGACAGAGCAAAGTTCTGTCATGCTTAAGCAGCATTCCCACCAATCAGCTTCACCTCAAGTCTCAGACTGTTTCGCATTCACGGATTCAATGCCCCAGGGTTGAATCGCTCTTTGAACGCATCCTCACTTATCTATGTTCACCAAGCCCCTGATTGCTCCGCTGCTGAGCAAAATTTCTCGGAAAGCTTCTCTACGGCTGATTCTTGCCTTCTTTGTCCTACAACTTCCGAGCGTGGTGGGCGTGACGGGATTTCTGTCGTTTCGCAATGGTCAGCAAGCGGTCAATGATTTGGCGGATCAACTGACGACGGAGGTGGGCGATCATGTGGAGCAAAAGTTGAAAGCCTATGTGGAAGTGCCCCAGCTTGTTACGCGGATCAATGCAGACGCGGTGCGCTTTCAAGGGCTAGATTTGACAGATTTGGTGGGCTTACAAAGCTATTTGTCCTATCGGTTTCGGCAGTTCAACGATTTTCAGTTTAACAACCCCTCTTTCCTTTCGATCGCCACTGAAACCGGAGACTACATCGGTCTGGGCTATCGTCCCCCACGCCGCTTTGTGATGGACATCCGCGATATGCGAACGAGTCCCAAGACCTGGGTTTGGCGGTTGAATGATTGGGGCGATCGCACTCGTCCGTTTCAGATTCTCTCCAACTATGAGCCGCGAGAACAACCCTGGTATCGACGGGCGATCGAAGTCGGCAAACTGGTCTGGGTTGATCCCTATATCGCCATTTCGGGAGAAGATCTGCTGCTCTCGGTGGATCGCCCCTTGTTTAGCCGTCAGGGCAAGCTTTTGGGCGTGACCAGTGCCGCACTAAGCCTCCTGGATATCAGTAAGTTTTTGCAGAGGCTCAAAATTGGCAAAACGGGACAGGCGTTTATTGTGGAACCCAATGGGCTGCTGGTGGGCACTTCTACCTCAGAACCAATTTTCTTTAGTAAACGGCAAAATCATCGACTCCATGCCAGAAACAGTCAGAGCTTGTTAACCCGCGAGATCACCACTCAACTCGAAACGCAGTTTGGCAACTTCAATAATATTAATAGTCCTAAAGAACTCCAGCTCAGAACCTCAGATAATCAACTGCAATTTGTCAAGCTGCGCCCCTTCCGCGACAATCAGGGACTCAGTTGGCTAGTCGTGGTCGTGATCCCGGAAGCGGATTTCATGGATAGGATTCATGCTAATAACCGCACGACGCTGTTGCTGTGCTTGGGGGCTTTGGGGTTGGCGATCGCCGCTGCAACAATCATCTCCCGCTGGATTGCCCGTCCGCTCCTAGAACTCACCCAAGCCGCAGAAGCCCTGACCCAGGAGAACTGGGATTACCCCATTACCATTCAACGCCCCGAAGAACTGGGGCTACTCTCCAGCACCTTTAAGCGAATGCGCCAAGACTTGCGGCAGTCGCAACAGAAATTAGGAGAATATGCCGCTGGGCTAGAACAAAAAAACGAGAAGCTCCGCACCCTCGAATCCGAACTGCGGCAACAGCTAAATCTCTTTCTGAATGCCGTATCCCATGACCTGAGAAACCCAGTGATCGGCACTTCTATGGTCTTGGAGAATCTCAACCGTCAACCGGGAAACGAGGTTCCACTCTCTCGTTTGGTGCTATGCCGCATGATTGAAAGCAATCAGCGACAGCTTGAACTGATTAATTCTCTCATCGATACCCATGCTGCTGAGATTTGGGGCATTAGTCTGCATCCCCAGGCAACCTCGCTCGGGAAACTGGCGGAGGGGGCGATCGCCGACCTGCAACCTCTGCTAGAACGGGAAAACATCACCCTCCACAACCGCATCCCCGCCGATTTACCCCTGGCCAAGCTAGACACCCTCCAGATGGGGCGCGTGTACCAAAACCTAGTCTCCAATGCGCTCAAACACAACCCGCCAGGGCTGACGCTAGTTCTCGATGCCCAACAACAAGAAGACTCCATTCGCTGCACGGTTCAGGATAATGGCCTCGGCATCCCGCCCGAACAATGTGACAAATTGTTCAATCCCTACTT
>JALOOP010000158.1 GCA_025454315.1 Oculatellaceae cyanobacterium Prado106
GCGTCGCTGAGGTTGCTAGAGTAGGGCATGATGAATCGACTAATGTGACTTTCCTAGCCTAATCTAGCCTCTCAAAAGATGTCAAATGGATTCTATAAAACGCTCGTCTACAGCATGGAATTCGCCACCGATATCATTTATGCACGGACGAGTCAGAAGCGCAGCTATTTCAGGTTCTTACGGGATAAAACAGGCATCAACAAAGTCTTTAAAATTCTCCAGCAGCATCAGGATTGAAAGATTTAGGGAACGGCAAACCTCGATGCAAAAAACCATTCACTCATCTATTCCTCATCAGGTAACTTAACTATGACCAGAACCATTCGCCGCTACGACATCGTCGCTCTCCAAGTCCCGATCGTTTACAACAAACATCGCCAAGGCGACCTCCATCGCACCTTCGTCGATCCCAACGGCCTGCTCTACACCCTGAAAGAAAACGAGAAAAAACTCAAGCATCTAGTCGAACATTTCTTCCAAACCACCCCCGCCCATCACGGACTCGATCCCTACGCGCCCCACCCGCTGGTGCGCCCGCTGGTGCTGCGAGCCTGCCCTGGAGAAACCGTTGAAATCCACTTTGAAAATCAACTGAACCAAGCCGCCAGTATCCATCTCCAAAGCGATGGCTATGACGTGCAAACCGCAGATGGAGCCGCCGTTGGATATAACCAGGATAGTACCGTACAACCCGGTGCCACCACCCTCTACCGCTGGCAGGTAGAACGCGAAGGCGTTTACCTTTTCCACGACATAGCCAACCTCAGCGGCAACCAGGACGGCACCAATGTTCACGGTCTATTTGGTGCCCTCATTGTCGAACCCCCACAGGCCACCTGGACGCATCCCGAAACCGGGGAAAAACTAATCGATGGACTCTACGCGGATGTTCACCCCAAAAACGCCGCCAGTTTCCGAGAATATACCATCTTCTTCCACGATGAACTAGAAGCGAAAACCATCCATGAAGTTTTGCTAGAAGCAGGGCTGGCCATTCCCCATGACCATCAGGACGATCATGGACATCCCCAAAAGGCGATCAAAGGCGCAGGACATGGAGATGCCGTCCACCCCGATCCCGTTGAACCTGTCGATCCAGGCCATGACCAGGGTGGTCACGTCGATCCGGTTAATCCGGGTGAAGAACCTGCCGATCCAGACCACCCCATTGATCCGATCGCCCATCCCCATCCCGTCCATGTCATGCCCATTAGCTACCGGGCTGAACCGATGCATGGCCGCATGGACAACTCCTTTGATCCGGTCACCGGGGAAGTCTTCGATCCCCATGATCCCACCGCCGATCGAGGCTATGTGCCAACGCGCATTGTCGGGGAAGAACAGCACCATAGTTCCTGGGCTTTTGGCGATCCGGCCACGCCCATTCTGCGCTCCTATCCCCATGATCCGGCACGGATTCGGTTGATTCACGCTGGAGTGAAAGAAACCCATGTTTACCATTTGCATGTGTATCAATGGCACGCGATCGCCGAAAACCCCGACTCTCCGCTGATTGACGCGATCTCCATCAGTCCCCAAACCTGTCTCTCGTTTGAACCGCTGTATGGCGGTGGATCTCGTCAGGGTGCGATCGGCGATGTTATCTGGCATTGTCATTTGTATCCCCATTTCCATCACGGCATGTGGGGCATCTGGCGTACTCACGATGTGTTAGAAGAAGGTTTTTGGCGCGACGAAAACGGCAATCCCCAACTGGATGAGCAAGGGAAACCTACCCTAAGACGCTATCCCGATGGTAGTCCTATTGCGCCGCTGAAACCCTTGCCCGATCGCCCCTTGCTGTCCATTCCTACGAGCGATCGCCCCGGTTTTCCCCTGTTTATTCCTGGGAAGTACGGCGAAAAATCACCGCCCCCACCGCTATCAGAACGGCGACACCACATGGGCATGGACGCGATCACGGTTTTGGAACAGAAGACGAAAGATGCGATCGCCCAAGACCGAGGCGTAACACCCCAAGATCCTCAAAGCCATCGCGGATCTTTCTTTGTCAATATTGATCCAGACGATCATCCTCCAGAGAAGATTCGGCGATACAACTTAGTGGTATTGCCCGTGGAGTTGATCTACAACGAATCGGCGGGATGGCATGATTTGGACGGGACGATTTTTGTCCTGGAAGAAGATGAAGCGGATGTTTTAGCCGGACGCAAACGCCCCGAGCCGCTGTACATCCGCGCCAATCAGGGAGAAGTCGTAGAATTTAAGCTGACCAACAAAACGCCGACTTGGTTCGATCGCAACGAAACCCAACCGTTCAAAACCTTTGAGTATGACTTTCCCCAGCTTTTGGCGGAATGTGGACTGCATGTGCATTTGGTCAAGTTTGATCCGCTCGTGTCCGACGGTGCCAGCACAGGCTGGAACTATCTCAGCGGTGCGGCTCCGGGTGAATCGATGTATTATCGCTGGTGGGTCGATGAGGAATTTGGCGTGGTCTTTTTCCATGATCATTTGTTTGCCAATTTCCGTCAAAAGCGCGGTTTGTTTGGCGCACTCATTGCCGAACCCGCAGACACAACCTATCTCAATCCAGCCAATCTAGAACAACCCCTGCGATCGGGCAGCAGCGCCGTCATCCAACTCCCCGATGGCCAAACCTTCCGCGAATTTTGCCTGGGCATTGCGGACTTTGTCCCCCTGTATGATGTCAAAAATACGCTTCACGGCAAACCTACCCCGCTGAATCCGCCCGAGAACGAACCCGATGATGATCCGGGTGCCATGGGTGTCAACTATCGCTGTGAACCCCTGCGCGAACGTCCGGGTGATCCGGCCAACTGGTTTAGCTCAGAAGTTCACGGTGATCCGGAAACACCGATCTTTGAAACCTATCCGGGTGATCCGATCTGGCTGCGGCTGGTTCAGGGTGCCCATGAGGAGCAGCATAGCTTTATGGTGCATGGGATGCGCTGGCATCAGTGGCGCAATGATCTGCGATCGCCCCTCCGCAACCAGCAAACCCTCGGCCTCTCAGAAGCCTTCACCTTCAAGGTCGAACCGCACTATGGCCCCGGCGATTATCTCTGGTCATTGGCAGCCTCCGATGATCTCTGGCTAGGCTGCTGGGGACTGATTCGCGCCCATGAAACCACCCAGTTAAATCTGCCGATGCTCCCGGATCGCACGATGATTCCTGCGCTGCCTGCCCTGCCCTATGCCGACCCGGTGCGGCGATATTACGTCACGGCTAGCCAGCAGTCCATTCCTTACAAAGGCTTTGAACTGACCGATCCCAGTGGTCTACGGTTTGCCGTGACCAAAATGGTGGAGCCGGATGGGGCGATCGTTGAAATGGAACCCAGTCAGTCCATCGAGCCACTGGTGCTGCGGTGTCGTGCTGGAGAATGGGTTGAAATCACGCTCTACAATGCCCTGCCCAGCAAGTTGCTTCCCGAACTGAATGCCCCAGAACTGCCCATCGAACCGCCCACCAGTGAGCGCGAAATTTCCAACCGAGTTTCGCTCCATGCCAACCTGCTGCGCTACGATGTCCGCTTCAACGACGGCACCTTCGTCGGCCAAAACACGGATCAAACCGTAAAACCGGGCGAAACCCGCACCTACCGCTGGTATGCCGATCAGGAACTGGGCGTGGTTTATCTGCAAGACATGGCCGATTTTCGCAATCACCGTCACCATGGCCTCATCGGTGCCCTGGTCGTTGAAGCCACAGATGCCACTCCCCGGCAGGCGAAAACCCAGGCTCCCCAATGGCATGGCGCACAGGCGGTCATCCATCGTCCCGGCCATGAACCGATTCAGGAAATGGTGCTGTTGATGCAGGATGGTTTGCGGCTGTTTTACGCGGGTCTGGTTCCCTTGCCCGACCCGGATGACAACGGCGAACTAGACAAGGAAGATCAGGGACAAAAGGGGTTCAACTACCGCGCCGAACCGATTCACATGACCCGAGGAATGCGCGTTGAGCATCCGGCTACACCCACATGGTGTGTACAACCGGGCGATCGCCTCCGTCTCCACCTCGCCGTCGCTGCCGACAAACCCCGCAACCACAGCTTTACGGTTCACGGTCATGTCTGGCCGATAGAACCGCAGTTGGGCGATCGCAGTCCCGTCACCGGATCGCTGATGGCGCTCAGCAGCGGCAGTACCAGAACCCTGGAGTTTACAGCAGGTCAACCCGGCGACTATGCCTATCGTTCCGGCGTGTTGAAATGGAATCTGGGACAGGGTGCTTGGGGCATTCTGCGCGTTGGCAAACGGGGCAGGAAAGGCTGGTTGTTCGTTTGGCTGCACTGGCTCAGACAGTTGTTGTTGCTGGGGTAATCCCCATTGAGTCTGAAGAGTTGACGATGAAGCCCATTATTGAAGGATGTGTTAACGGAGCGTAACGCATCCTTCAATTTTCCTCATCCGTCCTTACCACGCTACTATTCGTACACTAGTCCACTGGTAACGCTAGTCCACTGGTAACACTAGTCCACGATCGGCTTCGCTTGCAGGTGTCCGCCCCCTAAATCCCCCAACCTTGGGGGACTTTGAATTCAATCAATCTTCTGGGATTGCTTCTTTGCAAAATCTATGAAACTCCTTGAAGGCTAGATTCCCCCAAAGTTGGGGGCGGGGGGCAAGAACCCTCCAGAGAAGTTAGTGAGACAGGTACATACAAGGTAGTTTGCAAGAGAAGTTGAGATGGGAGAATGACCTGATGTCGTAGTCCAGTGAATAAGGTTGATATTGAGTGTAATTTCCCTGTCCTGCGGTCATGGAATAGTTCCTAGAATTCAGGGAGAGATTTAGTGATGCCTCCCTAGAAAGCCTTTCCCTGTAGAAAAGCGAGAATCATCTCAGCGACATTTTCAGTATTGGGAGCATTCCACAGTTTATGCCCTGCACCCGCAATTTGTACCGATCGCATTCCCCAAAAAATTTCCTGGTAATCCTGCTTTTGGATCAGCGATCGCCCATCATCACAACTCCCCCGTAAATATAGAATGGGAGTTGAATTACCTACAAGTTGACTACGCGGTGAAATCCCTTGAGTAACACTTTGAGTCATCAAACGATTCACTAACAGATTAACGCGACCTGCCAGATCCAAAAGATTCAGCGAAGAACGAGGCGGCAATGCGTCAGGACAATACTGAATAAGACGAATAAAATCTAAACCCTCCGTAGAAACTGCCCAAGCATAGCCCGATTCAGCCTGCGTCATCAGTTGAGCCGCAGCCAGAGGATTATGAGGGGCGATCGCATATCCCAACCGTTCCCGCAGCGACAATCGGCCATCTCTCAGCGCCGACCACTGAATCGCGCCCGGTTGCCAAGGCCACCAATAGGTTCCGCTGCTGGTCAAAATCATCTTCGCCACCCGATCGGGATATTGCGCCAGATAATTCATCGCCAGCGATCCGCCCCAGGATTGCCCCCAGAGAATCATCTGTGTCGCCCCAATCTGCTGCCGGATCAACTCCAAATCCTCGACTTGACGGGCGATCGTATATTGCCGCACATCCGCTAATCGACTAGAAAAACCACTGCCTACCTGGTCATACTTGTACAGGTCATAGCCAGCTTGAGCAAAGCGAGTAAAAAAATTGAGATCCCGATCCAGACTCAACCCCAACCCCGGCCCACCGTGCAAAAACACGATCGGGGGATAATTCGAGGATTGTTCCTTGAACAATGGAAGATAGACAATCCTAGATCCATTCGACAACTGCCAAAACTGCGTTCCCACCGGAGCTACTGCCGCTGGAACGGAACGGGGAACGAACAGGGACACACTTAGAAACGCAATGAGAACACCTGCGATCGCCCACCCCACTCTCCCCCGATCCTGCCGTCCTAATCGTCGCCCGACAAAAGCTCCTAGAATTTGCCCTAGAACCAGACAACTGGCTATAGCCCCAATCCGCATTAGCCAGAGTTGATGGGTAAAGGATAGGAGAGTGTAGAGAGCGATCGCCAGGAAAAGAGCGATCGCCCCAGCAATCAGCAAAACGATCAAGGTAATGAATCGAGAACCCATTCCTTAGACCATATCCAACACCCGCACCAGGAAAGCCCAGCGATCGCCGATTTCCTCAATCACCTTCGCCGTCGGTTTCCCGGCTCCGTGGCCTGCCTTGGTTTCAATCCGAATCAGCACCGGAGCATCCCCGCCATGAGCCGCTTGCAGAGCCGCAGCAAACTTAAAGCTATGGGCAGGCACCACGCGATCGTCATGGTCTGCGGTGGTGATGAGCGTTGCCGGATAAGCGGTGCCGGGTTTGAGCTGGTGTAACGGAGAATAGGCATAGAGCGCTTTGAACTCCTCCGGATCTTCCGAAGAACCATATTCCGGACACCAAGCCCAGCCAATGGTGAACTGTTGAAACCGCAGCATGTCCAACACCCCAACAGCGGGTAACGCAGCGGCAAACAAATCGGGACGCTGCGTCATACAGGCACCCACCAACAGACCGCCGTTGCTGCCACCTGCGATCGCCAACTTCCGACTCGATGTATAGCCATGGGCAATCAGCCACTCCGCCGCCGCAATAAAATCATCAAACACATTCTGCTTGTTCAGCTTCATTCCCGCCTGATGCCAGTCTTCCCCATACTCTCCCCCACCGCGTAAATTGGCAACGGCAAAAACCCCTCCCAATTCCATCCACACCAGATTACTCGGCGAAAAACTTGGCGTTAACGAAATGTTGAATCCACCGTATCCATACAGGTATGTGGGGTTATTTCCATCCAGGATTAAACCCTTCTTATAGGTGAGAAACATCGGTACCCGAGTGCCATCCCGACTGGTATAAAAAACCTGTTGAGTTTCGTAAGCATCCGGATCAAAATCGACCTGGGGCTGACGAAATAGCGTACTCTCACCCGTCACCATGTTGTAGCGATAGATTGTCGTCGGCGTGGTATATCCCGTGAAACTATAGAAGGTTTCCACCTCATCTCGTTTTCCACCAAAACCACCAGCAGAGCCAATCCCAGGAAGCTCTACTTCCCGGACAAACTGACCGCTGAGATCAAAAATCTTCACCTGGGTATGGGCATCTTTCAGATAGGAGGCCACAAACTGATGATTCAAGACACCCACGCCTTCCAAGGTTTCTTCGGCTTCCGGGATAATTTCCTGCCAATGCTGCGGATCGGGCTGGGTCAGATCAATGGCAATCACCCGTCCCCGAGGCGCATCCAGATTCGTCTCCACCCAAAACAGAGAGCCTTCATTGTCAATCACACTGAAGCTAGCCGTAAACTCTGAGATGAGTTCCACGACCGCCTGATCAGGCTGACTCAGATCCTTGTAAAAGACCAGCCTTCTCGGATCAGTTCCCCGCCACACGTAAATGATCAAATAGCGACCATCTTCGGTCACCGATCCGCCAAATCCCCATTCTTTTTGATCAGGGCGATCGTAAATCAACACATCCTCCGATTGAGGCGTGCCTAAGCGATGGTAGTAAAGCTTTTGAAAGTAGTTGACATCCTGAAACTGAGTCGCCTCATTGGGTTCGTCGTAGCGCGAATAGAAAAACCCTTGGTGATCATGCGTCCAGGAAGCCCCAGAGAATTTTACCCACTTGAGATGATCCGGCAAATCTTCGCCCGTTTCCACATCCCGCACTTTCCACTCCTGCCAATCTGACCCGGCTGCAGATAAACCATAGGCCATATACCGGGCATCTTCGCTGATGGAAATCCCGGAGAGGGCGATCGTCCCATCTTCGGAAAGAGTATTGGGATCGAGCAGGACACGCGGCTCAGCATCTAACGTGGGCAAGGTGTAGAGAACGCTCTGGTTCTGGAGACCGTCATTTTTGTAGTAGAAGTAGCGATCGCCCCGTTTAAATGGCGAACCATATTTTTCGTAGTCCCAAAGCTGAGTAATCCGCTGCCGCAAGGTTTCCCGCAGCGGAATTTGGCTGAGGTAATCAAAGGTCACCTGGTTTTGAGATTCCACCCAGGCTTGGGTTTCTTCACTGTTGGGATCTTCTAACCAACGATAGGGATCGGCAACGGATGTGCCGTGGTAAGTGTCCACCTGTTGCACTTTTGCCGTGGTCGGATACACCAGTATGGGGGCATCGATCATGTTTTTGCGTCCTCAGTTCTCTTGAGATCACTTAAAACTGTTCTTGGGTAAAACAGTTCTCCATCAGACAGTTCTTTACTCAGACAGTTCTCTAGAAAACAATGCTCTACACCATTCCTGGAACAGCAAAGATCCTAGAACAGCAAAAAAGCATTGTTCACCTTTAGCATTCTATGCCAAATTCTAATTTCTCCGGCAACCCAGCAGGGGTGTATCCTGTCAGGTTCGGACACCTAATCGCCGATGAATTTTTCTCTTCGATAAATAGCCCTGAACGCTTCTCCAAAATAATCACAGCAAAAATCCCTGAACGCGAATCAGGACAGTTTTCTATCGTGGAGATAATGGAAGTTCAAAGTTACCAATTCATTATCAATTGACCCTAACCCAGCGGTGGGAATTGGGAGCGATCGCCCTACTCAGAGCCAGTTCAGCCAAGAACCACCCCAGTGAAAAAATCACTGTAAAATAAAGTCTAACCAACTCCTAATCTTCCTCCGAGGCAGTTATGGTTTCTATCCGTCCTTCCTCAGATCCGGCTTTTCCTCCGCCATCGGTTCCGGCTTCACCATTCATTGAGGCAGTGCCATTCCGTGAAGATTTGCCCAGCATGTACGAGTTGCCTAGTGATGACCCCGAGGAACCTGGCTTGCCTGACGTATACCACGACCTTCAGCCCCAACTCCTGAGCCGTACCCTCAACCTGAGCCAGTACACCAACCGCCAGTGCTTCACCGGGACAGACATCAATCTCTACTACGATGCCGACCATCTTCAGTGGTACAAGCGACCCGATTGGTTTCTAGCAGTGGGAGTTCCCTTGCTCTATGCCGGAAAAGACCTGCGCCTCAGCTACGTCATCTGGAAAGAGCGGCAAGTGCCTCGGATCGTCGTCGAATTTCTATCACCCGGAACCGCAGCAGAAGATCTGGGTCGATTCGTAGACTCCACATCTCCCTCCGACAGCGGTGACGACATCGAGTTCAGCACTGCCCCCCCTACAGCAGTCCCCGCCAAAAATAAACGAACACGTCAATCTACTCGGCAGCGCCAAGTGGGTCAACCGCCTGAGAAACTTGAGGTGTACGAGCGCTACTTAAAAGTCCCGCATTATATTGTCTATAGCCGTTATACAGGCCGTCTGCGATACTTCAAGTGGATCGCGGGAACCTATCAAGAGCAACCCCTACGTCCCCGCAACCCCTTGATTTGGCTAGAAGACTTGGGCATTGGCCTGGGCATCTGGCAGGGCGAATTTGAGGATATTGAACAAAATTGGTTACGGTGGTGTGATGCTGACGGAAACTGGTTCCTCACCGACACAGAAACAGAACGACAAGCCAAAGAACAGGAGCGACAGGCGAAGGAACAAGCTGAAGCGCAAATTCTTCAGGCCGCTAGAAACCTACTGGCGACCGGAATGCCCCTTGCCCAAGTCATCGAGATCCTCAGCTTATCAGCAGATCAAGTCGAAGTTTTGCGGCAGGCGATCGCACCAGACACCCCCTAGTCCACGCACCCATCTGATGAGCCAATCTCAAAGACTTTGACAGTTAAAAGCGCTGCTGATTCGAGAACTTGTAGAACAGTCGCTCTCCCGAAACGCTCCCCGAAACCACACTTTGCACCCGATCGCTCAACCCCTTCTTGCCTGCGATCGGCAACGAAAAGCGAAAAATACTGCCCTCACCCAACTGACTTTCAGCTTCAATGTGACCGCCTTGCAGTTCCACCAACCGCCGACAGATAGCTAGACCAATGCCCGTGCCGCCAGACGTGCGATCGCGCGATCGATCCGCCCGCCAAAACCGCTCAAACACATGGGGCAAATCTTCCGCCGCAATCCCCAGCCCCGTATCGATCACCGCAATCCAGAGCTGATCCGCATCAGACTTGACCGGAAGGCGCACCTGCACCGTAATCGAACCCTGCGGCGTGTAGCGCAGCGCATTGCCAATCAAATTCACCAAAATTTGCTCAACCCGCTCCGGATCAGCCAAAACCAGGGGCGCATTCGCCGGGTAATCCAACAGCATTTGGGGGCGGTCTTCTGCAAGCTGGTCAGCAAACTTCTGGACGATCGCCGACAGCAGCGGATACAGATCAATCGGACGAGCATTAATCGGCAGATACCCCGCCTCCATCTTGGACAGTTCTTGCAAATCATTGACCAAGCGCTGCATCCGGCTAATCTCCCGCGAGAGCCGCTGATACACTTCAGGAGAAGGCTCAATCGTGCTATCGCCCAAGCCCTCCATGTACCCCTTCAGCACCGTCAACGGGGTTCGCAGTTCATGGGTCAAGTCACTCACCAACTCACGCCGCCGTTGCTCCACCCCTTCCAGCGTCGTCGCCATCCGGTTAAAACTGACCGCCAGTTGGTTCACCTCGGGAATATCATTGGGCGGCATCCTTTCTTCCAAATGCCCCGCCGCAAATTTCTTGGTAATTTCTTCCATCTGCAACAGCGGCTTGACAATCCGCTTCGTCACCAAATAGCTCAACGCCCCCGCCGTCGTCGCCCCCATCGCCATCGACCAAAAAGCCCCCTGACTCCAAGCATCCTCAAATCGCTGAATCAACTGCGCCCGCACCTGACTGACGCTATACTCGCCAATCTCAAACCGCCGCAACGACAGCGCAAAAAACCGAGGAGACGAGAACTTGGCGATCGCAAACAAAGTCAGCAACCCCACAACCATGACAATGAAATGGGAAAGAAAGAGTCGGGAGCGCAGTCCAATTTTAGTAGTCATGGCTGTCCAGAAATTTCACCTAACTGTATAGTCTGCCAGAGAGATCTTGCGCTGTTTTGACAATGGTGTTGCAGCTTTGTAACAAATTGGGGGAGTGGGGAGAAGAAGGGGAAAGGGGAAAGGGGAAAGGGGAAAGGGAAAACCCTGTACCCGTCTCCCCATCTCCCCACCTCCCCATCTCCCCATCTCCCCCTCCCCCTCTGCGTCTCTGCGTCTCTGCGGTTTAAATCGGTTCGGCCACGCCCCTAACGTTGACCAAATTTACCCACGAGGGAACCTTGAGCCAGAATATGACCTTCCACCGCAGTTGTCACCTCCGCCTGAGAGACACCAGGGGCAAGATCCAGAAATTTATCTAGAGCATAGACCTGGAAAACATAGCGATGGGTACCGCTGGGGGGACAAGGGGCACCATAGCCATAGCGGCCAAAGTCATTCTTGCCCTGCATTCCCCCCTCGTTCAAAAACGGTGTCGCAGGCAAAGCCGCCGGAAGCTGCCGGATCTCAGGCGGCAAATCGTACAGCACCCAATGGACAAAAGTCTTCCCAGGCGCATCCGGATCTTCAACCCTGACCACCCAGCTTTGGGTTCCCGGCGGCGGTGCGTCCCAGCTTAGAGCAGGCGATCGCCCCTCCCCCTTACAGGTATACGGCACCGGAATCATCCCCTCCGCCTCAAACGCCTCACTGGTCACCTTGAGAACCGGAACGGCTGGAGCAGCAGGAGTGGCGATCGCTCCCGAATTCCCTTGAGGCGCACAAGCCCCCAACCCCAACAGGCCAATCATCAAGCAGGCAGCCAAACTAGTCCGCTGAAACCCTCTCCACCCAAATTTCCGCCCCAAGACCCGCTTGCTCAAACCTGAGTATCCTACCAAATTCATCCCCATCTCAAGCCTCTCCCAGGACTCAAAGTCCCCCAAAACAGCCAGAACCGAGCGAACAACTTGTCATTTTAACGAAGAAGGGAAGGGGGAAGAAGGGGAAAGGCGAAAGGGGAAAGGCGAAAGGGGGGCGCTGAGAGAATCATGAAACGAGTCCTAGAAGGAATTCCCGGAAGAATTTCCAGAACAATACTTTGGACACTTTCTCTAAGGCTTGCCCTCATCCCCCAACCCCTTCCCCTTTCCCCTTTCACCCCTCCCCCACTCCCCACTCCCCACTCCCCACTCCCCACTCCCTCCTAAAAACCTAAAAATCATAACGCGATCGCCCCCACTCCCCCCAGACAATGGCACAATGATCCCATTGGTAGAATTTGGAAATTATTATGGCGATTCACCCCAAGCTTCAAGCCGCGTTTCAGCAGAGAAATGCTCTAAAAGTCATCAGCGGACTCATGAACTTTGACGCAGAGCGCGTTGCAGCCGTTGTGGTCGCTGCCGATCGCGGTGGTGCAACCTTTGTCGATATTGCGGCTCATGTCAATCTGGTCAAGCTGGCCAAAGAACTCACGACCCTGCCTATCTGCGTCTCGGCAGTCGAACCCGAAAAATTGGTCGCTGCCGTAGAAGTCGGTGCTGACCTGGTCGAAATTGGCAACTTTGATGCCTTCTATGCCCAAGGACGGAAATTCACCGCTACCGAAGTCCTCGACCTGACCCACCAAACCCGCGCCTTCCTGCCCCACACCGCCCTCTCGGTCACCGTCCCCCACTGGCTCCCCCTCGACCAGCAGGTACAACTTGCCGAAGCCCTGGTACAAGCCGGAGCCGACATTATCCAAACTGAAGGCGGTGCCAGCAGCCAACCCGCCCATGCCGGAACCCTCGGCCTGATCGAAAAAGCCGCCCCCACGATCGCCGCTGCCTACGAAATTTCCCGAGCCGTCACCGTTCCTGTCCTCTGTGCTTCGGGGCTGTCGAATGTGACGGGGAGATTGGCGATCGCCGCTGGAGCCTCCGGCATTGGCGTGGGTTCCGCCATCAACAAACTCAGCAGCGAAGTCGAAATGATTGCCACGGTTCGCAACCTGGTCGAATCCTTGGCGGTTCCTGCGGTTAAAGCTAGCGTTTAATCCTGATTTTACACTTTTTATACTTTGAAAGGATTCGGGATAGGGTACAAGGAACCTGCTCTCGAATCCTTTTTGCTGTGGTTATGCAGACTCACCCAGAATTGCATTGGCCGTTAGGTTCAATGGAAAGGCTGCAAATAGAGGAGAAGCGATCGCCTCATCTTCCCGAAACGCTCCAACTTCCTCATAGCCAGATGGCAACAGATGATAGACCTGCACCACTTGCTCTTGGGGATCGACAATCCAGTATTCTTCTACCCCGATCGCCGCATATTGAGCCAGTTTGTAGATGTAGTCGCGATTGTGATTAACTGAACCAGGGCTAACCACTTCCACAATCCAGGCGGGTGGCGGCATCTCTAGGGTAATGGTCAGCCGTCTCGTGGTCAAAGCAAGATGTTCTTCCCGCAGCAGCACTAGATCAGGGTAGCGATTCTGGGCATCCCCTGGCTGTAAAACAGGCACCTGCACTTCGCATTGGTGGGGGTAGAGCAATTCGAGCGAAACCCCTGCATTAATTAAGAAAAAGAAAAGCCGATTGGCAATGAAAGCATTCAGTCTGGACTCTGGCGGCAACGCAACTAGCTCCCCGTTAATTAACTCGTAGCGACAATCTGCCTCTTCATGCTCATCCTGAAAAGACAGGTACTCCTTGAAGGTGGCAAATCTAGGTTTTGCTTGCGTCATCGCCCTTCCCTCCGTGACTTTCTCACCTGCGGTTGACTGATTTGATTTTACAGCAGCCTTTCCGGAAAGGTTAGAGTCTGACTTTGGGACAAGGAACCGGGTTGGGCGTAGCGGAGTCACAGCGATCGCCCAAACAAGCCTGAGTATAAGCCTCCTCCGTTTCCAAAGCAGGCGGCACCTGACCAAACACCATCTCACAGCTTAAGTCTTCAAAGTTGGGTGTCATCGTTAAGGGAATGCCAAACTTCTCCATAAAAAACGTTTGGGTCGGCAACTTGCATAGATTAATGCAGGTACCCACACAGCCGCTCTGCTCCAGATAGCGGCATTTTTGAATATGAACACCGCTCTGCTG
>JALOOP010000159.1 GCA_025454315.1 Oculatellaceae cyanobacterium Prado106
CCTCCAACTGGGAACAAGTTTTAGGAGCCGGAGGATTGGAAGCGATCGCCACCAAACCCGTCGTCCAACCGTAACCCCCCAGTTCTCCAACCCCAGAGAGCCACCATTAAGACTGGCCACTCCTTAACCACCCGAGGCAGGTTGCATATTTGCAGCCTGCCTCTCGTTTTTGGGTGGATGGGTAGATGGGTAGATGGGTGGATGGGTGGATGGGTGGATGGGTGGATGAGTGGATGGGTGGATGAGTGGATGGGTGGATGGGTTAGGGATTTCCCCTTTCCCCTTTTCCCTTTCCCCTTTCCCCTTTCCCCTTTCCCCCACTCCCCACTCCCCACTCCCCATCTCCCCAACGATGACACCCCCAACCCTTTGGGTATTCTGAACACGGGGCTACCAGATGAATCTTGTGAATTGGGTTAATGGGTTAGGTTCTCCTCAAACTGGCGTGACATGGGTTTAGCACAGGGATTGATGAAGCAGCAGTCGAAAATGCTGCAAAAACTACTACGGGAGTGGAAACGCTTGGCGATCGCCCCTGGAGCAACCGTTTTAGCAACTGTTTTAAGCTGGACGGGTGTGGTACAGCCTTTGGAGTGGGCTTTTTTTGATAATTTTGTGGCGGTTCGTCCCTTGGAGGCAACCGATCCAAGGATTGTGGTGGTGACGATTGACGATGCTGACATTAGCCGCATTGGCCAGTGGCCGATTCCGGATGTGACGTTGGCTAAGGCTTTGAGGAATCTGAGTGAGCAACAGCCTCGGGTGATCGGCCTAGATATCTACCGGGATTTAGCGGTGGAGCCGGGGCATCAGCAGCTTGTGGATGTGTTTCGCACGGTGCCGAATCTGGTGGGAATTGAGAAGCGCTTTGGGTTGCAGAAGGTGCCTGCGCCGCCCGTCTTGGCGGAGCTGAATCGGGTGGCGCTGGCTGATTTGGTGGAAGACCCGGATAGCACGGTGAGACGGGGGCTGCTGTCGGCCAAGGATGCCCAAACCCCGACGATTCTGAGTTTGGGAACCGATGTGGCGCTGCGTTACCTGGCGGAGGAAGGTGTCCAGCTAGAAGCGGGGCGTACCGCAGTGGAGTATCGTTTGGGGCTGGCGACGTTTCGGGCACTTGACCGTCAAGATGGTGGCTATATTCAGGCGGATGCTGCTGGCTACCAGATTTTGATGAACTATCGAGGGCCACAGGAGGCGTTCCAGACTTTGAGTTTGACCGAAGTGCTGTCCGGGGAGTTTGCGGGGGAAGAGGTGCGCGATCGCATTGTCCTCATCGGTTCTACGGCAGAGAGCATCAATGATTTCTTCCTAACCCCCTACGATGGCAGTGCCAAGAGTCTGCATTCCAGAACGCCCGGAGTGTTTATTCATGCCAATCTGGCCAGCCAGATTATGAGTGCAGCGCTTGACGGTCGTCCCCTTTTGCAGGTGGTGCCGGAGCCGTTGGAGTGGCTTTGGACGTTTGGCTGGGTGGTGTTGAGTGTGCTGGTGACCCGAGAGATCCTGGAGGCTCGACGGATTGGGCAACGGTTTGCTTACACGGGTGCGGTGCTGAGTATTTTTCTGTCGGGTGGGGCGCTGATTTCGGTCGGGTATCTGCTGTTTTTGGGCAGTTGGTGGATTCCGGTGGTGCCTGCGCTGATGGGGTTGACTATTGCGGCGATCGCCAGTATTGGTGCCTACAATCAACAGCTTCAGCAGTTTGCCTACTTTGATGGCCTCACCCAGGTGGCCAATCGACGCTATTTTGATCAGCAGTTGCTGGAGTTCGTCCAGGTGCGGGGCAATCTTTCCCTGATTCTCTGTGATGTGGACTGCTTCAAGAATTACAACGACACCTACGGACATCAGGCTGGAGACAGTTGCCTGAAGCAGGTCGCCCACGCAATTCACAGCGCTGTCCGTCGTACTGATATTGTGGCGCGCTACGGCGGTGAGGAATTTGCGGTCATTTTGCCCAATGCCAATGCCGAGGCTGCGGCGCAGGTGGCTGAACGAATCCTCAAACAAGTCCGTAAATTAGACTTGGTTCATGCCACTTCGACCGCCAGCGATCATGTCACCCTCAGTTGCGGTGTGGTGACCGTGATGATTGATGATGCCACTTTGTCCCATGCGGAACTGCTGCCCGTGAGTCTGGTGGCTAGAGCCGATAAGGCACTGTATGGGTCGAAGCAGTCGGGGCGCGATCGCCTGACGATCGCCCCCTAGCCATAGATGAAATAAGCGCAACAAAAGAGGCTGTAATTTGAACAAATTACAGCCTCTTTAATCTATAACCCTTCGTGCCATTTGGGCGAAAGGGAGTTTAGAGTTTAGAGTTTAGAGGAGGATTCCGGCGATCGCAGCCGTCATAAAGCAGGCCAAAGATCCCGCAATCATTGCCCGAAAGCCGATCCGAGCTAAATCCGCCTGACGATTGGGGGCAATGCCGCCAATACCGCCAATTTGAATGCCAATGGAGCCAATGTTGGAAAAGCCACAGAGGGCATAGGTGGCAATGATAATGGCTCGGTCGGAAATTCGGGGCAGGGTTGCATCGGCGGTGTTGGCGGCATTGTCAATCAAGGTTTTCAAGTCCAGGTAGGCAATAAACTCATTGAGAATGGTTTTCTTGCCCAGCAGCACGCCCACCTGGCCACAATCTGCCCAGGGTACGCCCATCAACCAGGCCACCGGAGCCAGCAGATAGGACATCAGCCACTCCAAAGAAATCTGCGGCTGATTGAACCAACTGCCGACCCAGCCCAGTAAGGCGTTGAACATGGCCAGCAGCCCCAGAAAAGCGATCAGCATGGCTCCAATGTTGAGTACCAGCTTGAGGCCGTCGATCGCTCCACTGGTGACCGCATCAATGCCATTAACTGAGGCTTTTTCCACCTTGACCGAGACGCTGCCTCGGGTGGGCGAATCCTCGGTTTCGGGGTACATGATCTTGGAAATGGCCAGGGCTGCGGGAGCCGACATCACCGAAGCGGCAATCAAATGCACCGCAGAAACGCCAAAGGAAATATAAGCGGCCATGACACCCCCGGCGATCGTGGCAAATCCGCCCGCCATAATGGCATGGAGTTCGGACATGGTGGCGGTGGCGACATAGGGCTTGATCAGCAGGGGAGCCTCGGTTTGTCCGACGAAGATATTGCCTGCACAGGAGAGCGATTCGGAGCCGGAGGTGCCCATGAAGCGCATCATCACCCGAGCTAGGGCAGCCACGATGCGCTGCAAAATGTTGTAGTGATAGAGCAGGCTGATGAAGGCCGAAAAGAAAATGACCGTGGGCAAGACCTTGAAGGCAAAGAAGAAATCCCTGAAGTTTTCACCAAACACAAAGGACGCTCCCGCATCGGAAAAGTCCAAAAAGCGGGTAACGCCATCGCCTAAAAATTGGAAGACTTGCAGCCCGACAGGCGTTCTTAAAATCAAGACTGCGAAGATGAATTGCAGGGCAATGCCCCACAAAACGGGCTTCCAAATGACGGCCTTGCGGTTGATCGACAGGGCATAGGCGATCGCCACAAACACCAGCAGTCCGAATAAGGAGACTAAACGCTCCATACACCCTCCCTCAATAGTTCTCTCAATAGTTCGATCGGTGGTTCTAGTTCCAATTCAATTTTTGAATTCAACTTCAGCCGTTGAATTTTATACCCGTAGAAGGTTGGCCTCATTGTACGGGTTCACAGGAGATTAATTTTGTTCGTTTAGATAACGATAAGGTCTGATCAAGCACCTGGCTGCTGAAAGCGGTAAATGTCACGAATCACCTGCGTCCAACCTGCGGCCAGCGACTGGAAAATGCGATCGCCCTTCTCTTTCGTGGCCTGGGTTGGATCGCCCAAAACGCCACTGGCGCTTAGATCATGGGTTGCCCAGGCAAAGGGCAGGTTGCCTTCCATGCTCAGCAGACTGTTTTGGGGGAGCGATCGCGGATATTCCTTCACCGCCTCAGCCATTTTCACCTGCTCCGGCAAAATCGACAGCAGCACGCTCGTTTCAGCATCGCCCGCATGGATGCCCAGTTCATTTTCTTCAGCCGTCAGCAGCGCGGTGGCACAGTTGGGCACCCGCCAGACAAAGAGGGGAAACACCATGAAGTCTGGATATTTCTGGTGCAGATCCCGAGCCACAATTTCTAAAATCTGGGGCTGTCCGCCATGGGCGTTGACCAGGGCAAATTTGCGAAATCCAGCCCGATACAGGCTGTCCCCCACTTCTGTCAGAACCGCAATCAGGGTTTGGGCGCTGAGGGTGATGGTGCCTGGAAAGTACCAGTGTTCGTTGGATTTGCCGTAGTGCAGGGTGGGCAGGGCATAGGCTGGGATTTCGGGTTCTAGGGCGGTGAGGGCTGCGCCGAGGACGGTGGTGGCGATCGCTGCATCGACAATCAGGGGCAAATGGGGGCCATGCTGTTCGATCGCCCCGATCGGTTGCAGCACGACCGTATTGCTTAGGTCAGGCAGGTTTTGAATATCAACCCAGGTGAGATAGGGAAAGAAGCGATCGGGCGGGATGGAGGAATGCATGGGTAGGGCTTTACACGAAGGAATGGAAATCGAGAGTAGGAATAAATTAACCCTAAAACATTTGGGGAGTACCGCGCTTCATGCAGTACTCCCCAAGGATAGTTTAGGTGATTGAATCTGGGTTTCTAGGGCGTGGTCAGCACCGGGGCAGGCAGGGCAGGCTCAGCCGGTTCAACCGGAACCACCACGGGCGGCGGCTCTGAAATGGGAGCCACGGGAGCCGCAGACTCAGGTGATGATATGGGAGGCTCAGAGGCCGCAGGCGCAGATGGAGCGGGTTCAGTGTAGGCAGGTTCGGATGGAGCCGACCAGTTGTCTGCCGAGCCGCCGCCGGAGCCAGACCCCGAGGAACCACCGTCATCGTAGTAGGTGGGTTCTTCGTAGTAGGAGCCGCTGCCGCTGGAGTCCACCGTGGGGTCACTCCAGCCGCCGGAACTGCCGCTATCCTGATCCGCACTGGTGTCAGGGCCAACGGCATCGCTGGCCGTCATCCGACCAGGCGTGATCGGTTCGGCCTTGATGGTACCGTCCCGGCCTTCCACATCGGGAATATCGGGGAATTCTTCGACTTTCATACCGTCGGTGGCTTCAATCATGAAGTCGTACCAGGTGGCGGCAGCGGTGCTGCTTGCGCCCCAGGTGGGGCTGCTGTCGTCGTTGCCCATCCAAACGCCCGTCACAAGCTGGGGAATATAGCCGACAAACCAGAGGTCGCGTCGTTTTTCGGAGGTGCCTGTTTTGCCAGCAACACCGCGATCGGGAAGCGCTGCGGCACCGCCCGTTCCCTGGTTGACCACGCCTTCCAGCATCCAGGTGGTGATGGAGGCGCTGTCTGCGTCAATGGCTCGGACAGGCTTGACCTTGGACTCGTAGATAACTTTGCCGAAGCGATTGAGGACGCGGGTAATGCCATGGGCTTCGTAGTGGTTGCCCTCTGCGGCTAGGGTGCCGTAGGCGCTGGTTAGTTCTAGGAGATTGACTTCGGAAGCGCCCAGAGAGAGGGCATAGGCTCCTAGCAAGGGCGATTTGATGCCCATTTTGCGAGAAAGCTGAATCACGGGGTCGAAGCCGACATCGATCAGCACCTTGACCGCCACAATGTTAATCGAGGAGGCCAGCGCGTCCTTCATGGTCATGGCTCCCCGGAAGGATTTGCTGTAGTTGCTGGGTTCGTAGCCATCGACGATGAGTTTGCCGTCTACGTAGGTCGTGTAGGGGGAAAAGCCAGCGGCGATCGCCGTCGCATACACAAATGCTTTGAAGGTTGAACCGGGCTGGCGTTGAGCCTGGGTGGCGCGGTTGAACTGGCTCTTTTCAAAGTCATCTCCGCCCACCAAGGCTTTGATTTGGCCGTTGCGGGGGTCAATGGCAACCAGGGCGGCTTGCTCGAAGACTTGACCGTAGCCATAGTCGGCGATCGCATTCTTGACCGTATCCTGCGCCAGTTTCTGCCACTTCAGGTTCATGGTGGTTTCCACCGTCAGACCGCCCATCTCCAGCTCTTCGCCGGAGATGACCTTGGGCAGTTCTTGCTGAATGTAGGAGGTGAAGTAGGGCGTTTCGCTGTAGAGATGCTTGGGCGTACTGGGGTTGAGTTCGATGGGGCTGGCGGCAGCACTGGCTCGCTCAGACTCGGTGATGAACCCAGCGGTAACCATGCGCTGGAGGACAATGTTGCGTCGTTGTCTGGCTAAGTCTGGGTTGACCAACGGCGAAAAGCTACTGGGGGCGGGAGCCATGGCCGCAATCATCGCCATTTCGCCCAGGGTAAGCTGATCGGCGGTTTTGCTGAAGTAGACCCAGGCCGCATCCGCCACACCATAGGCTCCAGCGCCTAAGTAAACCAGATTGAGATAGCTTTCAAGGATTTGGTCTTTTTGCAGCTCTCGCTCCATTTTTTGGGCGAGTAGGGCTTCGCGCACCTTGCGCCCCAGACTGCGCTCCTGATCCAAGAAGGCAATCCGGGAAAGCTGTTGGGTAATGGTGCTGGCTCCTTCGACGACCTGTCCGGCAAATAGATTAGCAAGACTGGCGCGGACGACCGCCTGATAGTCCACCCCTTCATGCTGATAAAAGTCGGTGTCTTCGGAGGCGATGAAGGCTTCGCTGAGCAGCTTGGGCATTTTGGCGAGGGTCACCTTGTCGCGTGTGGCGGGGCCAATTTGCTGCAATACTGCGCCGTCTTCGGCCTTGATCGTGATTGATCCGGCGCGATTGTAGGTCAACACATCCTTGGGGTTGGGCAAGTCGCGTTCGATCGCCGCCAGGGTTTGCTGGAGGGCAACGCCACCACCGGCTGCGCCCAGTCCCAGAACCAACAGCGCCCAAGTCCACCATCGACGCGGCATCGGTACTTTGGGCATAGGCGGCAAAGAGAAGCGAGGAGAACGACGACGGCCTTTTTCGGGCGGGGGCGGGGCGACATGCTCAACTTCGATGTCCTCGGCGCGATCGAACATCGGCAGGGCGGGAAGCTCGGGTTCGTTGCTGTGGTTGGAAAATTGTGGATTGCCAGACATTTCTGTGGTGGGTTTCGTTGAGTTTCGTCCGATGCGTTGGTTGGAGAGATCCCCAGAATTGGTTTGATAATCTTTCACGTTAACTCCTCACAAACCCCACAAGTGTCTGCCTGATTCAATGATCTACCCTCAAACATTATTCTTCGCTGCCAAGTTGATTCGGGAATTTTGATTCGGGAATTTTGTTTTGAGAATCGTGAGCGGGCGATCGCTTGACCCAAAATAGCCTTACCCAGAATAAAACGGCTCTTCTTAAAAAACAGCAGCCCTGAACCTCAAAGTCCAACTTCTAAAACGCCCAATCTTGTAATAGCTAATAAAACTGTTTTGGAAGAATAATTTTTATGAAAAGCGGGGGAACATCAGCACCATGCCTTATAGCTTCATCAAATTCATCCAAGGTCTAGACTCACTGTTAATTATTAATGGTTAATTCAGTGAATTTAGGCCATGACGGAAAAGGGGAAGTTCTTGGGGCATTTTCTGGGGCATTTTCTGGGGCATTTTCTGGGAGCAACGCCAATCAATCGGCTCAAACAGATAGGTGCAAACGGACTGAGAATCCCAAGTGGCGATGCGATCGCCCAAGGTTAGCATGAAATCAAAAAAGTCAAGCAGAAATTGGCGATCGCTCAAGTGACGAATCTCCCTAGAAAATCTTCGGGAGATATCTCTGATAAAAGAATCTAGTGTTCAAGGGTCAAAAAAGTGTTAAGTCAATGAAATCAAAAGACTTCAATTAACTTCATCTCAATAACTTCATCTAAACTTAGACCTTTTTGACCCAAATCACAACCGAGCCAGAGGATTTCCCCACCCAGTTCGTCAGGCTAGATTCCGGCGTGACCCAGTGCCAGAGCGGTCACTAGCATTCCTAGCACGAGGAAGGGCTGAGCGCTGGCCTGATATTTGACATCATTTTTTAGCGGGTCGCGGAGAAAATACATGTCTTGGAAGGTGATTTGCGGAATGATCAGCAAAATCAACAGCACGGCGTAGAGGTTTTGGTGAATAGACATGAGATAGGCGGCAACCCCAGACTGGAAGATGTCAATCATCAGCACACAGATCCAGGCCGCTGTGCCAATGCCAAACATGACCGGGAGAGAGTTGAGGCCCAGTTGGCGATCGCCCTCCACACTCTTAAAGTCATTGACCACCGCAATGCCCAGTCCGGCCAAGCTATAGAACAGGGTCAGCAGCACGATCGTCAGATTCAATTCGCCAAACAGCGCGTGTCCCGCCCACCAGGGTAGGGCAATATAGCTTGCGCCCAGGGCATAGTTGCCCAACCAGCCGTTTTTCTTGAGCTTCAGCGGCGGAGCGGAATAGATATAGGAGAGGAAGGAACCACCGATCGCCAGTGCCGTAATGGTGGGGAAGGCATGGCCAGCCCACAGATCGAGCAGATAGGCCACTCCAATCCCACCCAGCAGCAGCACCAGAATCTGGGTGGTCACCTGGGGAATGGAAATCGCTCCCGAGGGAATCGGGCGATAGGGTTCGTTGATGGCGTCAATTTCGCGATCGTAGAAATCGTTGATCGTCTGGGTGTATCCGGCTAGTAGGGGGCCGGACAGGAGCATACAGGCCGCAGAAATCAGCACATTTTCCAGCGTCCAGCGGTAGTTGCCCGAGGAGGCTGCCCCACAGACCACGCCCCAGATCAGGGGAATCCAGGTGATGGGCTTCATCAACTGCAAGCGGATTTTCCAGATGGAGGTTTCTCCCGCCTGTGCGCCTTTCATGCCCAAGAGTTGGCGGGTTTTGGCATTGCGATCGCGTAAGGCTTCGGTGGAAGAATCGCTGTTGGCCTCGGATTCAGGGAGAGGCACGGCCTGAGAAGTGGATTCGGAAAGGGTAGGCTCTGACATAAGAATTGAGCGTTGAATGAGTGGGCGTTGGGTAAGTTAGGGGGAAAAAATGGAATCTCCGTCCGGGGGTTCAGCTTTCTAGCCTACCGCCTGATGTGAAGTTCTGTACCACTTTGTGACGAGCTATTTTGTTCTGATTCGATGAGTTTAAGTTTGATTTCTCAAATTTGGGTTTTCGATTTAATTTTCAGATTTAGTCTTCAGATTCGGTCTTCAGATTCGATCCAGAAATATGCCCATGCTGCCGATCAACCGTCGAACGCTCCTGAAATTTACCCTCTGGTCTTCGGCCAGTTTGGTGAGCTGCGATCGCCTCACTGCCTTCGCGGACTCCACCTCCACCCCCGTCAATTCTACAACGCCATCCGGAACAAGCAGCGGACCCCCATCCGATGTCCTGGTAATTGGCGCTGGGGTAGCCGGATTGGCAGCGGCTCAAGTTTTGCAATCCAAGGGCTATCAGGTGCGGGTGTTGGAAGGGCGCGATCGCATCGGTGGCCGCCTCTGGACGAATCGCGCTTTGCAAAATATCCCCCTAGATCTGGGAGCATCCTGGATTCACGGCGTTCGCAATAACCCGCTCACCGAAATTGCCCGTCAAGCCGGAATTGCAACCGTTCCCACCGACTACAACGCCAGCATCCTCTACGATCGCAATGGTCAGGTCATTTCCGATACCCGAGTCAGCCAAATTGAGCAACGCTTCGATCGCCTCCTCGCCAAACTGGAACAGGAGCGATCAACTCTGGAAGCAGCCAACAAACCCGATATCTCGCTCCAGCAGGCAATTCAGCGAGTCACCGCCCACTATGCGCTGAACCGTCGAGAACTCGCCGAACTCGACTACGCCATCAACAATGCAATTGAACTTGAGTATGCCGCTGATGTTTCCCAACTCTCGCTTTACTCCTGGGATGCAGGCAGCGAATTTGCAGGACGGGATGTTTTGTTTCCGGGCGGCTATGAAGCGATCGCCACTCACCTCGCCCAAGGTTTAACGATTGAACTCCAGCAAACTGTCCAGCGCATTGAACAGGATGCCTCTGGGGTGCGCGTCTTCACCAATCGGGGCAGTTTTTCGGCTGCCAAGGTCGTCATCACCTTACCGTTGGGTGTTTTGCAAAGTGGTGCGGTGCAATTTTCGCCTGCTCTGCCCCGGTCGAAACGAGTCGCCATGCAAAAACTGGGCATGGGTATTCTCAACAAAGTCTATTTTCAGTTTCCCCAAGCGTTCTGGGATGAGGACAGCGAAATTTTGGGCTATGTTTCGCCGCAACAAGGCCAGTGGTGCGAGTTCTATAACTATCAGAAATATCTCAATCAGCCGATTTTGATGGGCTTCAATGCAGGCACCTATGGCCGTCAAATTGAAGCCTTCAGTGACGATCGCATTGTCCGCGACGGCATGAATACGCTCCGCAGAATTTACGGCAATCGGATTCCCAATCCCACGGGCTGGTTGATCACGCGCTGGCAGCAAGATCCGTTTGCGAGAGGATCGTATTCTTACATTGGTGTGGGCGGGGAGGGGGGCGATCGCGATAAGTTAGCCGAACCCGTCAACAATCGATTATTCTTTGCAGGCGAAGCAACTTCTAAGGCTTACCCATCTACGGTTCATGGTGCGCTACTTTCAGGACGGAGAGCCGCAAATCAGGTTATGTCCTAGACGGATAAATATTTGGATAGACCAATGTAGGCAATGCGTGGGATGCATGTCCTTGCAAGTTATGGGTTGAATGCAGGGGCTGAACGTTAATCTTAAAGCCATTTCGGGGACACACCATGAAACAAACTCGTTATTTAACGACGACGGTGCAGCCTGGGAATCGATTGGAAATTCCGATCGCAGAGTTATCTGTCGGACAAGCCGTAGAAGTGATAGTCATTATTCCTGAACAACCGCCTTCTGGACAGGCTAGCGATCGCCGTGCATTCATGAGATTGCCAATGTCAGAACGACGACGCATCCTAGCTGCACAAGCTGAAGCCTTGGCGCAGCGAGCAAGACTTAGAATGGCGAGAGTAGGTGAATTTTGATGTCGGAACAGTCTAAGACATAGCGCTAGGACATAGCGTTCTAATTTAATCTCTAGAATGTTTTTTGTTGAGACTTCGTAGCACGAATCAAAGGGCGTTCAAGGAATTTTGTGGGTGGGTCTGGATGAAATTTCGATGAATTTCAGAGGGTTAGCTTGTTTTTGTTTAAATTTTGCTAGGAGCTTTTGTATTCTGTTGAATGAGCCGTGGTACTTACCCATTCAACGGAAGAAGCTATGTCACTCAAAATACACCTGGGCGCGTTCGATCAAGGAATCGAAGGCTGGATCAATACGGATGTTACGCCGAATATGTGGATTGCTAAGGTTCCGTTTGCCCCTTTGTTGCTCTACAAACTCAAGTTCATTCCTGAGCGATCCTTTCAGTTGCATCAGAACAAGGCATTTCACAATCTGCATTATCTCGATCTGACGAAGAAATTACCCTACGCTGATCATTCCGTCGATGTGTTTTTTAGTTCCCATGTCATTGAGCATCTCTCTAGTCGGGAGGTGGCCAACCTGGTGCAAGAACTCTACCGTTGTCTGGTTCCGGGTGGTCTTTGTCGGATTGTTGTGCCTGATCTAGAAAAAATCATCAGCCTTTACGATCGCCAAGATCCCAGCGCCTTCATCACGGCTATCTACGAGGCTTCTACCCGAGGCAAAGAAGATATCCGAGGCAACCACCATACTGCTTTCACCGGGCCTTCCTTAGAAAAACTCTTTAGAAGTAAGGGCTTCAGCCAGGTTCGTACCCTCGCGTACCAGGTCGGGCAATGCCCTGATATCGATCGCCTGGACAACCATCCGGAAGAATCCCTATACTTTGAAGCCATTAAATAGTTCTGTAAATAGTCCTGAGCGGCAAAATAAACGCACCTCGTCTTCTCATTGATTTTGTTTCCAACCCAGAATGGACTTGATCTTTAGAATGATGCCGTCTTACCCTATCCTCTGTAGGATTATGTCGTACTGCACATTCCAACTCAGGCAAGTCTCATGTTTATTCCCTTGGGATTCGGGTCAAAGTCAGTGCCAACCGCCCTTGGCCAGATGGTCTACTACACGGCTGACCATGCTGCCCATGCCTCGCTCTGGCCGCAAAATCTGATTAACCCAGAGTCTCTGGTGTTTCTCCATGCCCTGGGTGGGGGTTCTTCGGCCTATGAGTGGTCTAAGGTCTATCCTGCGTTTGCGTCAGGGTATCGGGTTTTGGCACCGGATCTGATTGGCTGGGGGCGATCGGCGCATCCTGCCCGAGAATATCGGGTGGAGGACTATACTCAAACGATCGCCGAATTTCTTCAGAAAACCTGCGATCGCCCCGTCTCGGTCATGGCCTCCGGACTCACCGCTGCATTTACCATCCGGACGGCTGTAGAAAATCCAGGGTTGTTTCAGTCCCTGATTCTGATGAATCCAGCCGGATTAAATGACTTTGAAAAGGATTATAGCGACAATCCCTTTGCTCAATTTTTGAAAATTCCTATTCTCAATCAGGCGTTTTATCAGTTGGGGGTGGCCAATTCCGCTGGCATTCGAGGTTTTCTGGAACAACGGCAGTTTGCTCAGCGCGATCGCATTTCCCCTGAGATCGTCGAAGCCTACTTGCAATCGGCACAGCAACCCAACGCTGAATATGCTGCCCTGTCGTTTCTACAAGGTCGGTTGAGCCTGGATCTTGCCCAATATATTCCCAAATTGCAAACTCCCACGGTGATGATCTGGGGACGAAAAACGGAATTCACTAGTCCAAACTTGGGAGAACGCTTTGAACAACTCAATCCGACGGTGATCCGGGCATCGGTTTATTTAGAGGATGTTCGATTAACGCCCCACTTGGAAACGCCTGCAGTGGCGATCGGGTTGATTCGGCGGTATTTGCGATCGCTCAACGAATAGGTTCGTAGTGAGGACTTTAGTCCTTGGGGATCTGGGGCAGTCCTACGGATTTGTAAGGACTGAAGTCCTTACTACAAGCCTGTTTATGGTGAGGAACTCTGAGAGTTGATGAGGTAATGAGGGAGCAAGGTGGGTATGGGTTGGCCTACGCCCCTGTGATTTCTTGAATTGCCGGAGTGATTGGTAGCAGCCTTGGGAAGGAGGTGGGGCAGTCGGTGCCCTGCCTCTTTTTGATGAGCCAGTGTCACATTTCAACAACAGATTGAGGTGCCTTGGATTTGGGGATTCGATCGCAACCTCTGGCAAATGTATTCTAGAAACTTGACGAATACCCTCGTCGCACCCAATGATGCATCCATGGTGCCTCAAAGCCGCTTAATCAGGTTGATGGGGCGATCGCACACTCAATCGACACCCCTAGGGATCAATCACTGGAACGGCTCATGACCTCTATCAAACCGCGCCAACTGTGGATGGCAACGCTGGCAAAAGCCTCTTTGGAAGCATTAGAAAGTCGAGTTGCGATGCTGGGCGAGTTGCCGCCTTACCGCTTTTTGCGTCCGCCTGAAATCGGTTTGGTCATGGTGCAGGGGCGTATGGATGGATCGGGGGAACCGTTTTGTGTGGGCGAAATGACTCTGACTCGGTGTGTGGTGAAATTGGAGGCTGATTTGGACACTGGTTTGGACGTGGATGAGGGGGGTGGGGCGATCGCAGGGTTTGGCTATGTGTCTGGGCGATCGCACCGTCACGCGGAGTTAGCGGCGATTTGTGATGCCCTACTCCAGCATCCCGTTTGGTATGACCCAGTACAGGAGACGGTGGTTGAATTTTTACAAACCCTGGCTCAACAGCAAAAAGAGATACAGCAACGACAGGTTGAAGCCACTAAGGTTAATTTTTTCACCCTGGATCGAAAGCAGTAGATTGAAAGTGATGAATTGAAAGTGATGAATTGAAAGTGATGAATTGAAAGTGATGAATTGAAAGTGATGAATTGAAAGTGATGAATTGAAAATCGAAGGCGACAGCTTCCAGGTAATAGATTAAAGGCTATACATCAAAGGCAATTCATTAAGGGCAATCTATTGAACTTTTTACGATTTTTATTTTTCGCAGTTTACATTCCCTGACGATTTTGTTTCACTACTTTGCAGACCTATGATCACTCAGCTTGCAGGATTTCCAGATCCCGTCCACGATGCCCAAGTGACCTTTCGATCGCTGCTCAATGCCCTGGCACACCCCGGACAAGTCTTTCCCATTTCACCCGCCTTGGAACCCCCACCGGGCATGACCGTTGCTTGTGCCGCAGCTTGCCTCACGTTGATGGATATGGACACTCAAGTTTGGGTGCAAACGGGCGGGGATAGAGCGGTTTTGGACTGGCTACGGTTCCACACGGGATGCCGAATCACGACTCAGCCGCAGGGGGCTGACTTTGCCCTAGTGTGGGACGGAATGCAGGTGCCAGATCTCGCAGGCTTTCGCTGGGGAACTGATGAGTACCCTGAACAATCGACAACGCTCCTGGTGCAGGTGGCGGGTTGGGATCAAGGGGTTGAGGTTCAGCTACGGGGGGCAGGGATTTTAGAGAAACGGGCGATCGCACCCCCACTTTCTTCGCAGTTCTGGCATCACTGGCAGCAGATGACACCTCAATATCCGCTGGGTGTGGATGTGTTTCTGTTGGCTCAGACGACGGTCATGGGATTGCCACGAACCTCTGTGGCTGAAGTTTTGGAGATGGCACAAGGAGCGCATATTTAACATGGCCTATGTTGCAGTCAAAGGCGGGGAAACTGCGATTCAAAATGCAGAGACATTGCTCAAAGCGTGGCGGCGTGGCGATCCCCAGGTTCCGGAGTTGACCTTGGATCAGATTACTCAACAACTGTCGTTGGGGGTCAATCGGGTGATGTGCGAGGGCAGTTTGTACGATCCAGAACTCGCAGCCCTAGCGATTAAACAGTCCTGGGGAGATTTGGTGGAAGCCATTTTTTTGCTCCGGGCTTACCGCACCACCTTGCCTCGGTTCTATAACAGTCAACCGCTGGATACGCAGCAGATGAACCTGCAAAGGCGAATCTCTGCGATTTTCAAGGATGTTCCAGGGGGGCAAGCCCTGGGCGCAACCTACGATTATGTCCACCGATTGCTGGACTTTAAGCTGATGGCAGAAAGTGAAGCACCCGTGGCTCTGGAAGCAGAACCCAACCGAGCCGCCATGCCTCACGTCATGGAACTCTTGCGGCAGGAAGGACTGATTCAATCTGTCGCTGAAAAATCTGTCGAAAAACTCGCTAGAAAATCTGCTGGAGAATCTGCTGGAGAATCTGCTGAAAAATTCGCTGAAAACGCCGTTGAAGCTGCTCAGGAATCCGTTGAAAAAGCTACTGAAAAAGCAGTTAAAGCCACTCAAGGATCTGTTGAAAGAGCTACTGAAGATACGGTTAAAGCCACTGAAGATATTGAAGAAACTACGGGAGAAACAATTAAAGACACCCCTGAACCCGCCGTTGAAGAGGCCGATCGCCAACCCTTTGATTTAACCCGTCAGCCCCTTTCCCTGCCTGCGGAACGGGATGCCCGGCTGCAAAACCTGTCCCGTGCCGATGAGGGCTTTTTGTTGGGTATGGCCTACTCGACCCAGCGCGGGTATGGCAATAACCATCCTTTTGCGGGGGAGATTCGGGTGGGGCAGGTGGAGGTGTTGATTGCGCCGGAGGAGTTGGGATTTGAGGTGGCGATCGCCGAAATTTCCATCACCGAAGTGCAGATGGTCAATCAGTTTAAGGGCAACAAAGTGCAGCCACCCCAGTTTACGCAAGGATACGGCTTAACTTTGGGCTACAACGAGCGTAAAGCGATGTCGATGGCGCTGGTCGATCGGGCGTTGCAAGCGAAAGAGTTGGGGGAAGCGGTGGCCAATCCAGCACAGGATGAGGAATTTGTTTTATCCCATTCTGATAACGTAGAAGCTCAAGGGTTTGTACAGCATTTGAAACTGCCGCACTACATTGATTTTCAAGCTGAATTAAACCTGGTGCGTCAACTCCGTCAAACTGGAAGGGAAGAAACAGTAGATGATACGGTAGAACCTACAAGAGCAGAAACAAAGAATGGAACGAGAAATAAAACAATGGATGAAGCAAGGAATGAAAACGAGGAATAAAAACAAGGAATAAAGGTGAGAAATGAAAACGAGAAATATAAGTGAGGAATGAATCAGTGAAAGAAACGAAGGTAGAGAACGGGGTATGATTTCAGGATTCAATTTTGCTTATTTAGACGAACAAACCAAGCGATCGATTCGGCGATCGCTCCTCAAAGCCGTGGCCATTCCCGGTCACCAAATTCCCTTTAGCTCCCGTGAGATGCCCATGTCCTACGGTTGGGGAACGGGCGGCATCCAGGTGACTGCCGCTGTCATTGGGCAGACGGATGTGCTGAAGGTGATTGACCAGGGAGCCGATGATACGACCAATGCGGTTAATATTCGACGGTTTTTCCAGAAAGTTTGCGGTGTGGAAACAACCGAACAAACTACCGCCGCCACGCTGATTCAAACCCGCCACCGCATCCCCGAAACGCCACTGCAAGCTGGACAGATCATTGTGTATCAGGTGCCGATTCCTGAACCCTTGCGCTGGATTGAATCCTCTGAGGTGGAAACCCGGAAAATGCACGCTCTGGCCGATTATGGATCGATGTACGTGAAGCTGTACGAAGACATCACCCATTATGGTCACATTGCCACCGCCTATGATTATCCCGTGATGGTGCATGGCCGTTATATGATGCGTCCCAGTCCAATTCCTCGATTTGACAACCCCAAAATGCACCTGAGTCCAGCGCTTCAGCTTTTTGGTGCCGGACGGGAGAAGCGGATCTATGCGGTGCCGCCCTACACTTCGGTCAAAAGCCTCGACTTTGAGGATCATCCTTTTGCGGTGGAGAAGTGGGAACGCATCTGTGAGTTTTGTGGCTCAACCGACAGCTTTTTGGATGAAGTGGTCGTCTCTGATCAGGGCGATCGCCTCTGGATTTGTTCCGACACCGACTATTGCCATCAGCGTTCCCTGTCCCAAAATTTATCCCCCCAATCTTCGTGATGATTCCCCTCCTTTCGGTGCAAAATCTCTGTAAATCCTATGGTGCGATTATGGCCTGCGATCGCATCTCCTTTGACCTCTATCCTGGTCAAGTACTGGGAATTATCGGCGAGTCCGGTTCGGGAAAATCCACCCTATTACAGGGCATTGCCGGACAGTTACCGCTGGATCAAGGGCAACTCCTGTATTGGGATGGACAGGGACAGGTTCTAGATCTAAGAACCATTCGGGAATCTCATCGGCGTATCCTGATGCGGACGGAATGGGGCTTTGTGCAGCAAAATCCTCGGGATGGTCTGCGAATGGATGTGACGGCGGGGGCGAATATTGGCGAACGGTTGATGAATGTGGGCGATCGCCACTACGGCAAAATTCGGACGACTGCCGCTGAATGGCTAGACCAGGTAGAAATTCCGGGCGATCGCATCGATGGACTGCCCAGCAACTTCTCCGGCGGAATGCAACAGCGCTTGCAGTTGGCGCGCGTCCTGGTCACCCAACCCCGGCTCGTGCTGATGGATGAACCTACAGGCGGCCTGGATGTCTCAGTCCAGGCCAAACTCCTAGATCTAATCCGTTCCCTGGTGCGGACGCTGCATCTCAGCGTGATTTTGGTCACCCATGATATTGGAGTAGTGCGGCTGCTGGCGCATCGGCTGATGGTGATGCAAAATGGTCAAGTGGTCGAACAAGGGCTGACCGACCAGGTGCTGGATGACCCGCACCATCCCTACACCCAACAACTCGTCAGTGCCACCCTCACCCCCTAATCCCATGCATTCCTCTCCTACGCTGCAATTACAGGCCGAAAATCTCTACAAAAGTTTCATCCTGCATGTCCACAATGGCGTTCAGCTACCCGTTCTCCAGGGCGTTTCCCTCAACGTTTCAGCGGGCGAATGTGTGGCCTTGTCCGGGGCATCGGGTGCGGGAAAATCAACTTTGATGCGATCGCTCTACGGCAACTATCGCATCGACAAAGGTTCAATCTGGGTGAGGCATCAGCAGGACTGGGTGGATCTTCCCACGCTTCAGCCCCATGAGCTAATCACCGTCCGACAACGGACAATTGGCTATGTCAGCCAGTTTTTGCGGATCATTCCGCGTGTTCCCGCCTTGACCGTTGCCGCCGAACCTCTGTTAGATCTGGGGTTTTCATCGGAGGTGGCGATCGCCAAAGTGCAAGACCTATTTCGTCGATTAAACCTCCCCGAATCCCTCTGGTCATTATCGCCCACCACCTTTTCAGGCGGCGAAAAACAGCGGGTCAATCTGGCTCGAACCCTGGTGGTAGACTATCCGATTTTGCTGCTGGATGAACCGACCTCGGCGCTGGATGCAGCGAATCGGGAAGCTGTGATGCAACTGATTGAGGAGCGAAAGGCGAAAGGCTGTGCTATTGTCGGTATTTTTCATGATGATGAAGTGCGCGATCGCCTCTGTAATCGGATGTTAACCTTCGAGCGGGAGAATTAAGTTTGGTCACCCTGCCCAGCCTTTGCAAATGAAATGCCATTGCCCACCAAACTCCATTGCGAATCAACGCCATGAATGAACAGATCTACACCAACTATCGCCTGCAATTGCCAGACCAAGAACTCCTGGGAACGCTGGTGGTTCGCGACGGTGAAATTGCAGACCTACAGCCCGGTCGAGTGGCACAGGGTCAGGATGGACAGGGTGATTATTTGCTGCCTGGTTTAATTGAACTGCACACGGACAACTTAGAGCAATGCATGTCTCCTCGTCCTGGCGTTCAGTGGCCGTTAGAAATGGCGGCAACCCACCATGACCGGGACTTGGCCGCAGCGGGAGTGACGACGGTTTGTGATGCGATCGCCATTGGAGATGTGACGCCGACTTCCCTGCGGATGACCAACTTTGCCCCAATGATTGACCTGATTTGTCAACGACAAGAATCCGGAAGATTCACCGTGGATCATCGGCTGCACTTGCGCTGTGAGTTGGGTTACGAGCAGGTCGCTGAAGTGGCCGCCCCCTATTTGGATCACCCGTTGCTGTCCCTGATTTCCTTGATGGATCACACACCGGGACAACGCCAGTTTTCTCAACTGGAAAAGTACAAAGAATATTACATGGGCAAACATGGTGTCTCGGCAGAAGCGATGGATGAGTTTATTCAAACCCGATTGCAGGCACAAATTGAACATGCTGATCAGAGTCGCCATGCCCTGGTAGAACTGGCGCAGGCTCACCAGGTGGCGATCGCCAGCCACGATGACACCACCGTGGAGCATGTCGAGTTAGCCGTCCAGGAAGGAGCCGTCATTGCCGAATTTCCGACCACGTTAGCGGCAGCACAAACCGCCCACCGTCACGGCTTGCAAGTTCTGATGGGTGCGCCCAATCTGGTGCTGGGCGGTTCTCATTCTGGCAATATTTCGGCGATGGAATTGATCCAGCAGAATCTAGTCAATATCATTTCGTCCGACTATGTGCCCCAAAGTCTGCTGCAATCGATTTTTCTGATTGCCCAAAAGACGGGTCAACCGCTTTATCAAGCGATGCGTCTGGTGACCAGTCACCCGGCCAAAGCGATCGGGCTAGAGGGCGATCGCGGTAGTTTAACCATCGGCAAACGCGCTGATTTGATTACCGTCCATGATGATGGCATTGTTCCACATCTGACTGCTGTGTTTTCTAAAGGACAGCGGGTTGCGTAAGGAGAGGATTAATATTCTCAAACATCCATGGAAAGTCTATTGATAGAAATATTGACCTCACAGGGAGAACAGACATGGGCAACTCCAAACTCGCGTTTCAGGACATTGATGTCCTTACCCCGGACGGCTGGGTGAAAGATGCCACGGTTCTCATGGAGGAGGGGCATTTTGTTCAGATTGACTCCAACCCTCTACCCCAGGGTTTTGTCGCCCAGAATGCTACAGGATTGCGGATGCTGCCTGGAATTGTGGATATTCACGGGGATGCGTTTGAGCGGATGATTTGCCCTCGTCCCGGCGTGACGTTTCCCTTGGAGATGGCGATCGCAGAAAATGACCGTGCCCTCCTGTCCTCTGGCATCACCACATTTTACTATTCCATTACGGATTCTTTTGAGCCAGGGTTACGCAGTCGAGCCACTGCAAGACAAATGATTGAAATCATCCTGAAGGGCAAAGACCATCTCCGAGCGAATAGCCAAATTCACATTCGTCATGAACAGGCTAATACGGCGGACTTTGATGAACTCTGTGAATGGATCGAGACAAGAAAGGTGACGCTTCTTTCCTTGAATAATCACCTGCCGCCTTCAACGGATGATGAAACCCTAATCCGTTACACCAAGGGATTGCGACAGCGCATTAAATTATCCGATTTGGAAATTCGTGCTTTAATCGAACAAGCGCTGGAACAGGAATCAGAAGGATTACAGCAGTTAGAAAAATTGGTGTTGCAAGCACAGGCCGCGCAGGTTCCCGTGGCATCTCATGATGATGATAGTGCGGGAAAAGTGGCGTTGAGTGCGAAGCGGGGGGTGGCGATCGCAGAATTTCCAGCCTCTATCGATCTAGCGGCTCAATCCCAGGCTTATGGAGCGGCGGTGTTAATGGGTGCGCCCAATTTGGTGCGGGGCGGTTCCCATGTTGGGTTCATGAGCGTGGAAGCTGCTGCCAAAGCGAGAGTCCTCGATTGTCTTTGTTCTGACTATCATTATCCGTCCCTGTTCCATGCACCGTTCAAAATGGCAGAGATGGGGCTGATGGAATTTGCCGATGCCTGGTCATTGGTGTCTCGCCATCCGGCTAAAGCGGTGGGATTGGGCGATCGCAAAGGGGCGATCGCACCCGGACTAGAGGCCGATTTTCTGTTGGTTAAACCGGAGGAGAGTTTGCCCTCGGCGATCGCAGCCGTCTATATCCAGGGCAAAGAAGTAGCACGATTTACCGGAGGCTAGCAGCATGGGGGAAGCGACGAGCGAATTGATTTTGTATGCTTGCCCGACGGGAGAACTGGCGGATCAGATTGAGATGTATTTTCAAAATAGCTTGAAGATCTGTGGTGCCAATGCGGCGCATCGCTATATGCCTCACTGTACTTTGACGGGATTTTTTAAAGATGAAGAGGGGGCGATCGCACACTATCAGCAAGCAGTCGAACAGGCTTTGGCACAATCTCCTCCCCCACCTTCGCCCGTGATCACCGTCACCCAAATGAATTTTCGAGAGGATTGGCATGGGTTGGAATTGCGATCGGCTTGGCTAAAACAATTCGTTCCACGCTTTGCAGACCTGGCCGAATCGCCCACCCGCAAAGAAGCCCTGCGGCTCAAATCCTGGCTACATCTTAGCCTCGCCTATGACTTTTCTCCAGATCACGCATCCACCCTGATGCAATTGGCAACGCAGTCTATCCAGCCCCAATCCATGGTGACCTGGGAACTGCGCTTTTATCAACGTCACCCCCAATCCACTTGGACTTGTCATTACACCTGGAACCTATGAATACCCTCGAAACACTCCTCGAAACCTTGGCGACGAAGGGACATCAGCAATATGGCCAAGAAGCCGTCACTCAACTGGAACATGCTTTACAATGTGCGGCGATCGCAGAATCCAAAGACAGTTCGGCAGCGTTAATCACCGCGTGTTTGCTCCATGACATCGGTCACTTGATTCATCACTTGGGAGAAGACGCTGCGGTTCGTGGCATTGACGATCGCCATGAGTATCGGGCGATGCCGATCCTGAAAACTTTGTTTCCCCAAGCCGTTACTGAACCGATTCGCCTCCATGTGAACGCAAAGCGCTATCTCTGTGCAATCGATTCGTCCTACTGGGATTCACTTTCCCCAGCATCGAAACGAAGTTTGGAATTACAGGGTGGAATTTTTTCGCTAGAAGCCGCCGACCAATTTATTCGCCAACCCCATGCTGAAGCCGCAGCCCAGCTTCGAGTGTGGGACGATCGCGCCAAGGTGCCGAATCTGCAAACTCCCGATCTGGAACATTTTAGGGCGATCGTTTCAGGTTGTTTGTAGATGCTTAAACATTGCTCTATCTAAGGGCTTGTTAAGAATTGACTTGTGACTTTTGAACTTGACAATTCAGGCAAAAGCTTCGTTTCAAGCCCGTCCGTGAATGAATAATACTGCTGGCAGATTTCAAAAGCTTTGCTGATGACTGTTTCATCCTTCGAGAACCTGAACTGGCTGCGCTCCAAACTCGCCCGCGAATGAATGATACCGATGGCGAATTCCAAAGGTACTGTAGACGAGCGTTTTATACCTGAAGATCCCGAAATGACTTCGCTCCAAGCCCGCCCGCGAATGAATTGCGGGCTATTAGGCAAAACCCATTAAAATGGGTTGAAAGGCGTGTACAGAAGGCTTTCTAGCCTCCGCAGTCCATTTCAATGGACTTTGGTCTAATAGCCCGTGATTCATCTACGGGCGGGTTGGAAACGAAGCCGATCCGAGCGCTCTGAATTCGCCACCAACATCATGAATTGCAGGCTAATCAGCAAAACCCATTAAAATGGGTTGAAAAGCATATCTAGAGAGCTTTCCAGCCTCCGCAGTCCATTTTAATGGACTTTGGTCTAATAGCCCGTGATTCATCTACGGGCGGACTGAAAACGTAGCCGATTCAGGCGATTGAAATTCGCCACCGGGATCATTCATCTACGGGTGGGCTAAAAACGAAGCCGATTAAAGCACTTGAAATTCACCAACAGTATCAATTCTGGGAGACTTTGAATCTTCCTAGGCCCCCCCCAGAAGGTTTGGCTCCCCCAAAGTTGGGTAGGGCTGATTCATTCTGAAAAAACAAAATTCAGACTCCTAATTCCTCCGTTTGAATGGGTTTCGGCAGCTAACGATAAAATCGGGCTTTCCGTTTTTTCAAAAGGATGAATCAGCCCTACCCAAAGTTGGGGGTTGGGGGGCGCGAAATCTCGGAGGGAAGATAGTGGGAAGAACCACTAAACCAATTTCTGACGTAACTTGGCAGACACGGTATCAATGATGGTCACGGTTAAAATCAAAATAATTAAAATAGCACAAACCTTGGGATACTTAAACGATCGAAAACTTTGATACAGCGAAACCCCAATTCCACCCGCCCCGACAATTCCAAGCACTGTTGCAGACCGCACGTTGGACTCAAAGCGGTACA
>JALOOP010000160.1 GCA_025454315.1 Oculatellaceae cyanobacterium Prado106
GGCAACAGTACGCATAGAATCAGAGTAGGATATTCGTTCATCTACCAGTTTACAAGAATCTGGAAACTGGGTAATGATTTTTGCATAAGGACTTATCTGCTGTTGCAGAAGGATTTGCCGTCCGGTGAAGCCCGTGATCAACTGCGCGATCAGCTATTGAAGCCGCTGTCGGGGATGGGTTCGGAATGACACAGAGGAGAGATATGCCACAGGAGAGGTCGCGTCATCTTTCTCCACTAGCCCAGTTTATTGCTCGGTTGCGACAAGCCGAAATCGATTGGGATGGCGAAAATATCGCGGATCTGTTGTGGTTGGCGCGTTATGGGGTTGCGCCGCATGATGTGTTGCCTGTCGAAAGCTCTACGGTGCATGAGCCACTGGACGAGTCTTCCTCGCCTGTGATTCGGACGGAAACTCTGGATTCACCGATCGCCCCTCTTCCCCCTCCTCCCGATCTGGGACTCTATGCTCAGGGAGCCGCCCCCCGTTCTACTTCTAAGCCCCGATCGCCCAGCGGTATTCCGTTGCAAACGCCAACCGCACCCCCGCTACGGAAAACTTTATCGATTGGGCGATCGCTGCGTCCCTTCATGCGAAAGGTCGATTCCTATACGCGCACCGTGCTGGATGAGGAGGAGACAGCAGAGCAAACGGCAGAGCGGAAGTTTTGCATGACGGTGGTGAAGCCTGACCAGGAGCGATGGTTGGAAGTGGCGTTGGTGATTGAAGAAACGCCCATAAGTTTTATCTGGCAGGAAACCATTCAGGAGTTTAAGCAACTGCTGGAACACCAGGGGGCGTTTCGATCGGTAAATCGCTGGTATTTACGGCGAGAAGGGGATGATATTAAGCTATTTTCCCAGCCCTCGGGTTCTCGTCGGCAAACGCCTCGCAATCTCAAAGAGTTGGTTGATGCTTCGGGGCGACGCTTAATTTTGGTGCTGAGTGATTGTGTTTCCTTGACCTGGCAGCAAGGACTGATTCAGAAGCAATGTTTGGCCCTCTGGGGGAAGCACTGTCCGATCGCCATTCTGCAACTATTGCCCAGTCGATTGTGGGGACGAACCAAGCTGACGGCTGGCGTGATGGTGAAGCTGGGTGGGTTAACACCAGGTACACCGAATCGGGCGCTGGAGTTGCATGAGGTGCCGCTGTGGGCAGAGGGGAAAGGCAAGGGCGGGTTGAAGTTGCCGCTGGTGACGATGGAGCCAGAATCGTTAGATCAGTGGGCGAAGATGGTGGCCGGGTTTGGGGAGTATCGGGCAGCGGGGGTTTGGTTTGATGAGCAGGGGCAGGATGAGCCGGACGCAGATGAGCCGACAACCAATGAGCCGCAAGCTTCTGAGGATCGGGAGAGGAGACAGCCGATCGCACTTCCATCCGAGCAGTTGGTGCATCGGTTTAATGCCACGGCTTCGCTGCCTGCGCGACGGTTAGCTTCGTTGATGGCATTTGTGCCGATTCAGTTGCCGATTGTGTATCTGATTCAGAAGACGATGCTGCCCGATTCGACGACGCTGCATTTGGCAGAGATATTTATGAGTGGGTTGGTGCAGCGAGAGGATGCAGCAGGCAGTTCGTTGGGGAAAAGCTATCGGTTTGTGCCGGGGGTACAAGAACGTTTAGTGGATTTAGCCGATCGCAACGAAGCGGAGCAAATGCTGGATCATATGTCGGAATATATTGGGCAGAAGATGGGGCGATCGCTCTACAGTTTTACCGCTCTATTGATGCTGGCCAAACAGTTGGAGGGAACAGAAGGCACCGAAGACCTGGCGCAGTTTGCTCGGGTGAGTACTCCAGCGATCGCACGTCTGGGGGGTCACTATGCAACCTTTGTGGAATCCCTGGAGGAAATGGAATCCTTGCCCACGCGGGTTAAGTTTCCGCCGTTGCAAACCCTGGAGTTTGTCACCGTTTATCTCGTAGATGAAGAAGAATCGAATCGTCCCCCCTTGCCAGTAGATGAAAGGCATAGTCTTCAACCCTTTGAGTATACGGTTGCAACACTTCAATTTCGTCAACAGAACTGGTTACAACGTCTGGGAGGACGAGGGAGAGGCGAATGGGTGATTCAGCGGCAACAGCGGCAGGGCTTGCGTCTGGTGGAGTCCTTGACTGAAGGATTAGATCTGGAGCTAGTGCCGATTCCAGGAGGGCGTTTCCAGATGGGTTCACCCAAAGATGAGCCAGAGCGTCGTGACACTGAAGACCCGCAGCATGAGGTTGAAGTCCAAGAGTTTTTGATGGGACGCTACCCGGTGACTCAGGCTCAGTGGCGTTTTGTGGCAGAGTTGCCCCAGGTTGTTCGGACGCTGGAGGCTGACCCATCAAAGTTTAAGGGAGGCGATCGCCCTATCGAACAAGTATCCTGGCTGGACGCTCAAGAGTTTTGTGCCCGGTTGAGCCAGCACACAGGACGCTCTTACCGGTTGCCTACAGAAGCCGAATGGGAATATGCCTGTCGTGCAGGTACTACGACCCCCTTTCACTTTGGCGAGATGATCACTCCAGACTTAGCGAACTACGATTGGGACGTTGATTACAACGAGAGCAAAATTACCCGGAAAAAAGATTTTGAGGGAACCACCCCGGTCGATCGGTTTGGCATTGCCAACGCTTTTGGATTGTGTGATATGCATGGCAATGTCTGGGAGTGGTGTGAGGATCAGTGGCACAGTGATTACCAAAATTTCCCTCATGAGGATGGTAAGGCTTGGATTGATGCTGATGTTGCTCCCCAGGATGAAAATGTTGGAAGGGTGATACGCGGCGGCTCCTGGAACCTCAATCCTCGGTATTGCCGCTCCGCCACTCGCTACGGTTATGTCGCGGGTGTCCGCAACGACATTATCGGTTTTCGTGTTGTTGGTTTTGCGTCCAGGACTAGATAGCCCTTTACCCTTTAGCACTCTTGCCCTCTGCATCGTTTTCTGACGCTGCAATTGTGTCTCGCGCTTGGCGCGATCGAATTTCTTTTCAAATTTGGGCTACCCACACGGGTGTGGGTAAATCTATCTCATACAGACACGAGGCTTCCTTGCTGTCGGGTCACCCACACCCGTGTGGGTAAATCGTTCAAAAATATGCACTGAAAAGCGGATAATGAAGGGCGTACTCTCTGACTCCAAACGGCTACATGTCTGAGCTTCCGATTATTCAGAAAACCTATGACTTGATCAAGTGGTATGTCCCTATCATTAATCGCCTGCCCCGAAATCATAAATTTACGCTAGGAGATAGAATCACCACTGGCCTCTACGATTTGCTGGAAGGATTGATCCAAGCCCGATATAGCCCGGATAAGTTAGCTTGTCTAATGCCGTTAAATAGTCGATTGGACATTTTGCGGCACCAAACCCGGCTTCTCTTCGATTTTGAGTTGATTGAGATCAAGCGCTATGAGTATGCCGGGCGACTCCTAAACGGGATTGGCTCTGATTTGGGAGGTTGGATCAAACAGCAAAAGCATAGGGAAACCAGCGTATGAAACGCCATGGCAATCTCTGGCCTCGGATCATTGACTTTGAGAACTTGCTCAAATCAGCCCGTCAGGCGCAACGCGGCAAACGCTTTCGTCCCAATGTGCTTCACTTCAACTACAACCTGGAACGATGTCTTCTACAACTCCAGTATGAACTAAAAACCCAAACCTATCGCCCCGGTGAATATCGCACCTTCCAAATCTTTGAACCTAAGCCCCGGTTGATTTCGGCTGCGCCCTATCGCGATCGCGTCGTCCACCATGCCCTCTGCAACATCATCGTTCCAATTTTCGAGCGCACCTTCATTCCTGATAGCTACGCCAACCGCAAGGGATTTGGCACCCATCGCGCTCTCAAACGTTGCATCGAATACGCACGGACTTACCGCTACATCTTGCAATGCGATGTGCAAAAATACTTTCCCAGTATTGATCACACAATTCTCAAGGCGACGCTTCACCGCAAAATCAAATGCCCAGAAACCCTCTGGCTAATCGATACCATCATTGACCACAGTAACCCCCAAGAACCTGTCCTGTCCTATTTTCCTGGCGATGACTTGTTGACTCCCGTCGATCGCCCCCACGGACTCCCGATCGGCAACCTCACCAGTCAATTCTTTGCTAATTGCTATCTCAACAGCTTTGACCACTTTGTTGAGCAGCAACTTCAGGCCAAGTATTATCTCCGCTATGTCGATGACTTTGCACTGTTCTCGGACGATGCTGGATTTCTTGCTGAGGCTAGAGCAGCGATCGAATCCTACTTGGCCTCGCTTCGACTTCGCATTCACCCTATCAAAAGCCAACTTTTTGAAACCCGCATCGGTGTCAACTTTGTCGGCTTTCGCATTCTGCCCATAGGCGAAACCTTTCCTAGAGATGTTTGTTTGCGCGTGAGGAACGATAATCTTCGTCGAGCTAGGGGGAGATTGCGATCGCTCCAGGCCGACTACGCCACAGGCAAAATCAACCTCACCCAACTCTCCCAAGCTATGCATAGCTGGTTAGCGCATCTTGAACACGCTGATACCTGGCGCTTGCGCCAAAGCATTTTCCATGAGTGGGCATTTGCTTGTCCTAGTTAGGAGATTCTGGGGTGAGAAGGGTGTGGGTTGTTCAGAACATAACAATAGAAGGATAAGACTTAATTTCTATGGACTTACCCCTGTTCTGCCATCATATTTCCTCGGTTTCTAGCACTTGCAAAATTTGCTGCAAAGAACTCTTCAGTGTCGGCAAATCCAATTGAGTTGTTTGCCACACTATCTCCAAATCTACCTGAAAATATTCATGAATCACCATGTTTCGCATTCCTCGGATTTGCCGCCACGGAGTCAGTGGGTCGGCTGCCTCTAATTCCTCAACAACACTCGAGACCGCCTCGCCTACTACCGCTAGGCTGTACAGAACCGCCCGCACTGCTTGCCGATTCTGGCTAAACATTTCAAAGTTCAAGTCGGCGATCGTTTCCTCTACCACCAAAATCTCGTTGAACATGTCCTGTACCCGAAGGGAAAACTCTCTAGAAGGCACGGATTGCCTCCTTCATAACCGTTTCCTGAAGATGGGGGCGCAGTGAATTTGCTGTCCCCACATCTACCGAACAGCCCAATAACTCCTCCAACAAAGCTTGCAGCTTTAACATTGTAAATAGGCCCACCGGACTTCTAAACTCCACCAAAAAATCCACATCGCTTGCCGACGTTGACTCATCTCGTGCTACTGAGCCGAACAAATACAGAGCTTTCACCGCTAACTCCTCTAAGCGATCCCGCTGTCCGTCCAGCAACTCTATAACTCGTTGTTTATCCATTAAATTCTCCAATTTTAAAGGCTACTCTTTATGGTTCAGATGCCAGGGGTGGTAGGCATCCTAGCCCCAGTATAATTGCAACCCCAAACCTAAACTTACCTTCACCTTTCCCCCTTTCTCCCCTATACTCAAACTGGGGCAGGCAACCCAAAGCGGCGGCTCCTGGAACAACAATCCTCGGAATTGCCGCTCCGCCACTCGCAACAATAATGACGCGGGTGACCGCAACAACAATATCGGTTTTCGTGTTGTTGGTTTTGCGTCCAGCACTCTTCAAGACCAGAGCGGATGGATGGGAGATTCATTCGGCGTGTTTGTAAGAGTCCAGACCTGCTCCTGTGATGTCTGACCTCTGGGATCTTTCCTGGAATGGGCATCCAAAAAGCAAACGGGGTTGGGTAGCTTGGTAGCTCCGGCGAACAGCTCGCCCCGCCCCACCCCCACGCAAGATATTGCTTCCCATGCCCTTCATTCTTAGAGAAGAACATCGGACTGCCCAGTATTACTCAGAAGTTTTGGCGACAACGCCAGTGGGCAATGGAGTCGCCAATGTCATCCTGGAAATGATTTCGATCCCAGGCGGGAGCTTTCTCATGGGTTCTCCAGAGGAGGAGGGCGATCGCGACAACGATGAAAGCCCCCAACATCCAGTCACTGTTCCATCCTTTTTTATGGGACGTTATCCCATCACCCAACTGCAATATCAAACGGTGATGGGCAATAATCCATCGAATTTCAAAGGGGACGATCGCCCTGTCGAATCTGTCTCCTGGCACGATGCTACAGAATTTTGTCACCGTCTAACTGAACTCACCAACCATCCCTACCGCCTCCCTACCGAAGCTGAATGGGAATACGCCTGCCGTGCTGGAACTATGACCCCATTTCACTTTGGTGAAACGATCACTACCGATCTGGCCAATTATCGCGGCACTGATGAGAAAAAATATAATTGGTCGGGTTCTTATGGCAAAGGCCCCAAGGGAATCTATCGAGAAGAAACAACCCCTGTAGGCAGTTTTCCTCCCAATGCGTTTGGTCTTTGGGATATGCATGGCAATGTTTGGGAATGGTGCCAGGATCATTGGCATGACAGTTATGAAGGTGCCCCCTCGGATGGCAGTGCGTGGATTGATTCGGAAGCTGAAAAGGATGCTAATCGTATACTACGCGGCGGCTCCTGGTTCTACTTTCCTCGGGATTGCCGCTCCGCCACTCGCAACTATATTGACGCGGGTGGCCGCGGCAACGATATCGGTTTTCGTGTTGTTGGTTTTGCGTCCAGGACTGGATAGCCCTTTACCCTCTAGCACTCTTGCCCTCTGCACCGTTTTCTGGCGCTGCAATTGTGTCTCGCGCTTGGCGCGATCGAATTTATTTTCAAATTTGGGCTACCCACACCCGTGTGGGTAAAACGGCTCGATAATCTGTCAACAGAGAATCTTGAAGCCTATCAGTCAGAACCTTCTCTGAAGGGCGAATGGCATTTGTCCAGATCTGATGGAATGAAGCGATCGCCCTCTCCACCGTTGTTGAAATTGTGGTTGCAATCTTGAAATCAAAAATTGAGCCTGATCAACGCTAATTCCATTGTCCCTTTGTCAAAAAACATTGTGGGAAAATCAAAAATCCTGTTTCAATGCATTGGTTTTCCAGTATGATGATGGGCATTCAATTTTATTGATGCCGCCTTATGGCAATTATCACTTCAATTTTCAATCAAGCCGGAGGCGTGGCCAAATCCACGCTAACCCTCAACTTAGGTTACGCACTGGCTCAAGCTAATCAAAGAGTGCTGCTGGTTGACTTTGATCCCCAAGGCAGCCTCACAGTTTTCCTCAACTTTGAACCTTGGGGATTATCCTCAACGGTCTACGATCCCTTGATGGGCAGCTACACCAGTCGAGAATCGCTAATGTCCTCGTTGGAACTGGCGATCGTCACTGCCCACGGCATGGATCTGTTACCCGCCAATCGTCGTCTGGGCAAAGCCGAACTCGAACTGTTCTCTGCTATGAACCGGGAACGGAAATTGGCGGCGATGTTGGAACCGTTGGGCGATCGCTACGACTGGATTCTCATCGACTGTCCCCCCAGCCTAGGACTGTTGAGCATTTCGGCTCTGGCCGCTTCTCATGGCGTATTGGTTCCGGTCGAAACTGAATACAAATCCTGGGTTGGCACAGATCTATTGCTGGAAACCATTGCTTTAGTGAGACGAGAAATCAACCCCAAACTCAGCATCTTCGGATTTATCCCTACCAAGTATGCCAAAGCCAAAAGCCAGCATCAGCGCGTTTTAAAGGCCATGCAAGAGCAACTTTCTGCCGCAGGCAAGGTGTTTGATCCCGTCCCCAATGCCACCGCCTTTGCAGACGCTTCCGAATCTGGACTTCCCCTGGCTCGTTACGACCGTCGCCATGCAGCCCTAGGCTCTATCCAATTCCTGGCCGACTCTCTCCTCGCTACCCACACGGGTGTGGGTAACCCTGCCAAACCTGCATCCAAAATCAAAGCGCGATAACCCCCATCCCCCATTCCAGACCATCTAGAGGTGAAACCATTATGGTTAAAGCTCCCAAATCTGAACGTCCCTACCGGGAACTGCGATCGCTCGGTGGACTCTCCTCGCTCTACGAAGTCACCCCAACGGCTCCATCTCCCCAGCCCCTTGCGGCTGGAGAATGTTTCGTGCCGCTCCATCAAATCCGCCGCAACCCCAGACAACCCCGCAAGTTTTTTGACGCGGCCAAACTGGCACAACTTACCGCATCGGTGCAAAAGTATGGCGTCTTAGAACCTGTTCTGTTATTGCCCCTCCAACCGGCTCAAGGTTCGTTTCAATACGAACTCGTCTTTGGCGAACGGCGATACCTTGCAGCCGAAGCTGCTAATCTCAGCGAAATTCGTTCCCGAATTTTAACTCCCGAAGAAGTTCAACACTGGAAAGAAGCGGATCTGGTTCATATCCGTTTAATGGAAAACCTCAACCGGGAAGACCTCAATGCCGTCGAAGAAACCCTCGGTATCGTCGAACTACTAGCATTGAAACTACAACTTCCATCCCAGGAAGTGCCCCGAGTGCTTTACCGTCTGCATCAGCAATATCGCAAACGCAAGGCCGAAGAAACATCATCGGAAGTTACCCACACGGGTGTGGGAATGGCTGCGATCGCCCCCTTAAACGGTCAACTGGCGCAATGGATGGATAGCAACGAGGACTCAGCCATCTATGAGCGCATCCTTTGGGAGGTGGAATATGCCTTTGAAGGGCTAGGTCGTTTTAGCTGGTTGACCTTCGTGCAGCACCGTCTGCCACTGCTCAACCTTCCCGCTGATGTTCAGGATGCTATTCGAGCCGGAAAGCTGCCCTACAGCGCCGGAAAGTCAATCGCTCGCATGTCCGACGATACGCAACGTCAGGCTTTGCTGGAGCAGGCGATCGCTGAAGATTGGACGAGAGAGCAAATCACGGAGGCCGTGCGTTCCCATCTCACGCCAAAAAACCCAGTTTCTGAAAATACAACCCCCGATCCCGCCCTAACATTCCGCTCAAACCTACAAACTACGGTTAGCCGCTTGAAAAAAGCAAAACTTTCATCTCAGCAGTACGCCAAAGCGGAGAAACTATTACAGCAGTTGCTGGCCATTGTAGAAAGCAGTGGCAATTAGAGGGAGAATTCTGTGCCCAAACCTTTCCTTCCTCAGCAATTATCTGGGACTTTGACGATCGCTAACATGTTGGTCAAGCGAGTCATCAAATTGCTGAAGCGAATTAAATTTGACGATTGTTACGAAGCAACTGCCGATGGCAGCAATCTACCCCGGAGGCCAGGAATCTATGCGTTTAAACATCGAGATAAAAGAATTCTCTATGTTGGTAAAAGCAACAATGTTCGCCAGCGATTCAACGCTCGGCATGGAGTCTTTGTCGATCTCTTTTTTGCAGGATATGCGATCGATGACTTAAGAATTGCAGTTGTACCCATAATCGGCGATGATCTGCCATACTTAGAAATAATCGAGGCGATCGTGATTTCCACGCTTACCCCGGAGTTCAATCGAAAGCGGTACACCCTAGCGGAGATTGCAGCGATGGTTGCAGTACGTTCCTTCAAAATCCCTGCCGACATCCAATTGACGGATCTGCTTCCTCCCAATGCGGTGGCGGCGATCGAGGACTATGCCAAAGAAAATCTACTAAGCTCCAACCAGGTGATTGAACTCGCGTTAGCGCAATTCCTGGACTATGAAACGGTAACCCTGGATGGCTACGACCATCTCAAGAGCTTTGCTCAGTTGAAGAATCAAATCGAGATTATGCAAGCTGAACTCGATGGGCTGAAGCGCCAGATGTCTGACGAATAAGGTCTTTTCCTGGCTCACAAGCTCTGCTGCCACATCAAAACTGAAATGAGAGGGGTTTGCATCCTGGTCAAGATGCAAACCCCTCTCGATTTATTGGGGAGGGTGGCGGGTGGGCGATCGCCTCATCGTCGCTCAAACTTGTTCTTGGCATGGTCTGAACGAGTAGGCTTCGTCTTGCGGCGAGGAGAGTGATCCGCTTTATCCTCTGGAGAACTCGGCATATCAGCAGTCAACAGATAAATCCGTTTACCATCCACTCGATAAGGGTTCTCTGGCACACAAACCCACCCCTGCGCTTGTAGCACCTCCATCCGCAGGTCACGCTGGCGCTGCGCTTCCTCCGAGTCCTCAAAATTTATCTCCAAGAACACTTCTGACAGCATGAGTGCAGACTCCTATAACCCAGCAACGGGAATTCAACCTCAACCAGCCCTCAGTCTAGCGTTTTGAGTGGGAGCTTTTGCGGTAAATTTGTACCATGCCATCCTCCTCCAGCCCAGGACAACCCCCCATTGAACCGCTTCAAGGCGTGGTCGAACGCATCACCTACCACTCTGAAGAATCGGGCTACACCGTCGCGCGTCTGAAAGCCCCCCGTGTCAGCGACCTGGTTACTATCGTCGGCAACTTCGCCAACATCCAGGCTGGACAGACCCTCCAGATGGAAGGCACCTGGCGAGAGCATCCCAAGTACGGTGCCCAGTACCAGGTCACCCAATACCGGGAAACCAAACCTGCCACCATTACCGGAATCGAGAAATATCTGGGCAGTGGACTGATCAAAGGGGTAGGGCCTGTAACGGCCAAGCGCATCGTCGCCCACTTCCAACTGGAAACCCTCGACATCATCGAAAACCAGATCGATCGCCTCAACGAAGTCCCCGGTATCGCCAAGAATCGGGTGAAGCTGATCCAAACGGCGTGGCAGACCCAGAAGGCGATCAAGGAAGTCATGTTGTTCCTGCAAGGGCATGGCGTTTCGACCACTTATGCCGTGAAGATCTACAAGCAATATGGAGATGAAGCAATCGCCACGGTCACCGCCAATCCCTACCGCTTAGCCACCGATGTGTATGGTATTGGATTTGTGACTGCAGATGCGATCGCCCGTCACTTAGGCATCGAACCGAACTCCGAATTCCGCTACCGCTGCGGCATCTTGCATGTGCTGGAGAAGGCAGCAGAGGATGGGCACTGCTTCCTCCCCCAAGCTGAACTGGTGGAGAAAGTCGTCAACCGCCTCGCCCTGCCTGACCACCGCATTGAACCCGAGGACATCCTGAATCTGACCACCGACATGGTCTTGGACGAAGAACTGATGATGCAGGGAGGCCCCGGCGAGTTCCAGGGGCAGTTCCTCTGCTACTCCCCCGCCTTCTTCCATACCGAACAGGGGCTAGCCCATCGCGTTCAATTCCTCCTCCGTCAATCCCTGACGGTAGATCGCATACGGGTTGAGCGGTGGATCGAACGCTTCACCGAGAAGACGGGGCTGCAACTGTCTGAGCAACAGCGACAGGCCGTGGTCATGGCCGCGACTCAGCGGGTGTTGATCTTGACCGGTGGCCCCGGTGTCGGCAAGTCGTTTACCTGCCGGACGATCGTGGCCCTCTGGAAAGCGATGGGCAAAACGATCGCTCTCGCTTCCCCGACTGGACGAGCGGCACAGCGGCTGAGTGAGATGACCGGGCAGGAAGCCAAAACGATTCACCGCCTGCTGGAGTTTGATCCCAAGACAATGAAATTCAAGCGAGATCAGGAGAGTCCAATTGCGGCAGATGCGATCGTGGTAGATGAAGCCTCGATGCTGGATCTGTTTCTGGCTAACTCCCTGATGAAAGCGATCGCCCCCACCGCCCAGCTTCTTCTTGTGGGCGACACCGACCAACTGCCGAGCGTTGGCCCTGGAGCCGTGCTGCATGACCTGATCCACTCAGAGCTAATCCCAGTGGTGAGATTAACTCAGGTGTTTCGACAAGTGCAGACCTCGGCCATCATCACCAATGCCCACCGGATCAACCAGGGCGAATATCCCAGGTTAGAGCCTATCTCCAAAACCCCTCGCTCTGACTGCTTGTGGTTCAAGACTGAGGAGCCGGAAAAGGGCGTCCAAGCGATTCGAGATATCTTGACTCACCTGATTCCGCAGCAAGGGTTTGACCCAGCGAAGGACGTGCAGGTGCTTTGCCCGATGACGCGGGGTGATGTGGGAACTCGAATGCTCAACCAAGCCTTGCAGCAGTTGATCAATCCACCTGCCCCAAACAAAGCGGAGATGGTGAGGGGCGGGATGACACTGCGGGTGGGCGATCGCATCTTGCAGCAGAAGAACGACTACAACCGGGAGGTGTTCAACGGCGACTTGGGCGTGATTACGGGGATGAACCTGGAAGACCAGGAGGTGAGCGCTCGCTTTGGCGATCGGGAAGTGACCTACGACTATGCCGACCTCAACGAGATTACCTTGGCTTTTGCGACGACGATTCACAAAGCGCAGGGCAGCGAGTATCCGGTGGTGATTCTGCCTGTGTTCATGCAGCACTACATGATGCTGTCGCGGAACTTGATTTACACCGGGATGACTCGTGCGCGGAAGCTGGTGATTGTGGTGGGCGATCAGAAGGCGATCGGGCTGTCAGTGAAGCAGGTGAAAGACCAGGAGCGATACACTCTGTTGGCGCATCGGCTGAAGCGATAGTGGGGCAACTTCTCGATTTCAAGGAACTTGTATTCTAGTGATTTAACTTACTATATTTAGCTAGAACTGATCCCTGATGATTCAGGATGTAAATCTTTGACAGGTTCCCTTTGAACTGGCTGGAATGAAACGAGTAAACTGAAGAGGCTGATGTCCTCGCACCTGCTCAAAGCTTTGTCATGAAACGGCTCAAACGAGAACTACAAGGGGTGTAATCAGGATAGATGTAAAATAGTGCCACGAAACACTAAAAGCCTTATGAGGTAAAGCTTTTAGCCACGCATCCCTTTGTTTAGTTTCCTAAAATCCTTATCTAGTAAAGGTTTAGGCTATTTTAGGACTATGTACTGTCCAGAAAGTGCTAGTGCATTCCTGTTTGTCGGTCTTTTCAGGATCTGAAGCCCGCATTTTACCGTTGCTGAGTTGCGTGACCACTCAGCAAATCAACCCAGAAGTGTTTGATCGGTCATTCGCCTATAAACATCACTGAGTAAGCATTACAGGATTTCGTGGCACTATTTTACCCTTATCCTGATTACACCCCATCTCCCTCCAAACCCGATCGCATCCTCTTCAACCGGGGTCGCAGCCCTCGGTAAACACGACCGCATCCTGCTCCCACCCTGATCGCCGCCCTCGGAAAATACGATCGCACACCACCCAAAACTAGGTCGGGTAACCGTGTAAACGCGATCGCAGCCCTCTGCGGCAACTCAAGGGATCGGTTTAGTTAATCGCTTCTCCCTGACGATTCCACAGCTTGACGGTGCCAGCTGCTCCGCCCGTGGCGAGGGTTTGCCCATCGCTACTCCAACTGACGCTCAAGACATGGCCTTGCTGTGCGTCGATGGTTTTGATCACGTTTCCCTGGCGCGTCCACAGCTTGACGGTGCCATCCGATCCGCCCGTGGCGAGGGTTTGCCCATCGCTACTCCAACTGACGCTCAAGACACTGCCTTGCTGTGCATCAATGGTTTTGATCACGTTTCCCTGGCGCGTCCACAGCTTGACGGTGCCATCAAATCCGCCCGTGGTGAGGATTTGCCCATCGCTACTCCAACTGACGCTCAAGACAAGGTCTTGCTGTGCGTCGATGGTTTTGATCGCCTCTCCCTGGCGCGTCCACAGCTTGACGGTGCCATCCTCTCCGCCCGAGGCGAGGATTTGCCCATCGCTACTCCAACTGACGCTACTGACCCTGCCTTGCTGTGCGTCGATTGAGTTAATCGCCTCTCCCTGGCGCGTCCACAGCTTGACAGTGCCATCCCATTCGCCCGTGGTGAAGATTTGCCCATCGCTACTCCAACTGACGCTCAAGACCCTGCCTTGCTGTGCGTCGATTGAGTTAATCGCCTCTCCCTGACGATTCCACAGCTTGACGGTGCCATCCCGTCCGCTCGTGGCGAGGATTTGCCCATCGCTACTCCAACTGACGCTCCAGACACTGTCTTGCTGTGCGTCGATTGAGTTAATCGCCTCTCCCTGGCGCGTCC
>JALOOP010000161.1 GCA_025454315.1 Oculatellaceae cyanobacterium Prado106
AGATAGGGAGATTTCCTGAGCGCATAATACAACCCAGTTTCCCGATCGAGATGTTCATCCATCAACCGCTGTGGATCGACCTGAATTTCGGGACTAGGCAAGCGATCGCCCACTTCATAAACCCGCTCAGCCATCAACCGCATAAACTGATCATGGAACGTATGGACTTCTTGGAGAAAGCGATCGCGACTCATGGAAAAGTGCCCTCGGCTGGCAGACCAAACGGGAATCCCTTCAAACAAAATCCCTGTGTTATCCCAGCTAATGTTGATAGAATCCAGGTCAGCACACCAGATCCAAATTCTCGGTGAATTCTGCAAATAAGCCGCATCTAAACACCGGGCATTTTGCCATGGCATGACCAAATCAAGCGTTTCTATAGCTTGGTCTTCATCTGGCTGACGCTCCAGCCAATCCAGGACATTGCGCTCCCAGTTAAACCAAGCAGATTCATCCTGAGTAAACCAATCAGCAAGCTCCTTGGGAATGGGTTCTAGAACATCAGGAAGTATCTCTAGGAGATCTTCCCAGAGTCGCACCACATAGTAATCTACGAATGGCTCGCTGTATACTCCAGGAAATGCCTTAGCACAGTGATCCACAAACTCATTCGAGTAGTTGAACAGCAAGTCTGAGCCAATCTGTAACCGATAAAAACCATCGGTGAAACCGAACCAGGACAAGTATAAATCAGGGGAGGTTACCCAAGGATGAACCTCTTCTAATGCTCGGAGATGGAAATCAAATAGCATCTGTGGAAGAGAGGCATAATGAGTTATTACCGTTGTTCTTGTAGCTAGAATCTTTGGACGAGTGAAGTGTCCTTCTACTGAGTCATCTCACTGGTGAAGAGCGTTTCAAGGTAATGGTAAATATGAGATGCGATCGCCATATTCACCTTCTATTGCCTCGGCAATGAAAGAGAATGCACCAAATAAAGTGAAAGCGTGATAGGGGGTGCGAAGCATCCCCCATCACGCTTTCACTTTATTTGCCGAGGCAATATTGAGGCAAACGCCGCCAACACTAGTTCTTCAAGAGTTTCGCCCACGCTCATGTTAGGGTTTAGTTGAAAAATGCCAGGAATATGGCGACCTTGAGCAAGATGATCAGCCAGATGAACTGGCATAGAACTTCGGTTATTCGTGACTAGAACAAAATTATATCTTTCACACCAAATTAGAATCTCTGGATCTAGAGTGCCTTTAGGAGGTGTATTAGGATCACCGATCGCCCAAACTACCAATTCAGGTTCCCTACGTCGCAACTGTGTTTAATAGATTGGATCTAGGTTTTCATCGATCAAATACTTGATTGGCATAGGATTGTCCTGATGCAAGTCGTTCGGCACGAAGTTGGCGCAACTTTTCGGAGATGGGCGGAGGGTTCTTTTTCTGTTCCTCTCGCATTCGGTGCCCCCACTCTAGCCAATCGGTTATGTATTGCGTGACCGATTCTTTATTGTGCAGGTAGTAGAGCAGAGTCGCGTAAACCTGCTCCAAATCTAGAGATGGATAAGTCTTGGCAATTTCTTCGGCGGAACGGCTTCGATAAATGTAGTCGTACAAAATCGTTTCAATGCCAATTCGCGTGTTTCTAAGGCGAATGTCATTGGGAGCTAGAAAAGTGAAGTAGTCTTCGAGTTGCATCGCTCATTCACCGAGGCATGGCTTCAATGAATGCCCTCAACGCCCGATTAACCGATTCGGGGGTTGTAAAAACCTGGGCAACATCTTCGTCAAGAACGACAACTTTTAGCTTTTGAGTTTCATCCTGAGATGCAAATCGATTGGGTTTTGCCTTTTTATAGTCAAAGTGATACTCTGCTAAAAGCTCATCTTCAGGGGAGTGATCAGAAGGTGTTTTGCTCATAATATTCACGTTCTTGGCGAGTTGCTAGACGAGCACTGATGATCCGAATCTTTCCCGGTCGTTCAGTAAAAGAAATCAACAACAACCGATTTTGCTGAGAGTGTCCAAGGATAATTTCTCTCTGCTCAGCAATGGAATGAGCCTCATCGTCAAAAATGACTGCCAGAGGATTATTAAATACAGTCTTTGCTTCTTCAAAGCTGACACCGTGCTTTGTGAAATTGGCTGCTGCTTTTGACAGGCTCCACTCAAACTCCATGTCTCAATCATACCTGATTTTCTAAAGACTCTAAGAGTCTGGTACATACATCTGCCATTTCAGCAATAAGCTCTCCAGCCTCAAACAACAAACTATAATACTCAAATTTATACAAACCTTCCAATGTACTACTTGAGGAAAGCTTGTGGTGGAGAGCTTGCTTTTTAGGATCAAGGTGGGATAAATCACCAAAAGTTCTAGCTCTAAAGAGATCGAGTAAAGACAAATCGAGAATTTCTGCGGTGTTGGTTATAACTCTACCAGTCAGGGCTTTTGCCTCTAGTAGCGATTGGAAGGTTGTGTATCTTGCGTTCCACTCATCTAGAAAAGAGGTCTGTTCCTGTGCTAGTTCATAAATATGCTGATTTGCAGTGTGGATACAAATGCGATCGTTTTTCTGAATGAATTTGCGAAAATGTAGTAGGTATGCTTCAAGCTGCTCTATTGTCGGAGGATTTTCAGGAATCGAGTCATCTGAGAAACAAATGTCTTCACCTGAATTGAAATGCTGGTAAAACGATTTCGAGGTCAGCCGTTTGGCCTCATTGATAAATAATCTGAGTTCTTTTTCAGCACGAGAGTTCATTGACATTAGGACTTTCAGGACACTGAGACAGTTTATAAATAAAAGGGGTGTGACAGATAACCTGCCACACCCCTTCTAGGAATTAACGAACCTTACTTAGCAGCTTGGCGTTCCTTTGCTTCCTTGATCACCGCTTCCGCCACGTTGGTGGGGCAGGGGGCGTAGTGGGAGAAGGACATCGAGAACTGGCCGCGACCGGAGGTCATGGTGCGGAGGTCGCCGATGTAGCCAAACATTTCGCTAAGGGGGACATCTGCTTTGATGCGAGCACCCACGGCTCCGGCTTCCTGGGATTTCATCATGCCGCGACGGCGGTTGAGGTCACCGATGACATCGCCCATGTAGTCGTCGGGGGTGAAGACATCGACATTCATGATGGGTTCGAGGAGTTGGGGGCCGGCCTTGGGCACGGTTTGACGGTAGGCGGCTTTGGCGGCAATTTCAAAGGCCAGAGCCGAAGAGTCTACCGGGTGGAAGCCACCGCTGACCAGGGTCAGCTTCAGGTCAACGCAGGGATAGCCTGCGAGAACGCCTTTATCGACGCTGGCACCAAAGCCTTTGTCAACGGCAGGCCAGTATTCCCGAGGCACGGCACCACCGACGACCTTGGACTCGAACGCATAGCCGGTGCCGACTTCGCCCGGTTCCAGGATGTAGTCGATTTTGGCATATTGACCCGAACCACCGGACTGTTTCTTGTGAACGTAGGTGTCTTCGATGCGCTTGGTGATGGACTCGCGGTAGGCCACTTGGGGTTTGCCGACTTCTACCTCAACGCCGTAGGTGCGCTTGAGGATGTCTACCTTGATGTCAAGGTGCAGTTCGCCCATGCCCTTGAGGATGGTTTCGCCGCTCTCTTCGTCGGTCATGACATGGAAGGAAGGGTCTTCTTGCACCATCTTGTTGAGGGCCAGACCCATCTTTTCGTCACCGCCCTTGGTCTTGGGTTTGACGGCGATCGAGATCACCGGGTCAGGGAAGACCATGGGTTCCAGGGTGGCGGGGTTCTTGGGATCGCAGAGGGTATGTCCGGTTTGGACATTCTTCATACCGACGATCGCCACAATATCTCCGGCCTGCGCCGAGTCAATTTCTTCCCGCGAGTTGGCGTGCATTTCCACCAGACGGCTGATCCGCTCGGATTTGCCCGTGGCGGTATTGAGCACCGTGTCGCCCTTGTTGAGGGTGCCGGAGTAGATGCGGGTGAAGGTGAGGGCACCGTAGCGATCGTCCATGATCTTGAAGGCCAGGGCGCGCAGCGGTTTCTGGGGGTCAACGAAGGCGAAGGTGCCCGTTTCGTTGCCTTCCAGATCGACCTCGGGTTGGGGGTTGACCTCGGTGGGGTTGGGCAGGTAATCGACGACCGCATCCAGCACCAACTGCACGCCCTTGTTCTTGAAGGAGGAGCCGCAGTAGGTGGGGAAGAAGGACATATCGCGGGTGCCCTTGCGGATACAGCCCTTGATTTGCTCGACGGTGAGTTCTTCGCCTTCGAGGTATTTTTCCATGAGCTCGTCGTCTTGCTCAACGGCCAGTTCGATCAGCTTTTCGCGGTATTCCTCGACCAGATCGACCATGTCAGCGGGGACATCGGTGATTTCGTAGTTCATCGGGTCGCCGGAGTCGTCCCAGATCCAGGCTTTGCGGGTGAGCAGATCGACTACGCCTTTGAACTGTTCTTCAACGCCGATGGGCAGCACCATGACCATGGGCTTGGCAGCTAGGACGGTTTCCACTTGCTTGACCACGCGGAAGAAGTCGGCTCCGGTGCGATCGAGCTTGTTGACATAGACGACCCGCGAGACGTTGGATTCGTTGGCATAGCGCCAGTTGGTTTCGGACTGGGGTTCGACCCCGCCTGAGCCACAGAACACGCCGATGCCGCCATCTAGCACCTTGAGGGAGCGGTACACTTCGATGGTGAAGTCTACGTGTCCGGGAGTATCAATAATATTGAGTTGATGGTCTTTCCAGAAGCAGGAGGTGGCCGCAGACTGAATCGTGATGCCGCGCTCTTGCTCCTGCTCCATGAAGTCCGTCGTTGCGGCACCTTCATGAACCTCACCGATTTTGTGGATCTTGCCTGTGAGTTTCAGAATTCTTTCAGTAGTGGTTGTTTTGCCAGCATCGACATGGGCGAAGATACCAATATTCCGATAGCGAGTGAGGTCTTTCATAGTTGTTCTCTAGATTAACGGTGACGAATGGTGGGAACCCTCTTAGAATAGGGTATCTGGATTGGGTCATCGTGTGGGGCACCGCAGTAGTCCGGAAAGAAACCGGGGAGCGGCGATCGCCCACCCATTCCATTCCAACCCCTGGCAGCACCGGAAGATGTAGTGCAGTCTTCGTCACTCGCCCAATTCGGCTTCTGCCCGCTCAATCACTAGTCTTGATTACCGCCACTAGGACTCTTCAGCAAACCCTCTTCAGGCCAATTGCACCATTTCCAATTGTAAAGGATTATGTTTCCATTGGTGTAGGAAATCGCACCAATCCAGGGGCAATTAAAGGCTACTCAGTATCCATTTCCTATCTCTCTAGGGAAATCCCTACCCACCGAACTTCGGTGGGGAAAAAGAAAATAAAATTCTGGAGATCCCTAACCTAGGGTTTTGAGCGCAACGCTAGACCCAGAAACGCTATAATTTGGTTCAAAATAATCTGCTTGAGTCAGGACGATATACCCTATGACCACCCGTTTAGAGCTTGAATCGGCGATCAAGCAACTTCCAGAAGCAGAGGTTCGTGACTTTGCAAAATGGCTTCAGGATTACTTAGATGAGAAGTGGGATCAGCAAATAGAGGCGGATTTGTCCGCTGGTAAGTTAGATCAACTGATTGCTCAAGCAGAAGCTGATATTGCAAATGGCAACGTGAGGGATTTAGATGAAGTCCTTCGCAACGGCTGATTTTTGGAAAGCATATGCTAAATTGCCTCCTGATGTAAAAGAACAAGCCCGAAAAGCTTATAGCCTCTGGAAGGAGGATTCGCAGCATCCTTCACTGCATTTTAAGAAAGTAGGAAAAAAACTTTGGTCTGCTCGAATTAGCGGTGGATATCGAGCAGTCGCATTGAAGCAAGGTGATGACTACTACTGGTTCTGGATTGGTCAACATGATGCCTACGAAGACTTGTTAAATTAACAGCGAATTGCATCAATTAACCCTCTGAACAACATTGGGAGTATTGACCTTCCAGTTCTGTTTATTTACAAGCCTTCCACTCAAGTCTTGATTTTTAAGTGCAAGAGATATGGCGGACAAAGAGAGGAAAATGTATGGCAGAAAATAAATCGGACAGATTGCCCCAGCTTCAATCCCAGCAGGCACTTGTAGAATTCTTTGATACTCACGATATGGGTGACTATGAGGATCAACTACCAGAGGCTGATTTCGAGGTTGAAGTTCGTCGCGATCGCTACCTCGTTTCAGTAGATGGTCAGTTGATGAACCAGCTTTTAGAGGCCGCGAAAGGTCAACAGGTTTCGGTTGAGTTGCTGGTCGATGCTTGGCTGAAGGAGAAGCTTTTGAAGGCTAGTTAAAAGAAAGGCCAGTTAAAAGCAACGACAGGATCTGGGGGAGTCGATAAAATAAAGCCATTGAGAGGGCGATCGCAATGTCCAAAACTTTAACCATTGAACTTCCCGATGATCTAGAACCGCTGTCTGTGCAGGCAAACGCACTCAATCAGCCGCTAGAGAAATTTGTGCTACAGGCTCTGAATGCGATCGCCACCCTCCTCCAAGATCTACAAAATCCCAATCCTCAAATTCGCCAAGCTGCCGTTGAAGCGCTCGGTGCAATGGGCACTGAAATTGCTGTCCCCACTTTGTCCCAAGCCCTGAACGATGAAAACCCCAGGGTTCGTCAAGCCACCGTAGATGCTTTAAGGAAAATTGGCACCGAAACAGCCCTCTCAGCCATTTCCCAAAACGCTCCCTCAGAAGCCGAACAGACATCGCACTATCCCTCTATTGCATCCCTTATTGGCACCCTGCATCTGGGGACAACTGATTTGGCTGAAAATCACGATTACTACATTGGTGAAGCCCTAGCACAGGAGCTAAACCCCATTGAATAGGCTTTTCATTGACACATCCGGCTGGGCAAGTTTATTTATCCCTACTGAATCTTTCTACCGCTTGGCTGCACAGACTTTTACTCAGGCTCAACAACAGCGCTAAACTTTGACAACAACAAACTATGTCATCGCTGAGCTTGTCGCTCTATTGGGTAGCCGCCAACGCGCTTCAAGAAATCAACTCTTTCAGTACATCGATTCAATCAAGACTGATCCGATAATCGAACTGGTTCATATTGATGCCGAAACAGATGCGATCGCCTGGGATCTTTGCAAAAGTCGAGCTGATAAATCCTGGTCATTGGTTGACTGCACCTCATTTGTTGTCATGCAGCAATTGGGAATTCAGGATGCATTAACCACAGATCAACACTTTGAGCAAGCAGGCTTCATTCGACTCCTCAAAGAACTTTAGTTAAAAGCAATGCCAGTTCAAGCTCTTGCGATCGCCATCACCCCAAAAGACTCACGCTTACAAGTCCATCCCTAGAAGCGTAGGATGTGTTAGCGGAGCGCAACGCATCACCGATGTGAGATGAATCTAATATTTAGTTGATGCGTTATGCGGAGGCACTCAGCCATCTCTCAACGTCAATTGGTGTGAACTCGTTGTGACTCGTGAATCAGATGGGGAGGTACTTTACGAAAATGCATTCACAACGAGTCATGAACTGGATAGAGATACGGTTCCTTTAGTGACGGAGGCGGGTAGATGTCGTTGGAAAACAGAAAATGAAAACCACAATGTTCTCAAAACGAAGGGCTATCACTTAGAACATAACTTTGGACATGGGCAAGAGCATTTAGCCGCGAGTTTACTGACTCTGAATTTGCTAGCATTTTTGTTCCATACTGTTTTGCATTTGACTGACGATGCTTACCAGAAGATTCGCAAAAAACGCGGTACTCGCAAAGGCTTTTTTCAGGATATTGTGAGTTTGACTCAATATCTCCTCTTTGAGAGTTGGCAGTCATTGATTGATTTTATGCTCTACGGCTCCCCATCCCCTCAGGCTGCTAACTCCTCATAGCTTTTTTGAATTTGGAATTGCTGACTCCTATCAATCCAGCTTCGGCTGACAATCTACAAAAGATAGCGCCTCATCGTCGAGATAGCCAGCAATTGCCATTTCAATGACTGCCCAAATCGGATAATTTAGGGTTTCAGCCCTTCCTTTTAACCCTGCCTGGATATGCTCAGGCAGACCACTCAGGAACATCTCTGCAAGTTGTGGGGAGAGATGACCTGCAAGTGGTAGATTTTCGGCGCTAGATGACTGGGTTTGCATTTCAATCCCTCATGGGTATTCTGGCGTTGTAAGGTGGGTCACAAACCTGCAAAAGCAAGGTTTCTAATTCCGATGATAGTTGAACCCATTGGGTAAAGTCGAGTATGTGGAAGGTAATCCTTATATCTCTCGCCCAGTGAGCCTAATTAAACGTAGGATGCGTTAGCGGAGCGTAACGCATCTTACAAAAGATTACGCCTCTGGCCGAATCCCAGATCGACACCTTCGATCGCACCCACCATCCTCCACGAACTCGGCCATCTCAACGGCATTATCTGAGGTAACTCCGCCTATGACTTCGCTAATGCATTTTACGGTTCTTAGTTGGTACTTTGTGCGATCGTTAATGTATTCTACAAGATTGGCGCACTGCTGCTTCAATATCCAATTTCCATGCCTGATGCAGTATAGATGTCTCCGTTGGGCAGAATAACTCTGACAGCACGTCCTCGATCCTGAATATTGCCAACCCAAATGATAGCTTCGGTAAAGTCGGTATCCGTAAAGTTGATGTCCTCATCGACCATAACTTTTTCCAAATTAGCGCTTCTGAGACTAGTTTCCTGAAAGGAGGCTCCGCTTTGCTCTTTCAGATTTACCTTTTGGACAGATTGCTGAAAGTATAATCTGAAAAACCTGTCTAGAGAGCCATCCAGCCTCCGCAGTCCATTTGAATGGACTTTGACGAATAGCCCGTGATTCATCTACGGGCGGGCTAGAAACGAAGCCGTTCCAAGCCCTTGAGATTCACCATCAGCAGCGGATTCTTGCAACGGGTGCAAGATCTGAGATAACGCAGAATGCTCCATCCAGATTACCCCTCCGCCTTCACCACCCTCGGTTTCCCCGCCCAACTCACCCCCGATCGCACCCCCTCAAACCTGCCGCCCCAACTGGAACACCCGAGGCAGCGTCCGCATCGTCAACGGAGGAGCCGTCCTCTGCGAAAACACTCCCCTACCAGGATCTTGGAGATTCGCTGGCTGGATCATGGATTCGCGGACGGGCGATCGCAATAGGTGTCAGATCTGGGTTCGGCTTGAAGCAGCTTTTTTTGGGGGAATTGTTGTAGCCTCGCTGGACACCGAATCTACAGTGACTTAGATCTGGTGCTAGATCTGGCATCGGCCTTATCAGTCACTGCAATTGGCGCAAGATCTCAGAGAACCTCAAAATCGTCCAGGATGGGGGCATCTGGGGAGTGATAGCGCGTCTCTTCAGAGGAGACATTTTGTAAACGCATCGAAGCCAGTCCTCCTCTAGCATGACGCACAGGCCAGCTAAAATCACTGGAGCGCCAGCTAAAATCACTGGAGCGCCAGCTAAAATCACTGGAGCGCCAGCTAAAATCACTGGAACGCCAGCTAAAATCACTCATTAATTCTCAATGCAAATGGTTTGACTTCTCCTTGCAGAGGGTGGATGCCTGGTCTGATCCGAAAAAACACCTAGCCGCATAAAGCTATGGTTCTTGCAAAACGGGTTGGAATTTGCATCAGTGAACAGGCCAAAGTTCTACCGCGATCGGTGGAGGGTGGGGGAGCGGTGGAAACGAAGGGGTTAAGGGGCGATCGCCGATTAGTCCGCAATTCATTCGCGGGCGAGTCTGGCAATGACTCATGAGACAGGTGCAAGATCTCAGTTAAGCCTCAAATCACCGAACATTCCTCCACTCAGCACAAAAAAAGACAAACTCCTCTGCATCTCTGCATCTCTGCGTTTTATTTTTTCCAGCCTATCTGCCCTCATCCCTTTCCCCACCATGACCACTCCAAGAATCCTCATTGTTGACGACGAAGAACACCTGCGGGAAGTGGTGCAAGCCTGCCTCGAAGATCTGGCCGGGTGGGAGACGATCACGGCGACCGGGGGAGAAGATTGTCTACAAATTTTGCAAACCGAGTCCGTTAACGCAGTGCTGTTAGATGTGTCCATGCCCGGAATGGATGGCATCACCGTCTATGAACGACTGCAAGCCAATCCCCAAACCCGATCGCTGCCCGTCATTCTGCTCACCGCCAAAGTGTTGCCGAGCGATCGCGCCAAATTTGCCCAAATGGGCGTCACTGGAGTCATCTCCAAACCCATTGAGCCAATGGCCTTAGCCGCAGAAGTGGCCGAGATCCTGGGGTGGAACGACTAGCCGCTTGTCGTTATGTAACGAAACGGCCATCTTTACCAAATCTCTACTTTTGCGCTCTAGCCTACGGACAGAGCAGAGATGAGATATGAGTAGATGCCATGAATTCTTTCCAGCAGTTGACCCCTGTCAACGAAGGTTACAACCCATGGAACGCCGATGCAAAGGTCGTCGGTTTCAAGGAATCAGAGGCCGAAGGAATGTGTTGGAGCGCGACACAACTCCCTCATTCCCCTCGACCTTCCATTTCCTGGACTGACCTTGCGGGTGATAGTGGAACGTTTGCGATCGCCCTATATGAGACGCGATCGCAACGGGTGAGTGATGTACTCTGGAGGTGATGAGCATGACCACCAAAACGATCCTGCTCATCCATGGTGAATCAAGCGTCCGAGAATTAGTCCAAGCCTGTTTGCAATCTCTGGGGGGATGGCAGGTGCTGGTTGCCACTTCGTCAGCGGAGGGTTTGCAGCGATCGACCCAGGATCGCCCCGATGCGATCGTGCTGGATGTGCCGTCCTATGGCAAAAGTTATCTGCCATTCTTGCAACAACTGAGAGCCAATCCTGTGAGCCAGGATATTCCCGTGATTGTGCTGACTGTTGGTGCAAAATGGCTGGATGGTAAACAACTCAAGCAGTTTCAGGTGGTGGGTGCGATCGATTACATCACCGATCCCAGTCAGATTTCTGACCAGGTCGCAACATTACTCCAATGGGAAAAGCGTCCGTTTGTCTGGAATGATGAAGCCTAGCAACATCAACTTTGGGGGACTTTGAATTCGGTGAATCTTCTGGGATTGCTCCATAAAGATGACCGTGAAGACTTCTAGAAGGCTCATTGAGGACTCGGTTCCCCCAAAATTGGGGGCTGGGGGGCGATTCTCCCAGGAGACACCTATGAGCGGAACGTTGTTTCAGCGCCATTGATCGCCATTGCAACGGGTTGTAAATGATTGACCATCCTTACCAATTCCTTACATTCTCCCACTAATCTCAAAACATCGGACACAAAGATACAAAGACACAAAGACACAAAGCCGATCGCCCGTCGCACCCTCCCTTGACTTGCCCCGCTCCACCCAATTGTTTTAAGGAAAAGAATCATGGCCGCTTGCCCCTGTTGCTCCACCTCTATGCTGCGTCACATTCGGCATCGTCAGGTGTATTGGTTTTGTCGGAGTTGCTGGCAAGAAATGCCGTTGATTGAGCCGCTATCGATTGACCAGGATAGTTTGGAGCGATCGCTACTATCCCCCAGTCTGCCAAAATTGAACGAATCTCGAATGGCGATCGGTGTTTCTTCTTGAGGCTCAGGTGAATCAAAAAGGTCAGATCCATCACACGCAGCTAGAACCTATGGAGGAATTGGATTGATGACGGCTCAAGTTATGTCTTCACATTATTCTGTAAAACGATTATCCTACCCTGGCAATATGGCATCTGTTCCCCAATTGACAAACCTGGTTTCTACAGCGCCAACCGCTCTAACAGACAAGCTTTCACAAAAACTATTTGAGCGCGATCGCCTGATCCAGGACATCGCCAATCGCATTCGCCAATCCCTGGACTTGGAGACGATTTTGCAAGTTGCCGTAGACGAAGTGCGTCAATTTCTACAAACCGATCGCGTCATCATCCTTCGCTTTCACCCGGATGGATCAGGAACCATAGATGTGGAATCCGTCGGTGCAGAATGGATGTCGATTCGTTCCACGGTGGTCGAAGTGCCTTGCATTGGAGCGCAGTATCTAGAAGCCTTTCGGGCAGGATCTGTGACGGCAAAAGCAGATATTTATCATGCAGATCTGACTCCCTGCCATTTAGAATTTTTGGTCAACTTTCAGGTTCGTGCCAATCTCGTCGTGCCCATTCTCCAGGGCGATCGCCTCTGGGGATTGTTGATTGCCCATCACTGTTCCAAGCCGCGTCATTGGCAACTGCAAGAAGAGGTCAATCTGCTCAAACAATTGACCCTCCAAATTGGCATTGCTGTGCAACAAGCCGAACTCTATGACCAACTGAAAACAGAACTCCAGGAACATCAATCTGCCGAAAAAACCATTCGCGAACAGGCTGCCATGCTGGATTTGTATGATGCGGCGATCGCCATCCATGTCAACCAAAAAAAGCAACTCGAAACCCAACAGCAGTCGAATCAACGCCTGGAAAAGTTGGGCACTCTGGCTGGTGCGATCGCCCATGATCTCAACAATGTGCTAACGCCAATGTTAGCAGTGACGCAATTGCTCTCGCTCAAATTTCCCAACGCCGACCCCGGTCAACAGCAACTGTTCCAAGTCCTGGAAGACACCACCCGACGGGGCGCAAACCTGGTGCAGCAGGTGCTGTCCTATGCGCGCGGCATCGAAGACGACCACACTGTGTTTGCCCTTGAACCCCTGCTCAACGAAATTCAACAAGTCGCCGAATTGACCTTCCCATCCCCCATTTACGCAAATCTGGATCTCTCCTCTAATCTCTGGCCTGTGAAAGGAAACGCAACCCAATTGCACCAAGTTTTGATGAATCTAGCAGTCAATGCTCGGGATGCCATGCCCCAGGGTGGAATTCTCAGTCTGACGGCTCAAAACCTAGAACGAACCGGAACTCCAGGAAGACCCGATCGCTTTGTCCAGATTATCATTGCTGATACGGGCATGGGCATTGCCCTAGGGATTCGCGATCGCATCTTTGAACCCTTCTTTACCACCAAACCTCTGGGCGAAGGCACCGGACTGGGACTCTCCACGGTAATGGCCATCGTCAAAGCCCATCAGGGCTGGGTAGAAGTCAACAGCGAAGTCGGAAAAGGCACCCAAGTCACGGTTTCGATTCCGGCATTTCCCTCAACAGACGCTGCCCCTGAAAATTGACACACTAGAGCCATATTCAGGTAAGATTCGTAAAAGATTCGACGAGAAAATACCGATGGCTCAAGTGACATGCTTAGAAATCTGTGCAGGTGCGGGTGGTCAAGCCTTGGGATTAGAGCAGGCAGGCTTTGAGCCTCAAGCACTGGTGGAGATGGATGGAGCTTGTTGTAGTACTCTCAGATTTAATAGACCCAAATGGAATGTGATAGAAGGCGATCTGAGAGACTTTGAGGGTCAATCATTTGAAGGAATTGATTTATTGGCTGGAGGGGTACCTTGCCCTCCCTTTTCAAAAGCAGGAAAACAATTGGGGAAGGACGATGAGCGCGACCTGTTCCCCGAAGCCTTGCGTTTGGTCGATGAATGCAGACCTCGTGCTGTCCTGTTGGAAAACGTGCGAGGTTTTTTAGATGCTGTCTTTGACGATTATCGAGGTCATCTTAAACTGCAACTTGAAAAGATGGGATAAGTGGCGGATTGGAGATTGTTAAATGCTTCTGGTTTTGGGGTGTCCCAACTTAGACCCCGCGTTGTCATCATCGCTATCCGCAAAGACTTATCAGAACATTTTTCATGGCCAAAGTCTTGTGGACAAAATCCAGCAACTGTTGGAACACTCTTATATGATCAAATGGCATCAAGAGGATGGAGAGGTGCTAAACAATGGAAACAACAAGCGGATGCTATTGCACCCACGATTGTTGGGGGATCCAAAAAACATGGCGGCT
>JALOOP010000563.1 GCA_025454315.1 Oculatellaceae cyanobacterium Prado106
ATCCGGTAATTCTTGTGGGATAGGCGTCTCGCCTGTCATAGAGCGCGGACAGGCGAGACGCCTATCCCACAAATCCCCGATTATTTTCTCAACTTTCATGAGTCCTCATCACGCCAGATGATCTGACCGTTAAACTCCTGCGGGTTTGTCAGGACTGAAGTCCTAACTACAAGCCTGTTTGTAGTCAAGACTAAGTGGTTGCAACGGGTGCAAGATCTGAGTGTGGCTTCAGAAAGTCTGATGTGACTAAATCGAGGAGTGAATCTGCAATCGAGAGGGATCGAACAGCGGATGAATGGCATGGGCGCGATCGCGCAAGGACTGCCCAGAACTTTCGGTTAAACATTTTTGGATTTCTGCTACGATCGCCAGGGCAATCGTCTCGGGGGTATCGGCTCCAATCTCCAGGCCAACGGGAGCATAGAACCGCTGAAGCTGTTGGGAGGTGAGCGGGATGCCGTTTGGGGAGAGTTCGTTGAGTAGGCGATCGCGCCGTGATTTTGCGCCCAAACAGCCGATATAGCGTACTGGGGACTGGAACAATTGGGTTAAGATCTCCAGATCATCAAGATAGTGATGATTAACCAGCACGGCCATGGTTTGATCGGTGACCGTCACCTGTTCTTGGAAAGTCTCCGGACGTGCCAACACCACCCGATCGACAAAGGCAAACCGCTCCCGAGTGGCTTCTCTGGCTCGGCAGTCTACCACCGTCACCTGCCAACCCAGCAGCTTGGCCAAGTGGGCGATCGGCACTGCATCATGCCCTGCGCCAAAGATTACCAAAGGCACAGCGGGTTTCACCACTTCAATCAGGGCTTCCACGACTCCGGTTTCCAGTGCATATTGGCGGGTGGAGGAGCGATCGCCCTGTAATGCTTTTTGGGCATCGGCGATCGCCATCTCTTGCAACTGAGCATGGGAAATATTGCTAATCACCCTTCCCGTTGCATCTAATAACAACCTGGCTCCAACCGCAATCTCTTTGGTCTGCTCTACTCGAAAAACACTGACTAGGACACTCGATCGCTGGGTTTGTAATCCTTGCTGCAACAGTCGAAGGGCATGGAACGGGGATTGAAGATCGAGGGATTCAATCAGAATTTGAATAACGCCGTTGCAGCCAAGTCCCAAGCCCCAAATGATATCGTCTTGGGCGGTGGTGTCGTAGGTGACGAGGCGGGGGATGTGCGATCGCAACACTTCCTGAGCCTGTTCTGCGACATCATGCTCCAGGCAGCCGCCGCTGAGGGTGCCAATGCATTCTCCGGTGGCGGTGACCAGCATTCGCGCACCGGAACGACGGTAGGAGGAACCCATGGTTTTGACCAGGGTGGCCAACGCGAAATCACTGGGGCGATCGGGGATGTTCATTCCCGGATTCATTCCCGGATTCGTTTCCAGATTCGTTTCCAGATTCGTTTCCGGATTCGTTTCCGGATTCATGACTCGATCCAGAATGGCTTGGAGCTCTTTCATAATTCAGTGGGTTGAGCGGTGATAACATTCCAGCAAATCTGTGTTGCCACATCTATTGCCTTACAAATCTGGGCATAAGTGCCCCAGTAACCCAGTGTATTACTTCGGCCAGTAAAGAGAGCATATTTTGCAGGGAAAATAATACTTATTACTTTGGCCATTCTAGACTCCTAAATCACAACCCCAAAACCTTCTTCAACAACTGCTGATCCTTGGTTTTAGCCTTAAACCGACCGTTCTCAATATCTCTGATCCAGCTTTGGCTCTTTCCAGTTTTTTCCGCCAGATCTCGTTGACTCCAGCCCTGTTGTTTTCTCGCCATCGCAATCTGATCCGCCTGAATCGCCGATCGCGTCAACGACCGTGTCCCCGATAAATCCCGCTGCGATCCCACGCGGCGTTTCTGGGTTTTCTTCTTTTCCAACTCCAGACGAGTTTGCTCCCAATCCGTCGGCAGTTCAAAATGGAGAATCCGAGCATTCATTAAACGATTCCATTTGCCACGGGGACTGGCATCCGTGAGTCGAGTATCGCGGCTCCCGTCATTCATCCAGAACTCTAGTGCTTCTTCCGCATCGTCAGGAAGTTCGGCGAGTTTCGCCCAGAGGGGTTGGATTTCGGGCGGGTAGGTGGCGGGATCAAAGATGGGGCGGAGGCCATAGTGGTTGAGGGCTTCCAGGTCACTTTCAAAGGTGCGGAGGAGGCGTTTGCGTTCTTCTCGTTGCACCGAAGCCTGATTGACCTTGGCTTCCCCGTAGGCGATTCGCATCAGCGTGGGGACGGTGACGCGCTGCTCTTTGCCGATCTTGGTTTTGAATAGCAGCCACAGCATGATCCGCGCCGAGCCTTCATGCTGTTGCCAAATGCTCATCACCGAACTTAGCAAGGATCGGGGCAGACTGCCATATTGATAAAAAGCGTGGCGCTCTTTGCAGCCCTGACGGTTGAGAAAATACTTCGCCCATTCGCCTGCTTTGACGGTGAAGGTCATGCCCACCAAATGTTTACAGCCCTGCTCATCTTCCTGGAACTGATGCTGAAGATCCACCAGATGCCACAGCGGATGATAGTCCAATTGACAGGCAGGGATCTGTCCCTGTTGCGGAGATTCGATCGCCACCTCGATCTTGCAAGGTTGCTGCACCAGATCTTTAATCAACGTTAGCTTGGTGAGTTTACTTAAATCTTTACGCTTTTCTAAGCCAAGGTAGTCTTCAATTTGGCGATCGTTAATAATAAACTCCTGCTCCCAAGGACGATCCAAGGTGGTCGCATAGGCCGCATAAATCAGATGCAAACAGGCCGATCGCAGATCAAACGCGGTAATATCCGAATTGGGAGTCAGACTATTGCGCCCCAGGGGAGAATCGGGAGACAAATTCTGGATCATCCGAAAGCGGATCAGACCTTTGCCCTGTTGAATAGAGCGCTGGTAAACGGCTTCTCTGTCTTCCCCCTGTTGCCAAGCCATGGACTGCCGCTGAGCCAAAACATTGCAGGCTTCCCAGATGGCGATCGCCGAAGCAAACGGATTGGTGCGGCCATTGGCAAACAGGTCGGGGCTGGTGATAATACTGGTATCCACTTTGCAGCGGCCTTTCTTGGCTTGCAGGGGAATGGGGTTGTCAATAGGGCAGGCGAGGACGCACTGCGGCGCAGCATAGCCCTTGCAGCCATCGCAAATCATCGGATCAATCCAATATTCTGATCCCTCTAGGAGCTTAATAGCTCCGGTAGGGCAAGTGGGTAAACAACTATCACAACGGGTACAGCGATTGGTGATGCTATATGCCATAGAACCGACCTTACGATAAGTAAAGGGGCAGGGTTAATCAGAAATATGGGGGAACGCAATCCCTGGTGGGATGGATTCGCTGAACTGCATTCTGAGTTGAGTTGAAATGAACTGGACTGAGTTAAGTGAACGGAGTTAGGTGAACGAGGCTGGGTGAACGGGGCTGGGTGAACTGAACTGAGATTCTGAGTTGGGTGAACTTGAGGCTGCAAGGGTTGAGTTGGACTGGGTAAATTGGACTGAGTGAATTGGAGTGAATAAACCGGACGGGGTGAACCAGAAGTCTGGTTCTGGAATGGGGTGGGTGAACTTGAGGCTGCAAGGGTTGGAAAGGCGATAAATACAAGACTGCAAATACAGGGTTGTAAATACAAGACTGTAAATATAAGAATGGAAAAATCTATAGTACCCAAGCATTTGAGTCATTAAGTGACGTTTCCAAAGTAAGAAGAAGAAAGAATAGCTCCGTTTGGGGAATCAGATTTCTGCTCGTGCGGTTGGGATTAATCACCTTTATACACAAACCGACAATTATATACAGTCATAACTGCAGGAAGT
>JALOOP010000564.1 GCA_025454315.1 Oculatellaceae cyanobacterium Prado106
TCTCCATGAAACCGGACTGCAAAAAGATCTGAAACAGGCTGTTCGACGGGCAAAGCTGACTAAGCGCATTACAAGCCATACGTTTCGTCACTCGTTTGCAACACATCTGCTTCAGGCTGGCTATGATATTCGCACCGTTCAAGAGCTTTTGGGACACAAGGATGTCAAAACAACTATGATTTACACTCATGTGTTGAATCGCGGTGGACGAGGGGTCAGAAGTCCGCTCGATCCTTAAGTTCCTGCCTCCCTTGGTGTTCGTCTAGGCGATCGCAAAATTCAGGAACATGGCACTCTCCCTTTCCCTTGAGTCCTGAAACTTCGCCCTTGTTTGAAGACATTGATCTTACCGATCAGGATACGAAGATTTCACGTTAAAAATGATACTGAAGTTCAAAGCCGCTCTATGAATACCCCCAACCTCTGCATCCCTCGCTCCGACTCCCTCACTGCTTATTACAATAGCGACGAAGCGATTGATCAGTTTCAGGAGGAGGATTGATGAAATTGGGGGAGCCGAACCTTCAAAGTCCCCCAAAGTTGGGGGATTTAGGGGGCGGTTCGCCGAGGGCTTGGGCTTATTTCAGTGACATTGATCACTGGATTGTGTATCGAGTCCCGCCGATGCGGTATTGAGATCACTGGGTTGTGCAGAGAGATCCGCCGATGCGGTATTGAGATCACTGGGTTGTGCAGAGAGATCACTGGGTTGTGCAGAGAGATCACTGGGTTGTGCAGAGAGATCACTGGGTTGTGCAGAGAGATCACTGGATCGTGCAAAGAGATCACTGGATCGTGCAGAGAGATCACTGGATCGTGCAGAGAGATCACTGGGTTGTGCAGAGAGATCACTGGGTTGTGCATCGAATGCCGATGAATAGTCGCGCAGAATCACTGAAGACATCCTGAGTTGTGTTCCTCTGCCTCTCCAGGAAGCTCCATCGATCGCCCCTAAAACACCCCGATCCGATTGAATTTTCCAGATCAACAGAGGATTTTATGGATTTTTCTGGGAGGGTGCTATTTTAGATAGGGTCATCCGGTTGAGCAGTTAGGGCAGAGCGGGAAAGGATCATGAAGCGATTTGTACTCTATCTTTTGTCAGGACTCCTGGCTGCGGCGGTGGGCTATTTGATCAATCAACTGCCCAACCTGCCTGAAACCTGGAAGCCCTGGGTACCCGCGATCGCCTTTGCCCTGATTACCACCAGCGCGATCCTCCTGATTCCCCAAAATTCTGAGTCAGAAACAACCTCCAAAACCGCCAGAACCGTGATCCGGGGTAATGTGCTGAAGGGCGATCGCAGCAAAATTGAAGCCGCTGATGCCGTCGTCGAGCGCAACCAGCTCAACGGAACCGACACCAGCATTCGCACCCCCCCGCCCAGTTCGCCCTCCAACCCCCAGTCGGGGCCGCTGCCCTGCCCCACTGGTTCAACCCCGAAATTCTCGCCGCCGTCCTGCCCGAGTCGGATGCCCCAGCCCTCTATGACTCGTTGCAAACCCTGTCCTTTGTCGAGGTCTTCCCCGACCGAGGCCACAACCTCCACGAACTCACCCGCCAAACCCTCCTGCACCAACTCTGGGAACCCGAGCGCCCCACCTTCCTCACCCTCTCTCAACGCCTCGCCGACTCCTTCGCCCCCGATGCCACCCACCAAGCGGACTGGATCTACCATCTGGCCATCGCCAATCCCCAACAGGCGCGCCAGGAATTCGATCGCTATGCCCGACATCTTGATCATAATTACCGCAGGAGCGAATCAGAGACCCTGTTCGCTGGCTTAACCGAGCATCGAGCCGCAGGACGGCTGGATCAAAGACTAGTCGGCGATCTTGCCTATTGGGAAGGTCGATTACACTTCCGCTTCTATGAACCTCAGATCGCCCTGGAGCGCTACGAAACGGCGATCGCGATCTATCGGGAAGTCGGGGCTAGGCTGGGGGAAGCCAATACCTTACAGGCTATCGGGGATGTGCTGCAATTTCTCGACCAACGAACAGCGGCGTTGGAGCGCTACGAAACGGCGATCGCGATCTATCGGGAAGTCGGGGCTAGGCTTGGGGAATTGAGGATGTTTACAGTCAAGGACGAATTCTTGCAGATTCCATTGCTCCTACCTATCTCAAACTCAAACAACCTTACCAGGCCAAACTCAGCTACGAACAGGCGCTCCAGCTTTGGAGTCAAATCGGTTACGAGCGAGGCATCCAACAATGCCAAAACGCTCTCCGCAATATCAGTGGAACGCCTCCCCGTTGGCTGCGCTGGTTGATGTGGTTTTTGGTTGGAGTAGCGCTGGTATTCTTGATTGCACGGCTGCTCTAAGGGCAATCAAGGTAATATAGGGGAGAAACAAATAGGTGTTATTAGCAAATAGAACTTAAAGAAATTTGCTGCTGACAAGGGATTAGAGATGGCAAGAGATCGATTTTATAATGCTGTAAGAATGGCTTTAGAAAAGGACGGTTGGACAATTACTGCCGACCCGTATGAATTTAGTGTAGGAGAAGTGGAATTTGAAATTGATCTTGCAGCAGAAATATTAGCAGCAGAGCGAGAGGATAAGAAAATCGCAGTTGAAATAAAAAGCTTTATTGGACGCTCAAGCGTTAGCGAGTTTCATACTGCATTGGGTCAGTTTCTCAACTACCAATTCGCCCTCGAAGAAGTTGACCCACAGCGAACCCTATACCTTGCCGTTCCTAGTTCGATTCATCGTTCCTTCTTCCAACGGCGTTTTATCCAAACGGTCGTTGACCGAGTTCAAATCCGCTTACTTACCTACGATGAAAAAGAGGAGGTCATTACTCAATGGCTGTAGAGCAATATCGTCAGTGGATTCGGCAACTGCTCACCGAAAGGGCACAGCGTCAGTCCTACCAAACCGAAATTGAACCTCAAGTCGTATGTGACACAGAACATGACCACTACCTCCTGCTCCACACAGGCTGGCGCGGCGATCGACGTACCCATGGCTGTAGTCTCCACCTCGACATCAAAGACGGCAAAATCTGGATTCAGCACGATGGCACCGAAATTGGCATTGCCACCGAACTCCTGGAACTGGGGGTGCCGCCGCATGATATTGTCCTGGGTTTTCATACGCCCTTTATGCGGCAATTCACAGAATTTGCAGTCAGTTGACTTTGCTTCCCCCCTAGGCTCGGCTCCCCCAAAGTTGGGGGCGGGGGGGGCGAAAACCTGCAAGCGAAGCCGTTAGACCTCCAGGTTTAGCGCCCCCTAAATCCCCCAAAGGATTCATCTACACCCAGCAGGATCGATAGTCCTCCACATATTGTCTGAGGGAAATGGGCGATCGCCCCAACAACCGCGCCACCTCATCGGTCACCTCCCCCGCCAATCCCAGCCGCGCCGTCGTATAAATCCCCACCATAATCAACACAAAATTCAACGGCAGTCCCCGGCTCGTCATCTCTCGGATAAATCGCCAGATTGACGCATGGGCATAGCGCACAGGCTTCCCCAGAACTTCTGTAAAAATCTCTGCGACTTCATCGTAGGTCAATGCCGCTGCTCCGGTCAGGTCATAGGCTCGATGGCGATGGCCATCCTCGGTCAGCGCTTTCACCGCCACTTCAGCGATATCTCGCACATCAATGAAGCTAGTGCGGCCATTGCCTGCGGGGACTAATAGCTCTCCGCGTTGAATTTCTGCTCGATGGGTGTTGTTGAGATTTTGCATGAAAAAACTGGCGCGAAGGAACGTGCCGGGAATGTCGAGTTGGGCGATCGCTTGTTCAATGGCATGATGCGGGATAAAACGATTGCGATCGGCTCCTAGAATCGACAAAAACACAATTTGTTCAACGCCTGCGGTCTTGGCTGCGTTCAACGCTGGCACAATCTGTTGACGCACATTGGCCACATCTGGAGGACGGACAAGGAAGACTCGTTGGATGCCTTTAAACGCGGCAGCAAAGGTTTCCGGTTGAGCCAGATCGAAGGAGACAGCATTGATTTGATTGCCCAAGGTTTGCCTTGCCCTGAGCGGATCACGAGTGGCAATGCGGATGCCTTCATAGGCGCTGAGGAGGCCAGTGACTTCTCGTCCAACATTTCCGGTTGCACCTGTGATGAGAATATTAAGCATCTGAATACCCTTGGGTGCTGATGGCTTTAGGCTGATCACTGTTGAATAGAGTATGAAATGAGTGGGTGCGATCGCCACCTCCTCAGGAAATGTCTCTCACCGTTCCGAGAGATAGACGACCGTCTTGGTTCATTCATTACCTTGTTCAGCCATTACCCTGTTTATCTATTAACCTACAGATGCGTGAATATCTAAAAAGACTGAAACCAGATCATCACGGTAGATAAAACTACCTGGAATCTCACCCCGAATAATTTTGCTGAAGATTGAATGACTCATAGAAAGGTGCTGATTGCAGATAATGAGAGTATTCTAAAGAAAACGAATGAGGCGATCGCAATGCAAACCATTAAAGTCCGTTCTCGGGTTGGAGCAGACGGCACCCTCCAACTTCAGCTTCCTGATCAATTGGCAAACCAGGAAATTGAAATCGTCCTGGTTTATCAGCCGGTTGAGGCATCTCAGCAACAAGTGTCTTCCCTGGAGGATGACCCCCTAATTGGTTTATTCTCAGGTTCACCGGATTTAGCCACTCAATCAGAAGCAATTCTTCAGGAAGAAATTAAATCTACTTCTGGGTGGACATGGAGATAGTCATTGCAGACACAGGGTTTATTGTTGCTCTCACTAATCGTAACGACAACAGGCATTCGGATGTCAGAACAATTTATGTTCAAAATCTCTATGCTCTCCTGCCTCAGACCGTTCTGGTAGAAGTCGCTTACCTTTTAGGGCGAGATGTTGGAATTGCGATCGTAGTTGCGTTTTTGCGAGGTATCTCTGCAAGCCATTTCACCATCACTGAACTTACAGACCAAGACATTGCCAGAACTGCGGAAATACTGGAGCAATACGCAGACAGCCGTCTTGACTTCGTAGATGCTACGGTTATGGCAGTGGCAGAACGCCTAGGTATTACAACCGTTCTAACCCTTGACCAAAGAGATTTTAGGATTTTCAGACCTAAGCACTGCGAAAGCTTTACGCTTCTACCCTAGGGAGATATTCGCCGATTGCATAAATATTCAACAATCGATGTGGTCTGTTCCGGTGCAGCGCGATTTATGAGAAGACCTCAATGCAACCCAAACCTCGATTGTAATTGTCGAGGCTAAGCAAGCTGACCTGACCCATGGATTTGTGCAGCTTGCGGCAGAGTTGATTGCGCTAGATGCCTGGATCGACTCGGAAACCCCTATTCTTTACGGTGCGGTGACAACGGGTGAGGATTGGCGCTTTGGAGTACTGGAGCGGACGGTAAAACAGGTCACACAGGACATCACGCTCTATCGTGTTCCTGAAAATGTTGAACAGCTCTTGCGGATTTTAGTTGCTATTGCTCAGGCCGATGTTGGTGCGATCGCCCCTTGAGACTGCGAATCGAAATAGCGAAATGGGGTGTGGTCGTACTGTGACCATGCCCCATTTTGATTGCTGACTTCTACCTAATTGCAGACCAGAATGCGCGATCGCCCCTTGACCCTCCAGTTAAATGGAAACTCTACAATAGGGTTTAGTGAGGCGGGATCACTCAGAATACCCAGCAACAATTCAGGCAAAAATTAAGGATTCCTTCCTTGACTTTCCA
>JALOOP010000162.1 GCA_025454315.1 Oculatellaceae cyanobacterium Prado106
CAGTAAGGTCACGGGTAGACGACCCGTTGATAGGTTGTAAATGGAAGTGCAGTAATGCATGAAGTTGAGCAATACTAACAGACCGAGGGCTTGACCTCAGATTATATTCACAGGTGTCACTGACAAGACTATGCAATTCTTGAGGATCTTAATTTAATTCGATCTATCACTGGTTGTGATGAATCAAAGCGAGGGAGGCTTGACCATGGTCAAGCCTCCCTCGCTTTTTTAGCAGATTTCAGCAGATTTCATCTGTGTGAGGTAGAGTAGCAGGGCTGCGCTCCGCTACTCTACCTCCACCCTTAAAAAGGGCTGTATTGATGAATTACACGTATCTAAATTACACAAAAGCACTTGGAGTGATCTGATTGGCCGAGATGCCTTGGAGAATGGCCAGGGTGTTTTCGCCGTTTTGAATCAGGGTGTTGTTGACATTAAATCCGGTTCCTTGAACGATCTGGATTTCTTTTAAGGTTAAGGTTCCGGAGAGGGCTAGGCGATCGCCCTCCTCTAAACTAAAGTCCACGATCGCATCCGTACCGCCCCGACGCGACAGGACAAAGGTATCGGCACCGAGTCCTCCGACAAGGCGATCGTCACCCTGGCCACCAATCAGGCGATCGTTCCCGCTGCCGCCGCGAATGATATCGGTGCCGCCCATGCCTGCGAGGCGATCGTGACCGCCTCGCCCACTGACAGATTCGCTAGACTCGCTGCCCTGGAAAATATTATTGTCGTTGGTGAGCGATCGCGACTCAGTGGCACTCTGACCAGCACGACGAATGCCAGACAAAGGTGTAATTGAGGTAAACTCGCCCGTTCGAGGATTGACTCTCAGGGGGCTAGTGGTTGGAGGGAGAATACCTGTTGGAATCCCTGGAACAGGCAGAGGAGCACGGAGCAAATCGTCAATATTGGTTCCTGCAGCGCCGCCACTGCCTATGGGCAAGCCAATCTGGCGAGGCAATGTTTCAAAGATTGATCTGAGAACAAGAGTAGCAACCGGATCGGTGACATTGGGATTGCCAAGGGTGTTGCCCACGGCAAAGGTCGATGTGGTGGGAGTGGCGGGGGCGGGCGGGCCGAAGTTTCGTAGGGTGCCTGCGGTATTAAATTTGGCGATCCAACCGTCAAAGGAACCGGCATTGGTTGCTCCGAGTGAACCTTGGGTTAGACCTGTGACATAGACATTGCCTCTGTTATCCGTGGTTACATCGTAGCCGTGATCGATTTCATTGGAACCAAATTGGCGAATCCATCGACGAGTTCCGTCCGTGTTGAAGGAGGCCAGCCATGCATCATAGTTTCCAGCATTACGATTGCCTGGAAAAGTGCCATTGGTGAAGCCCGTCAGGAAAATGCGATCGCTCGAATCAATCACCAGTTTCCAGCCCTGATCGTCTCCTGGAGTGCCAAACTGCTGTACCCAGAGTCGGTTGCCGTCTTTGTCATACTTTGCCAAAAACGCATCAGAGGAACCTGCACTGGTATTACCGGGTAAACTGCCTAACGTATAGCCTGAGACATAGAGATTTCCCTGACTATCCGTGTCCGCCCCCCAGATCCAGTCATAGTCAGTACTGCCCAACTGTCGCCGCCAGACCACCTCGCCCGTAGGAGTGAGTTTTGCGATCGCCCCATCATAGGTTCCCTGATTGGGGCCTGCAAAGTTGGCAAACGTCCAGCCCGCTGCATAGATGCTGCCATCATTGCTGACCGCAGTGGCATAGGGTTCGTCATAGTCAGAGGTACCAAATTCTGTGAACCATTGGCGGTTGCCGTTGGGATCGTAGCGAGTGACCCAAAAATCATCTCGTGGCAGTGGATCAAGGCCGACGGTGCGCGCAGAAAGACCAGAGAGATAGACGTTACCCGCCGCATCCAAATCCATGCTAAAGGCAGTGTTAATGAAGGACGCTCCCAAGGGATAGCCAAATTGCCGAGTCCAGATCTCTTGTCCATTGGGATCTAGTTTGACAAGGAACACATCTGAAACCTCACCCGCTTTAGTAGCGTAGAGATTTCCAAAGGTTGCGCCTGCCACATAGACATTGCCCTGAGCATCAGTTCTGATAGCCCAAATGCTATCGAAGCGGTTAGAACCAAATTGTTTAGACCAGAGGACATTCCCTTGGGGGCTGTATTTGACGATCGCATTGTCCCGAGATTCGTTGTTATTCCTGCCCCCGGCGATCGCCCCATGGGTTCCACCCGCCTGATACACATTCCCGCTAACATCGGTTGTTGTAGCAAATGCAATATCAAACCCGGCTGTGCCAAAGGCTTGCTGCTGTATCCTGGGATTTGCTCTAGCCGCTGCCGTGTTGCCTTTGTACTCCATGTAGGAAGCGTTTAGATTCAGACTGGGTGTTCCCAGAAAAAAGGCAACTACATCGAGCTGAGTAGGTTTTTGCAGCAGCAGCAGGGTTCCCGTGGCTAGTGACAGAGTGCGGTAATTGTTGGCATTACCAAACAATTGAACTCGATCTAACTGAGGGTTAAAATCGGTGATCACCGCATACTCATTGAGTCCATACAAAGAGAATCCGGGATTGGCATAGTAGGATTTTTGCCAATCTCCTAGAGCGAAAGTATCTCGCCACTGCCGCCCCTGTGGATCGTCGATTGCGACGTCGCCCAAAAGAAAGTCAATCTGGGTTGGCAGTGGACCTGGATTGACTTTTTGGTAGCCCAACATAAAGTCATTTCCGGTTCTGCCCCAGTTGAGTTGTGCAGTTTCATACCCCACACCAATATCACTGCCGGGTGTGTAAACCTGTTGAAATGTACTGGGTTGCTCAGCCATGGTACGATGATCCTCAAAAAAAGACAAAAAACAGCAGACAAAAAACAGCCCCCATCAAACCTGTTGGGGAATAAGCCTAGTGAAAATATTCAATAATGTTCATTGCTGCCAATAAAAATGAAAGCGCTGAAAATGAAAGCGCTAAAGACTCGGAACAGACGCATCCCCGCGAACGATCCGTAATTCAAATTCCCTGATTCTTCTGTAAACCTGATTCTTTTGTAAAGCTAATTCTTCTGTAAACCTGATTCTTCTATAAACCTGATTCTTCTGAAAAACAAACACCCGACTTAATGGATGGGAGACTGGCATTCCTTCAAAGGCGGAATGAGAACAAGTCTAATCAATCCAATAAGCTTTAAAGTTGAGAAAAAGGTTGGTAAACCTCAATTTCTGTCACTTTAGACGAGTCAGGCGACAACCTGAGATGTCACCCTTGTATAAAGTAGGTTTATATCAAATGGCCAAAGAGATGCATGTCATTTTCGATTTGAGAGATGCGCCGATTTGAGAGATGTGCCGATTTGAAAGATATGTCCATTTAAGAGATGCACCTTACCAAACGATCGCCCAGATGCAAGCGATCGCTAGCTGTATATCTTCATCTGTATATCTCCAGATCTATATCGCTAGCTGCATAAAGCTAAATGATGCATCACACTATACTGCTGCTGTGTCCACGGAACCAGACTCTCATCGGTTAATGAGATAGGTATAGATGGAGCGACACACCTGAAATGAACCCGATAAAACGAAGAACGCAAAACGGATAGGCTGATTTTCCCACTTTGCTTTGAAAAATGTCTAGCAATTGCAGCGGCTTTACCAAAAAAAAATACTCCCAATTTCAGCCTATTGCTTCGTTGGATAGATCACATCGCGATCGGAAATATTTTTTTAGAGGAAGGAGCGATCGCAGTCCTCTTCTTTCCTCTAAGATCAGAACACCCTAGATGACCGGGTTTGGATAACTTGTTGCAGAATATCTGCGACTTCAAATACCGCTTGGTTGTTGATAGATGCGGCTTTTGCTCGATAGCGAGCTAGATTTTCGGGTTGGATGAAGGGGGCGATCGCTTGATCCAGTTTGCGAAAATGAGGCAACACTAGGCCAACCTGATTTTCCACAAGCCATTGCGCGTTGTAGCGTTCCTGAACCAGCGTAGCGGCATTGTGTGTGGTAATGACAGGCAGTTTCATTTTGATGGCTTCATTCATGGTTTGGCCACCCGCTTTGCCAATGAAGAAGTCGGACAAATGCATATAGCTGGGAATTTCAGGGGTAAATGTTTCAATGACTCTGGGTAAACGGCTTTTAAGACGACGAAGCTGCTGGGCTAGCTTTTCATTCCGTCCACACAGAAAAATAAGCTGGAGATCGAGGGGCGATCGCTCCAACTGACGGGCAATTTTGAGCATTGTCGTTGAGCCATAGCCACCAAACATCACCAGACCTGTAGGCAAATCGGGATCTAGACCCAACCGTTGACGCTCGAAGCGGCGATCGGCGGTGATAGGCTGATAAAACCGGGGATGAATCACACTCCCAGAGGTTTGAAGAATTTGGGATGCGGGATAGCCTGCTCGTCGCGCTTGCTCTACGGCTCGATCGGTAGGACAAAATAGATAGCGCGCTTGGGGGTCAGGTTCTATCCAGTAGTGGTAATGGGCAGGGCAATCCGCCAAATCAAAAATTAAAGTAAAAAAAGGTGTTCCAGGACAAGCTTGCTGCAAACTTTCATAGAGCATCCGGTTCAAAAATGGTACGGCTGAAACCACTACATCAGGCTGCTGCTGTTGCCAATAAGTGGTCAAAAAACGAACCCCGGCAGCATGATTGAGGCGAATGTTGAGCCTCGACAGAAAAAGATAGAGCGGATCGACAATGGTTAATCCGGTTTGGATCATGAAATTGTAGAGGTCAACGCCAGAGCGAAAGAGGACATCCATCGACTTGAGCAAGCCTGTTTCATAGATATCGACCTGGCGAGGACAGAGTGCATACTTTTGCTCCAGCACGGTAGACAGCGCATTGACTACGCTGCGATGTCCACCGCCTGCATTAAAGTAAAGCAAATCTACATTCATTCTATCCGTCCTTAAACTGGGTAACCGCTGATGGATTTTCTTGTAATCGATCGCATGTATTACCGATCGCATGTATTACCAATCGCATTGATTATCAATTATCAATCGCACCTGTTAGCGATCGCATCAAATCACAAATTGACCAGATCTTAGATTCGTCGAAACATTGTCCCCAACTCCTCCTAGACCTCCACCTTGGGGGAACTGAGAAACCCACTTTCAACAAAATAAGAGAAGTAAGTCCCCAGTAACTTTGCATCGACACGGGCACAGGCGATCGCACTCCCCTGCAGCCTCTGCACCGTTTTCTGACAGTTAAGCTGCACCCGTCGCTGCCCCAATTCGGCAAAGCTAAGCTGATCCTTAGACCAGCGCCGCAGGAAGAACGGCACCAGTTCGCTTAAGGCATTGTCCGGAGGGGCATTGTCCGGAGATTGGCTGACGCTCTCAACCAGTTGGCTGATCCAGTCCTCAAAGCTGACGATCTCCACGGGGTAGCCTAATTGGTTTATAGAATGGACAAATTCAGTCCAGGGAGCCGGGTTGGGATTATTGAGGTGGAAGGCTTGTCCCAGGGAGTCGGGCTGCTGCGACAAATAGACGATCGCCCGTCCCACATAATCCACCGGGGACATGGTTAACCGATTGCTCATGATGGGCATACTGCCAAGCTGAATGCAGCCTTTAATGAAGCGACAGATAAAATCATCGGTGAACCAAACGCCTGTGCGGCTGTCCCCGGCAATTAGCGGCGGACGATAAATGGAGACGGGTAACCCGCGATCGCGCGCCTGTACCACCAGATTTTCCGCCACCCATTTGGTCTGGGTATAGCCCAGGTCAATGCCTGCGGTGTAGGTCGGCAGTTGGTCTTCGGTGACTTCCTGGCCGTACCAGTCGGAAGAATCAAAAACCCCGTCCGTGGAAATGTAGTGAACGGGCTTGGTTTTGGACTGGCAGGCAAACCGCAGAATTTCCTGAGTGCCCTGAACATTGGGGGCTTTCAGCGCTGCGTAGGGATAGACAAAGTTGAGGACTGCGCCATTGTGATAGACCGCATCGATTTGATGGGCGAGGCGATCGAACTGATCCCTGGAGAGTCCTAAGAGCGATTGCGCCAGGTCACCACAGAGGGGAACGATGCGACCACTGAGGGAATCATGCCAGAGTTGATAGGATTCCAGGTTTTTCTGAATCCGCTGCATTGCGCTGCTGAGATTGCTAGCGCGAACCAGACAGTAGATATCAGCGGAGGTTTGGTCGAGCAGTTCTCGCAGCAGGAACGCGCCCAGATAGCCCGTTGCGCCCGTCAGCAAAATAGCGCTGATGTCGTGGGGAACCGTGATGGGGAGTGTCGGGGTAATGGCAAGATCTAAAGTGGCTTCAGCGTTGAGATCGAGGTGATCGGGTGAAGGACTGGGAAGGACGGTGTCCTCTTCATCGGCAACAAAGGGCTGGAGGAGGATTTGGGCGATCGCATCTATAGTAGAAGCCTGCATAAAATCGGCGATCGGCAAATCGGTGGCCAACTGGGTGCGAATGGAATTGAGCAGGACGATCGCCATCAGCGAATCCATGCCCAACTCAAACAGACCCCGCTGCGGATCGGGCAAATTCGGCAATCGCAGCACTTTGGCCACTTCCGTTTGCAGCGCATTCAGGATTAGACCATAGCGCTGCTGAGGTGCTGCGGCTTCAATGCGCTGACGCAGATCGGATGGCTCAGCGATGGATGCAACCGTAGAGGCATCTGTAGATAGATCTGGTGATGAATCTGGAGATGAGTCTGGGAATGAATCGTTGATTGCGGCTAGGAACGATCGCTTTCCTTGTAGTTCAAAGACCTGCTTAAAGGTTTTCCAATTGACTCGCGCCACAGTGACCTGGGTACAGTCGGAACCGAGGAGATGGTTGAAGGTGGCGATCGCGGATTCGGGCGGCAATTCCTCCAAGCCCAATTGCTTCATGGCAGCCGTTTGTAGAGCTTCAGCAGCCATCCCCGCTCCGCCCCAAAAGCTCCAGTTAATGCTGAGGGCAGGCAGTCCCAAACTGCGCCGATAGTAGGCTAAACCATCTAGAAAATGGTTAGCGGCGGCGTAATGGGCTTGTCCTTTGGAGCCAAAGATGGAGGTGATCGAGGAGAAATTAACAAAGAAATCCAGGTCGAGCGATCGCGTCAGTTCATGCAAAACCCATCCGCCCAGAACCTTGGGACGCAGCACTCCCACCATTGCCGCTTCACTGAGATCCGGCAATGGACTAAAATTCGTCGTTCCGGCAGCATGAACAACACCCCGCAACTTCGGAATGGCTTGGATTACGGCTGTCATTTGGCCTTTGTTCGCTACATCGGCTTGCGCCACCTGCACTTCGATGCCTAAGCTAGAACTCGGTTTGGCCTGTTCGATCGCCTGAATTGCCTGCTGAATTTGACTCGATGACGGCTGACGACTGACCAACACCAGTTTTTTAGCCCCTTGAGCCACGAGCGATCGCGCCACCTGTACTCCCAACGCACCTAGCCCGCCTGTAATCAAATAGGTACCATTGGGATCAATCGACAACTTTTTCGTGGGGGGTAGCGATCGCCGCACCAACCGACCGACATATCGTTGTTCACCGCGTAACACCAGATGATCTTCGCCTTGAGCATCCATGAGTTCTGTCAGGAGGCGATCGGCGGTCACATTCGTTCCAATATCAACTAAACCGCCCCAGAGTTCAGGGTGTTCGATCGCCAACACTTTTCCCAGTCCCCAGAGTGGGGTTTGTAGAGGATTTGTGAGAGAGTTTTCTAGGGCGATCGCATCTTGAGTAATCAACCAGAACTTAGGCTTTAATCCTGCTTTGAGAACCCGCTGAAGCACCTGAAGAACACTAATTACACCGAGATGCAGCGACTGTTCTACTTGCTCCAGAGTAAGCGCTTCAGCGTCTAAACTCCAGAGATGCACGATGTGATGAATGGGGATAGCAATCTCAAAAGCATCCAATTGGTCAGGATAAAGCAGTAAATAGGGTTGCTGCATGTCCTGGAGTTTTTTCGCCAATGCTTCACCCATGCCTTGGCGATCGCAGAGAATCAGCCAGGTGCCAGAAGTTTGCAGGTTATTAGCAGTGCGAGATTGCTCAGCGGGTTGCTCAACGGATTGCTTAATCCATTGAATTTCGTAGAGCCAATCTTTAAATTCTTGTAGGGGCGATTGCTGTTGGAGTGCGGCGAGCAATCGAGGCAGCAGTTCCAGTTCTGCTTCTGAGAAAGTTTCCACCTGAGTGAGGTGCTGGATCAAATCCTGGGTTTTGCCTGCGCTCAAAAGTTGCATCAGAGGGGATGCATTGGATGCGTCCACATCCGTCTTTTTCACATCCGTTTCTACATCCGCCCAATAGCGCTGTCGTTGGAACGGGTAAGTGGGCAGATCAACGCGCCGAGTCGCAGGGTGGAGCGCTGACCAGTTCACCTTGGCTCCTCGAATATACAGTTCTCCCAAACTCTGAAGCATATGCTGCCAGTCCGATTGTCCGGGATACAAACTCGGCAACCAAACCGCATCTGCATGGGACAAACAATAGCGACCCATACCTAGCAAAGTTGGCTTTGCGCCTACTTCTAGAAAAACGCGATATCCCAATTCTGCCAGGGTTTCCATCCCCGCTGCAAACTGCACGGGCTGACGCACATGCTGTACCCAATACTCGGGCGTGGCGATGTCATCCGCTGCGAGTTTTCCAGTTAGATTTGCAACGAGTTTGATCTGGGGAACATGGTAAGTAATCTCTTGAGCTACTTCTGTAAATGCGGCTAACATCGGCTCCATTAACGGCGAATGGAAGGCATGGGACAGGTTCAGAGCTTTGACTCGGATATTCTGTGATTCCAATTGAGTGACAATTCTGGCGATCGCCTCCGCCCGTCCCGAAATCACCACATTCTGAGCGCCATTGATAGCCGCGATCGCCACCTCCGCCACCTCCGGTTCCAGCATTGCCGCCACCTGCTGCACATCGGCAAACACCGCCACCATTGCTCCATCTGCTGGCAGCGCCTGCATCAACCGCGATCGCGCCACAATCAGCTTCAGCGCATCGGCTAAACTAAACACCCCCGCAATACAGGCCGCAACATATTCGCCCACGCTGTGACCGAGAGCGATCGCGGGTTCAATGCCCCAGGATTTCCAAGTCTGGTATAGGGCGTATTCGAGGGCGAAGAGGGCGGTTTGGGTGTAGGCGGTTTGGTCGAGGAGGGAGTGGGGAGTGGGGAGTGGGGAGTGGGGAGTAGGGAGTAGGGAGTGGGGAGTGGGGAGATGGGGGGATGGGGAATGCCCTTTCGCCTTTTTCCTTTCGCCTTTCCCCTTTTCCCTTTCGCCTTTCGCCTTTTCCCTTTCGCCTTTCGCCCTTTCGCCTTTCCCCTTTTCCCTTTCCCCTTTTCCCTTTTCCCCTTCCCCATACAGAAGGGAGATTAGGGATTCATCCCAGTGGGTTTGGAGGATGCGATCGCAGTCTTCGATGGCTTGTCGAAATACGGCGTTGGTGTCGTAGAGTTCACGACCCATGCCGGGGTATTGCGATCCTTGGCCGGTGAAGAGGAAGGCGACTTTGGGGCGTTTTTTGGTGGGAACTGCGGTGGAGTAGGAACCGTTGAGGAGTTGCTGGTGGAGGGTTGAGGTGGAATGGGCGACGAGGGCTAGGCGGTGGGGGAAGGGCGATCGCTGGGTGTTGGTGGCGGAGCAAATTTCGGCTAACGTTGCGTCTGGTTGAGTCTCCAGATAATTGATGTAGCGCTGGGTCAGTTCCTGGAGAGCCGTTTCGGTTTTTGCAGAGAGCGTCAGAAGATGGGCGGGGGCTGGAGATGCGGGGCTTTCGGGACTGGGCGGGGCTTCTTCGAGGATGACATGAGCGTTGGTGCCGCCAAAGCCAAAGGCACTGATTCCGGCGAGACGGCGATCGCTCCCCGGTTCCCAAGGTTGCAACGCTTGGGGAATGGCAAAGGTTGTCTCTTCTAATGAGATATAAGGATTGAGCTGCTGAAGATGTAAATGGGGCGGAATTTCCCGGTGCTGCATCGCCAATACGACCTTGATTAAACCTGCGATTCCCGCTGCCGATTCCAGGTGGCCAATGTTGGTTTTCGCAGACCCGATCCAGCAGGGTTGATTTGCAGTACGTCCCGGCATCAACACGGCTTTCAGGGATTTAAACTCGATTGGATCTCCCAGGGGCGTGCCCGTGCCGTGGGCTTCAATGTAGCTAATATCAGTGGGTTCAACGCCTGCGTTTTGTAGAGCTTGACGAATTACGGCTTGCTGGGAAGGGCCATTAGGAGCCGTTAAACCGTTGCTGAGGCCGTCCTGATTGACAGCGGTGCCGCGCACGACGGCGAGAATGCGATCGCCATCCCGCTGTGCATCCGCCAATCGCTTCAGCACCACCATGCCACAGCCCTCTCCTCGGACATAGCCATCCGCACTGGCATCAAAGGTTTTACAGCGCCCATCTGAGGCCATCATATGGGCATGGGAGTAGGTAATAAAGGGTTCCGGCGACAGCATGAGACTAACGCCGCCTGACAAACATAGTTCTGTTTCTCGCTGCTGCAAACTCTGGCACGCATAATGAAAGGCGACCAATGACGAGGAACAAGCCGTATCAATCACCAGACTCGGCCCTCGCAAATTCATCAGATAAGAAATGCGATTGGCATGAATAGCCAGGGAATTACCCGTACCATCGTAAGCGCTGGCCTGATTGACATCCGCCGCCAACAGCCGACAGTAATCATAGTTGCCCACCCCTAGAAAAACACCCGTCTGAGTATCCGACAATAGCTCGGGGACAATTCCTGCATTTTCCAGCGACTCCCAGGCCACCTCCAGCACCAGCCGCTGCTGCGGGTCCATCCGTTCTGCTTCCCGTGGCGAAATCCCAAAAAACGCCGCATCAAACCCATCCACCTGATCCAAAAATCCGCCCCAGCGAGTACTCATCTTGCCCGGTTTCCCTGGCTCTGGATCATAAAACGCCTCAATGTCCCAGCGATCGCCCGGCACCTCGCCAATAGCATCCTTTCCCTGACTCAACAATTGCCAGTAAGCTTGCGGATCATTCGCCCCAGGCAAACGACAACCCAGACCAATGATGGCGATCGCGTCGGATTTGGTCTGTGTCATGGGTTCCTCCGGGGAGTTAGGGAGTAGGGAGTAGGGAATAGGGAATAGGGGAAATGAGCGAGGGACAGAGAAGGGCAGACCGTAAAATCCATAATGATTCTTTCTAAGTCAACCCTTTCGCCTTTCCCCTTTTCCCTTTCCCCTAATCCAAAGAGACGCTCGCCGCAAACTGTCGCAGCGCTTTGCGATTTTGCTCCAGGACAGGGGCGATCGCACCACCCTTGACCATTAAGCGCATTTCCCGATTGACACCCCAAAGGTAGTCGATGTCGGTGAACATTTGCTGAAGGTTAGTGAGGAGGCGATCGTGGTACTTGAGGTTGACCTGGAAGCCTTCATGTTCCTGGCAGAGAGACTGTTCGAGCCAGTGCAGAGATTCGGAGGGGGAAAAGTTGAAGACGGGGGATTGCAGCAGTCGATACAGGGGCAGGATGAAGGCATCATCGCTGCGGAAAATGCCGGGAAGACTAGCGGAGAGGCCGCTGAGGGCGACTCGTTGGGCTTGATAGATGATCAGATTGGCGACCCAGCGCTCATAGGCTGTGGGCTTGGCAAAATCTTTGTAGAGATCCTGGGCGATCGTCTGGGAGGTCGTGGTGTGAAACGATTCGTCTAACAGGTGATAGTAGGAAACGGCCACGGGTGCGGGAATGAATTCGCCCTGTCGTTCTAAATTCCGGTGACACTGGAAATAACGATATTCATAATTCTTCAGCAGCATGTTCGCCATGAACCGTGCCACGTAAAACACACTGGCCAGAAACGGAGAACTGCCGCAGTTGAGCGTAAAGAATTTCAGCAGAGGACGGCTCCCCAATTGCCCCACTAAGCCAGTCGTTTGGGCTGGAATTTCCTCCCCTTTTGACTCTAGTTGCTGCAAATACTGAGAGTAGTAAAGGGATTGTTCCTTGAGAAAAATTTGGCGGGTGGCAAATCGCAGCGCTTTATCCTGAAAGTCAGGGAGGGGAGACTCCTGTCCTTTTGAGGCAACGTATTTGGGTTGAGTTTTAGCGGTTCCTTTCGAGGTTCGTTGGCGAGTTTGACTGGGTTTATTTTTGCTGGCGATCGTCGCTGTAAATCCCGCCTGCCCTAGCAATGCCTTCTTCGTCTTATAACCAATGGTGTGAAACGCATGGATATGATGCCGTTCCTGTTCCGTTTCCAGATCCAGTTCTTTGCAAAGGGTATCGTACCCCCCCATCGCGGCAAACACCCCAGTCGTCACCTGGTTATACAACACCGTATTGGCCTCGGTGGCTGCCGTCTGGTTGTACTGCGTTGCCCAATATAGATGGTTCAGCGCCAGCTTTTGCGACTCCGATGCCTGTTCATACAGCGGCGTTCCATACAGCAAGGAAAGTTCTGGTTCTCCCCAGACATGATGGCGATCGCGCTCATAGTCAAACGCCCGATCTAACGCCTCCATCCGTTCGGTATAGTCCGACTCAGTATTGCGTCTATAGTTGATTTCCGTTAATTTCAGATGCTTCTTATCACTGGAGGGTGATGAGTCTAGAACAGGGAGATCAAGCATGGTGGGGGGAGTGGGGAGTGGGGGAGTGGGGGAGTAGGGAGTGGGGAGTGGGGAGTGGGGAGTGGGGAGATAGGGGGAGTGGAGAGGGAGGGAGATGACTAAAAAGCCACCCTTTCCCCTTTCCCCTTTCGCCCTTCCCCTTCTTATAGTTAAGGAGTGAGGGAGATGACTAAAAAGCCACCCTTTCCCCTTTCCCCTTTCGCCCTTCCCCTTCTTTACGCCAGTTCCGCTGCTAGATGCTTGGATAGAGCGGCGACGGTGGGGTAGTCGTAGAGCAAGGTGGGATCGAGTTTGGTGCCGAGCCAGTCTTCGAGATCGCCGGTGAGGCCGATGGCGACGGAGGAATCTAGGCCGTAGCGATCGAAGGGCAGAGTAATGTCAATGTCTTCGGGGTCTGTCTCTAGTAAATCGGCGAGGTAGGCTGCGATCCAGTTTTGAATTTCGGCGGTGGAGACAATTCTTTTGGAGGTTTGCTTTGCGTCATTTCCAGGAGAAACAACAGGGGTTGAAAGATTCGATTCCATGATGAATTTTAAAGAGGTAAATAAAAGATTAGAGCTACTCGCGATCGCCTTAGATGTCAAAGTGAAATACTGAACGGAAATGCCTAATGGAAATGCTTAAGTAGAATCGGCTGTCACACCCTTGATACAAAATCCATATGAATTTGCAGATAACCGTAAACCCGTAGAATGCGTTAGCAGAGCGTAACGCATCGGGAAACCGACGGGGCGTTACGCATAGGAAACCAGGTTTGAGCGCTAATTAAATTTGGCCTATTCTCTATTTGACCCATACTCTTGCAGGGCAATTGCAAGAACCTCTCATGAATGCACTAAATTCAATACATTAAAGAATCTGAGAACAGGGTCTGAGAGTATCAGTAGAAGCGATCGCACAACAGCGCTTCAACGATGATTAAACTTGATTATTAACCTGCAAGCACCCCTGATTCAAGCCATACGGATTCAAGCTTGTCGCAATCTTGAAAACCTGAAGAAGATTAGCGTATCTCCAATGCATCCTAAAAATGTGTCTGCCATACACCTCAAAAAGTCACAAAGCAAACGCCAAAGGTTAATTAAAGCAAGATAATCCAGCGCAACTTAACAAACATAACGCTGAGGTCAGCAAGCAAGGCGCAGGAAGCTGCTTAATACGAGAATCGTTAGATTCGCAAACAATTAGATTTGCAAATCATTAGACTTTCAGACACACTTAGATCCTTAGACACTTAGATCCTTAGACAGTTAGATTTGCAGATATCTGTTTTGCAGAAGTTAATGAACAGACCAATACTAGTGGACGAACCAATATTAATGGATGAACCAGTACTAATGGACAGACAGACATCGGATGAACTGTGGATGAACTGTGAACGGACAGGCATAAAACCGCCGCATTACTCAACTACATTACATCAATTTTGAAGATTCGTGAAGAATCCCCAATTAATTTATCGCTTAGCAATAGAACTACATCGATAACTACCAAGTCTAACTAGCAATCACAATGAACAATCTTTTGTTTTCACTAACCAATCTTTCGATCGAACCTGAAGTTCACCAAACATTCATTGAATTGGTCAGGTGTTGCTTCATTTCACACAGCAGTCCCTTCTAGTCCC
>JALOOP010000565.1 GCA_025454315.1 Oculatellaceae cyanobacterium Prado106
GGTTGATGCCACAAGAACGTTAAGAGCTAAAGCTCTTAACAAGGCGATTAGTAGCTTAGCTTTTCTGAATTTCTGTCTAGTCTATTGGGTCCACTTCACTCCTCTGGAGAAGAATCGTCTTCGTCTTTGGCTGAAACGGAAGGGATTTTGGCGATCGCAATATTCTCAAACAAAGGCGGGAATTTTTCCCAGGGGATATGGCCTTTTTTGCTGGTGGCATAGAGAGCGGCAAACTGTTGGAGAGCCGCTGCGCTTTCTTCGAGGGGGAGATTGCTGAATAGATAGGTGGGTTTATCGGGGCTAGCGAGGGCGACGACACAGCCGCGATCGCAGTCCCACAAGCAGTCAACGGCTTTCAGTTGAATGGGTAGGGATTGCAATTCAGGGGAGGTTTGTAACTGTTCTAACAGCGCAGTTCCATCTGATTTTGCGCCTTCGGGAAGTTCTTCGGAGGAACGGTGGCAGGATTTACAAATGAATAAGGTGGGTTGTGACATGATGAATGGTTCTAGGAAGAAGGGGTGAGATGGCGAAACAAATCATCTATCACTAGATTAGCAGCGATCGGGGCAATCCCAATCCAATAGCCAGGAACCTGATAAATTTGATTGTGCTGAACGGCATCGAGGGGTTGCCAGAGCGGATCAGCTTTGAGTTTTGCGAGAGCTTTTTGGGCTTGTTGGTTGGCTTGGAGGGTATTTTCTCCAGTCCACAGGAATAGGATATCGCCATCAGCTTGGGATAGCACTTCACGGCTAATGGATTTTTGGATGGCATTCCCAAATTGCTGCTGGGCTTCTGGCGCAGAAATATTTTGAGCATCCGGTCGCTGTAGACCCGCATCTTGCAAAATTACACCACAGAAGGAATCTTTGAGATAGAGGGTAATCTGGTCGGGATAGACACGCACCACGGAGACTTGAATCTGCTGCAACCGATCGCCCATCTGTTGCTTGAAGATCTCCAAGCGACGGCTGTAAGCCGCCAGTACAGACTCGGCAACGGCCTGCTTTTGAAGCATTTGAGCTACGCTGAGGAACGTTTCTTTCCATGCTCCACTATGTTCCATAGTAAACAGAAGCGTGGGCGCGATTTGCGAGATTTGGGGATAGAGAGTTTCATAATATTCCCAGCCTAGAATGAGATCCGGCTTTAGAGCCAAGACCTTTTCAAGATTTGGTTCTCCAGCCTGACCAATATTGGTCATCTCGGTCAAATCCTGCTGGAGTTGTAAGGCAAAGCTATCTGAAAGGGTTGCTCCAATCGGCTTGATGCCCAATGACAAAAGCAACTCTAAAGCGCTAGAGTCTAGCGCTACAACGCGCTGGGGATGCAGCGGGACACAGGTTTCTCCAGCCAGATGTTGAACGATCGCACAATCCTGACGGGTCGCCCCGAACCTGACGGGATTAGATTCCGGTGCAGTGCGCTGACAGGCAGTGATGAGGGCGATCGCCAACACCACCAGCAAACTGTAGCGAACAGGACGGGGGATTCGGTAGAACATTGCAAAATACGAGTGAACAAACTTTAGGCTAGAACGTGAACGAAATTGAACCAATCAGTGTGAAGGGATCACCTGGAGTATTGGCCTCTCGGAAGCCCTCACTATAGCGGATATAGTCTACATCGAATAGGTTTTGAAGATTCAATGCGGCTCGCCAGTTGTCACGACGGTAAAAAACGGCGGCATCGGTTCGGAGATAACCAGGGAGTTGATAGGTGTTTTCAAAATCACCTTGGCGATCGCCCACCACAAACACCCCCAAGCCAAACCCTAGTCCTTCTAAAGAGCCGCTTTGAATCTCATAGGTTGTCCAAAAACTGCCGCTATGTTCCGCCACATTGTCGGGGCGATTTCCGGTTGGGAAAAAGCTGGCTTCGGTGACTTCCGCATTAGTGTAAGCGTAGGAGGTAATCAGATTCCACCCCGGTAAAATTTCACCGGCAATATCCAGTTCAATTCCCCGACTGCGAATTCTGCCCACCGCCACTGCAAAACTAGCATCGGTTGGATCGGGCGCAGCTACGTTTTGTTTGACCAGATTATAAGCGGCAAGATTGGCAGTCAATCGACCGTCTAGAAACTCTCCCCGAATGCCAACTTCGATCTGTTCGCTCTCTTCGGGTTCTAGAAATTCACCGTCAAGGGTTTGATCAAAAATATTGGGATTAAAAGCCTGACTGTAGCTAGAGTAGAGCGACAGTTCTGAACTAGGTTGAAACACAAGACCAATGCGAGGCGTGAAGCGATTCACCCTATCCTCCGTGGTGGTATTGCTCAAGACATCAAAGGCGCTGAGGTTGTAAGTGTCAAAGCGCCCTCCTAGGACGAGTTTGAGATTGTCCGTAAAGGCAATCTGGTTTTGGAGGTAAAGGCCAATGCTGTCTTCTCGACGGCTACCATTGCGGACAAAGAGAGTGAGATCGGAGAGGTCAGGGCGCTCTAGAGCATTGGAGGTGCCGCTGAAAATATTAATGGGAAAGCTAGGATTGCCAGGAAGTCGCCGTTGGGAACCCGTTGTGGTGGCACGATCGAAATCTACGCCCACCAGCAAGGTGTGATCAATGCTGCCCGTTGAAAACCTGCCGACGACATTGGTTTGGAGCGAGTAGTTTTCGGCATAGTCATCATTCGATCGCCAGGTGCGATCCAAATTTCCCGAGTCGGCAATCTGAGCAGAATCAATGCGAAAGTCAAAGGTATCAACGCCCACATACCGCAGGCCATGATTCAGCGTCCAGTTGTCGCTGAAGCGATGCTGGAGTTGATAGCTGGCGGCAAGTTCATTCGTAGTTGCCACAGAATCTCGGTTTTGTAAAATGCGATCGCGCGGGATATCAGCCACCCGATCGCCAATGGCCGGAATGCCCCGATCGAAGGGACGCTCATCGTCTAAATAGGCAAAATCAAACGCGAGACTGGTGCGATCGCTGATATTCCACAGCAGCGAGGGGGCAACAATGACACGGCTGATATTACGGTCATAGTCTCGGAAGCCACTGCCTGCCTCATAGAGCACATTGAGACGATAAAGCACTGTTTCTTCCGCATTGAGCGGCCCTGTCAAATCAATGCTGGGCTGGAAGAACCCATAACTGCCAATCAGACCCGCCAATTGATACTGCGGATCGGGCAGGGGACGCTCGGTGATGATATTGACCACGCCTCCAGGTTCCAAATTACCGTATAGCACAGATGCAGGGCCTTTGAAGACTTCAACGCGCTCAATCAAAGAAGTATCCAGCGTGCCACGAGAACTAAACGCACTCCGACGAAACCCGTTTTCCAAAAAAACATCAGCTTGAAAACCCCGGATATTAAAGCGATCGAGGGTTCCCCCAAAACCATCATCGGTTTGTACCCCACTGACATTTCGCAGGGCTTCACTGACTCGATTCACCTGCTGGTCTTCAATCACCTGACGTGGTACCACCTGAATCGATTGAGGAATATCCCGCAGCGGTGTGTCGGTTCGGGTTGCGGTGGTGGCATCCTCGACTGCGTATGCCTCGTCTGACTCGCCAGTTGCGGTGACTTGAATTGCGTCATCTGCTGCTGCGGTTGGATCTGCGGTTCCTGGAACAATGCTCAGGCTAAATCCAGAGGTGGCGATCGCAGCAGGGGCAATGGTCGGAGGGGCATCTGTGCCAGTGATGGCGATGCGAACACGATTGCTGGCCAAAGGGGTAACGCGAACAAAGGCAATGCCTTCGGTTGGATTGGCCGCCTGAAATTCATTGCCATCTGGAAGTGCCAGGATCACATTTTCGAGATCTACAATGACCGCATTCCCAGCCACCGAAGCGGGAGTGG
>JALOOP010000163.1 GCA_025454315.1 Oculatellaceae cyanobacterium Prado106
AATTCACCGATTTGTTTGACCCAAGTCATGACAGTGGTATGGTGAACGCCTTTGACTCGTTCAATGCCTCGAAATCCCATGCCATTGACATACATTCTGAGACATTCGCGCTTAAACTCATCGGAATAACCGGAGGGTGGATCGTAGGTTTCGATAAATTGCCGCCGACAAGTTTTACAGAGGTAATTTTGTTTACCTCTTTGCTTGCCATTCTTACTGATGTCAGTTGAGCTACATTCAGGACATTGCATCGGTTTCACCCTGATTTCATATTTACATTATGCAACGCCAATTTTGCAACATGGGGGTTGGGGGCAAAGTTCCCCCAAATGCAAGGGATCCAGGGACGATAGTCCTCAGACCTTGCCCCTCCCCTCAACCTATCCTGGGTTTCATTACGCCCAGCCCCTTAGAATCGATCGACTACAGTTTTAAACTATCCCGTTGCAGCGCCTGAAAAGGTTGGAGCAGTAGATCTAGCACACGACGTTGGCGAATGACAATTTCTGCGTTAGCCGTTTGACCAACCCGAAACTGAATGGTTTGATCACGGTGTTGCAAAGTGGTGCGATCGAGGGCAACATCAACCCGATAAACAGCTCCTAAGCGCTCATTCTGTTCAGCATCCGGCGATATCGACAACACTTTCCCAGTTACGATCCCGTATTCTTGGAAAGGGAACGCATCAAACTTGATTTGGACGGTCATTTTAGGCTGCACCAACCCTGCCTCGCGGTTGGGAATGATCGCAGATAGAATCAGCGGCGCATTTTCTGGAGCAATCTCCACCAACGTATCACCTGGACGCGCAAATTCACCAATATTATTAATGTATAGACTTGATACAGTTCCGCTCACAGGTGCATAGAGCAACGTTGACTGAAGCTGTGTTTTGGCTGATCTTAATAAATTCTCAGTTTCACTAATTTTTGCGCTCAAAGTGGTTACATCCATTTTAAGCTGCTGAAGTCGCTGCTGTGTTTCCAACTCGATCCGCTCAATTTCTCCATGCTGCTGAGACAGTTCAGCTTGCACCTGTTGCACTTCTGCCGCACGGCTCTCCAACTCGCCTTGAGTTTGGGTCAATGCCCGCTGCCGATCGCGCAGATCCTGCTCTACTTCAAATACCTGCTCTCGTGCAATCACGCCTTCATCCCACAGCGGTTTGAGTCGTTCCAGACGCTGTTTGGCAGCATCCAAATCAGTTTGGGCTTGCTCGGCAACTACCCTCTGTGTGGTTTTATGCGCCTCTGCTTTGATGAGGGCTGCCTCTCGGGCATGGGCTTGCGCTAAGCTGATGGATCGTCGAGACTCGGCTTCAAAGGCAGTCCGGTTCAGCAACTCCTGGGCCTGAATGAGCTGAAGTCGATCCATCGCTAAGGTTTGCTGGAGGCGATCCACTTCTGCCTCAGCCAAACGGCTGTCTAGCTCGGCGATGAGTTGCCCTGACTTCACGCGCTGCCCCGGCTTAACCAACAGCCGCACAATTTCTCCTGGGGTCGCCGACTGCACTTTATAGACATGCCCTTGGGGAATCAACTGACCTGTAGCATGACCGACTTCCTGAACTCGCCCAAACCATGCCCATGCCATAAATACTCCACAAAATACCAGCCCTGCCAGCATCAAGCGGCTCGGCAAACTAGCAACGGGCTGATCCAACACCGACTGAAGCGAAGCGCTCCAAGTGGTTTGACCCGATCGATCGAGGGCTACCATGCCCTGCGCTAAGGCTGGAGTACCACCCCGGATACTTGCCGCTGCCAATTGATCAATTTCACCTGCTTGATCATCTAAGCATGGCAGATTTGAAGATGTAGAGAAGCCCTCAGAAGACGGTGCCGATGATGCGGATGAATTAGTCGGATGAGATTGATGGGATGATAAAAAAGGCATTGTTAATAATGCTCAACCTACATTGTGAGTCTATGTTGTAAGCCTACTCAAAACTAGATGATTCAGGCTGCCAATCTGGCAGGTTTTCTCCGGCAGGTTTTTCTGCGGTCTAGCTCTTGGAGATTGAGCTAGAGATTGAGCTGCTGCTGCGCTAGGTGCGAATAAAGTCCCTTCAACGCCATCAACTCCTCATGAGTGCCTTGCTCGACCAAAATGCCGCGATCCAAAACCAGAATTCGATCGGCATTGCGTACCGTTGAAAGCCGATGGGCGATCATAAAAGTGGTGCGATCGCGGCTGATCTGGGATAAATTGCGCTGAAATCGACGCTCCGACTCAGTATCTAGAGAGCTGGTTGCTTCATCTAAGATTAAAATTCGGGGGCTGCCTAACAGGGCGCGGGCAATCGCAATTCGTTGCCGTTGTCCTCCGGACAGGGTAGCCCCTCGCTCTCCCACCATAGTGCTATATCCCAGCGGCATAGATTGAATAAAAGCATGAGCTTCAGCCAGTTTAGCCACTTGAATCACCTGTCCTAGAGAATATTCAGGGCGATATAAGGTAATATTTTCAAAAATCGTACCTGAAAATAGAAAACACTCTTGTGGCACAATGCCAATTTGGGATCTCAGCGAATGGAGTGATATATGGCGAATATCATGTCCATCAATACAGATTCGCCCATGGGTAGGAAAATATAAGCCCTCGAGCAGTTTCACTAAGGTCGTTTTACCAGAACCGCTGCGTCCCACAATCGCGATCGTCTGCCCCGGCTGCACATCCAAATTCAGATTTTGCAGCGTGTTATGGTCTTCATCTTCACCATAGCGGAAAGTGACATCTTCAAACTGCACGAATCCCTGTAAAGTAGGCAAAACCAGGCGCGAATGCTGAGGCGGCTCTTCCGGTTGAGTCTCAAATACATCATTCAGGCGTTCAATCGAGATCAATACCTCTTGCAGTTCATCCCAGAGGTTCACAAGCGTGATGACCGGACTAATTACATAACCCATCATCATATTGAAGGCCACAAATTGTCCGATCGTCAGTTGATCTTGAATCACCAAAGTCGCCCCATACCAGAGCAGAGCGGCCCCACCCAAGGCATTGATCAACCCGCTGGTGAACTGTAGCCCAATCCCCAATTTTTGCCCGCGAAAGACCGCATTCATCTGACTGGTCAACAGATCTTCCCAGCGCCAGCGCAGTTCTCGTTCAGCCGCCGCAGACTTCACGGTGGCGATGCCCGTCATCATCTCCACCAACGATGAATTTTGGTTGGCAGCCTCATGAAAAATCTGGCGGGAAACTCGGCGTAAAAAGGGGGTGGAGACTAAGGTGAGGATGACGATCGGTGGAATCAGCAGCAAAATCAGCAGCGTCAGCCGCCAGTTGTAGTAGAGCATCAGCCCTAGGTAGATAAAACCAGTCAGAAAATCGAGCCAGGCCAGTAGCACCTGCCCAATCAAAAATCGCTGAATTTTCTGATTTTCTTGCACTCGGGTCAAAATATCTCCCACCCGGCGCGATTCAAAGAACTTCAGCGGCAGGGTGAGCGTATAGCGAATAAAGCCGCTAAGGAGAGTCAAATCCAAGCGATTAGAGAAATAGCTGAGCAAATATTGGCGAACCGATCCCAAACAAATCCCCCAGATACCAAAGAGTACGAGCCCGATCGCAAAAGCATTCAGCGTCATCTGGCTTTTTTGCACTACCACCTGATCTAGAATAATCTGGGTAAATAGGGGTGTGACTAAACTAAAAAGCTGGATCAGAATCGAAATGAGAATGATCTGTATGCTTAAGTTAGTATAAGGAGTCAGTGCATTCAGGTATCGCCCTAGAGAGGCTCCCTTCACCGGAGTGGATTGCAGGTGGGCATCTGGATCCAGCAGTAGAGCATAGCCGCTCCAGTGGGTCTGGAATTCCTGGCGCGAGATCAAGCGCCGCCCTTGGGCCGGATCGGACAGCAGGACTCGATTGCCGCGGATCCGATAAACCACCACATAATGGTTACTCTGCCAGTGAGCAATCCAGGGATGGGACTGATCAACTAAACGGCTCAAGCTGGCCCGCACCGGACGAGCATGAAAGCCGATCTCTTCTGCAGCTCTGGCTAAACTTTTGAGCGATGCACCCGATCGCCCAACATTGGCTTGCTCCCGCACCTGATAAAGAGGTATGCGCTTGCCCCAATAGCGGGCAATCATCACTAAACAGGCAGCTCCACAATCAGAAGAACTCTGCTGTTCGATCCAGGGATAACGATCGAACCAGTCCAACACCTGCCGTTTGATCGGTTTTGGAAAAGCCACCTGCGGTACTTGCGATCGAGGCGATTCCGCCGGTGCAACCGCCTCGCTAGGAGCAGGGCGGTTTGCGGTTAGATGATTTGCTACCGCATGATTCATCGTAGTTTGATTTACCCCCGCCGGATCTACCTTGGCGGGATCTATCCCTGTGTAATCTACCGCAGCACCATTCGCCGCCACACTAAAAGTCTTCATGCTAGAGCCACGCGATCTACCGTTTGAGGGATGCCGCAAAGGATGATCGAGCCGCTGAGCAGTTAAATCCAGCAACTTCAGATTGCTCCACTGCTCAGCCGGTAGCTGGTAAACCACCAAATCAGTTTGGGCGATCCAATCGGGAGGCACAGCATCCGGGTAGCCCCAACTGGCTCCCAAGCTGGGCAGATCCCAGTCTTGAGCGCAAGCAGCTACTCCAGGTTGATGCCTCAGTCCATCCAGTCCATGATCAGATGTCGGTGCTGCACTCACTGCTCCTTGACGTAACCAATAGCGATCGGTGCCCGTTGCCTCTGCCAGGGATGTACCCACCGGAAGATGTAGTGTTTTCCAGTAGGGCAACAGCGGCTGTAAAACTCGACTGGGTAGAGCTCGTTCAGCAGTGCAACTACGCAGAAAAATCATCCGTTCCCGATTTTGAGCCTGGGACACTAGCCAAGCCTGCCAATCTGGCGCATCTTCTAAAACAGTGGTCAGTGTATCCGCCGAGATATAGGCAATTTGCCCATCCGTAGCAGCTACCGCTTCATAACCCAAAGTAGGTATGCCCAACCACGCCTCTGCCCCAAAGGTATCCCCTTCCTCCAGCAGCAGCGCTGTTACAGCTTTGGTTTGTTCTTGAGGGGTGCAGAGCAACCGCACTCGGCCTCGCACAATCCAACTAAGGTTAGCTGGTGGGTGAACAGGAGATCGGGATTGGGCAGACAACTGAGCAGATGACGGGGTGGGCAGCGTTGCACCAAGCGAAAAATCCACGATCTGATAGGGATGACCGGCTTGATCCAGAAGAGATAACCAAGCCTGCCACCGATCCACAGTAGAAACTTCTCTGAAAAGAGCTGATCGATCAAGCCGATCGGGCGCACCAGAACGTCGGGACATGACATCCATAACAGAACATCCTTGGGAGCAAAGTGATAAGAGACGATGGGTTGAGCGGCAATCTGAAAAGCGAGTTGAACGACCGTACAGCAGATTTCCCGCTGCTGATATCCAGGGAGTTTGGGAGCTTCATCCCTCAGTTGGGGCACTACATTTAGCCGTACCTGATTTAGCCGTACCTGACTTGCAGAAAAATTGCCGTAAGTAAGCCGTAAGTCAAAGGATTACAATCTTTTCAAGATCCATTCTTTTCAAAATCTATTCAAGATCCATGGCGTGAACATCCTGCCGGACAGCAAACAAGATGTTGATTCGGATCGATTGGCAAAACTCTAAAAGCTGGCGGCTCAAAGCCTCGCCGATCCAAGCAAAACCTGCCTTCGCAGGTGGCGAAAGTTGCCCGATGCTGACTTCACATTTCACTCTACCGAGCTACCGCGTTGCACAGGCAAGCGTGAAGTGAGCCACAGAGATATAGCTTATTTCCCTTCAACTATTCTTTCTCTAGCATTCCCAACCAATTTGTGAACAGGGGGATAGAGGCGTTACCCTCATGCAGGGGGTTAACTCCCTACACCCCATTCCAATCCTACATAGAATCGCTATAGATCCAGCCGTTTTAAATCCGGCAACTAGAGCGACGAGACAAAACCGATAGGACGATCGCGCCACCAATCGTATAACGAACAGGGACATGAGCAAGACCGATCACAGACAGTAATGCGAGAATGCTTTACCTCCATGGACAGTGATCACTGTTTACATTTCTTAGTTTTCAACAAACTTACACTTGCAATATTTTCCTATCCTGGGAATTGGACTTCTACCTTACTCTCTACACCCAGGCAAATTTTGTCAAGTACTCCGATAACTTTGATACATTTTTATCGATTATGCTAACATTCTGGTATATTTTCATCACTGTTCCCTAGATCCTTGTTTTCAGATGTCTTTTCAGCAAGGTGGCAGCTCAATATTCTAGGAGTTTTGGCAGGGTATCCGCGATGGATTGGCACTAAAAGCAGTTTTCGAGCAATAGACATCTGAAACTGAGCAATTAAAAGGCAATTTGCCAAAAATCTGGCTGGTTTCACTCATTGTGAGTGCAAGTTGCACTAAGTTTATAAACTGGCAGCATTCTCATCCTAATAGGGCAATATCTATTTTGTTCTACTAGGGGTAATTGATTCGCGAAGGATTAGCGTGCTTCAGATCACAATAGCATCTCTGGGGTTAATAGTGTTCTACATCACAACCCTATTGGGAAATGCCCTAGCATTTTCCGATTATTGACCTGGCAATTGAAGCAAATCTGTGATTTGGTGCTGAGCGTGCCACATGACAGATTCTAAAATCATGCTCTCTCGTTCATTACCCAGGCAATCGTTCAGGCAGAGTTGATAAATTTTTTGAAAGCAGCCGTAATCCTGACCGTTTCCTGACTTTTCCCAGATAAAGTCCAGTGGGACAGTCTAAATTTTCGTACGAGCTAAGTCGGAGAAGACATGCAATAGTCCGGTAGGAGTTTCTATGCCCAAGATTCTACTAGTCGAGGATGATCAACAAACTACATCAACACTCTTACCAGCACTTGCGGCAAATCATTGGTTAGTCAACGCGATCGATGATGCTCGAACCGCGCTGCATCTAGTTCAAGGAGATGCCTATGACTTGATCATGATGAATGTCATGCTGCCTGGACTCGACGGTATCGGTCTATGTCGGCAACTGCGATCCCAAGGGCACCAAGTTCCCATTTTGATGCTAACCCCGCAGAGGGCTGGGAGCGATCACACGTTGAGCTTGGAGGCAGGGGCAGATGATTATGTAGTGAAACCTTTTGATTTACCAGAACTCATTGCACGAATCCGCGCTTTATTGCGTCGAGGCCGCGACACGATCCCTGAGGTTTTGTCTTGGGAAGGGTTATTGCTCAATACCGTCGCTGGCAAGGTGATTTATCGAGAAAAAGACACTCATCAGGAAACTCTGGTTCATTTGACACCCAAAGAATACGGATTACTTGAACTCTTCCTCCGATATCCGACTCGCATCTTTAGCCGCGACACCATCCTTAATCGGGTTTGGAATACCTACGACTTTCCGGGAGAGAAAGCCGTCAATACCCAAATTCTGGGTTTACGACAGAAACTTAAGAAGGCAGGCATGAAAATCGATCCAATCGAGACAGTATACGGATTAGGATACCGGTTAAGATCGACACCAGAAACAACATCTAAAGATACCCATACTCATTCAATTAATATTTCTTATCCACCTAAAGCAAGATCCCAGTTTTTTCATTCATCTCCATTAGCAACAAATTCTCTCTCTTGCCAGTCTGCACCCTCTTCTAGTTGTCAAAATGAAGCAGAGGTAGCTTATATCACCAAAATTCGACAAGACCTCAAACAGAAACTCAAAAAACAACTTCAGGTTTTTGACCAACTACTGGCTCGTCAACCCTTAGAGCATTGGGATCGCCAGCTATACCATCAGGCTAGAACGATCGCCCACCGTTTGATCGGCACACTCGGATCACTCGGGCTTCCCAAAGGCTCGGCCATAGCGAAACAGATTGAACAGTTGCTGGGTGGAGACATCGGGTTAGGACAGGCGCAAGCTTACCGCTTTGCAGAACTGGTGAAGACATTAAAGCTATCCATTGAGGCAGAACATTGGCAGCAACCGTCCAGCGCTCCTACCGCGTCTTCAGCCCTAATTACCTATCCATTCCGCTATATCTTGCTGATCGACGATGATTTACTATTTGCAGCACAGATTCAGACTGCGGCGATCGCTTGGGGGTGGCAAATCGAGATCGCAACCAACTTAACAGCCGCCCGCGCGGCTTTGCTGCACCAAACACCGGATTTGATTCTGTTGGATTTGGCTTTATCGCCAACACCGACCCCATCGATCGATCCGATCGACTGCACAGTCCAACCTCATCCAAGTGAAAATGGGCTGGTACTGCTAGAAGAATTACTCAACCAAAATTCACTGATCCCCGTGATTGTGATCACAGAACAAAATCATCTGAGCGATCGGGTCACAGCAGCGCGATTAGGAGGGCAAGCCTTTTTGCAAAAGCCGATTGATCTACCCCAGCTTTTTCAAGTGGTGACTGGTGTATCGCAAGCATTTTCCAAAAATTGTGGTCTTCAAAGTAACACTAAGATTATGGTTGTTGATGATGATCCCATCTCATTAGCTCAGGTCAGCGATGTGATCCGTCAGTGGGGCTTTTATGTCACCGCATTAGAGCATCCTGGATACTTCTGGAATATTTTAGAAACATGTGTTCCTGATTTACTTATACTAGACGTTGAGATGCCAGAGTTCACTGGCTTTGATTTATGTCAAGCGATCCGTACTGATCCCGTCTGGAAGCACTTACCCATTCTGTTTTCATCAATGCACACTCAAGATGAGATGATTCGTCAAGGGTTTAGAGTGGGCGGAGATGACTACATCAGCAAACCCGTCGTCGCGGCAGAATTGCTTCCTCGCCTATTAAATCGGTTAGAACGAGCCAGAGTTCGGTAGTCCGACACCATTGAGTTTATTAATGACAATCAAACTAATCCGGCTATGAGCGGGCTAGCTGTACCACAAGGTTTGCCAAGCAACCCTGCCATCAGAAAATTCCAAGCATTTTTCTCATCGCTGCATTTTTCTCATCACTCAGGGTCAGTTGATGGATCCGAGAAGCTATATTTAGCTCAATCTTGCTGGTGTGATCGCCAATCCTTTTTATCTCCTTGATTGAGGTCAGCAGATTGCTAAAATTTTACAATAGTAATTCAAACTTTAAAGTTTGATCGAGTCAACCTGATATTTCTCTGATATTTTTCCGATAATCTAGCAAGAGAATCGAACGTTCAAGCTGCATATTTTGCAAGTACAACTTGTCCTTAGCCCCACAGAAATCCATGACCATGAATTCCAGCTTGTCAAATCGATGCGATAAAGTCATGACTTCAGAGCAGTTCACTCGTGTGGTGGATGCTATTCTAAACGGTAAGTATTCTTGGGCATGTGTCCTAATTTTACAATTCACTGGCTATAACCCGCTGCACTATATTCCCTATCGCACCTACAACCGCTTAATGAAGGAGAATATTCATCGCAGTAAAAACAGTTCTAATAGCAATTATCATCGAGATGGCTCGATCGAATTGATTCGATCGACTATTCCTAGCGGATGCCTCAGTCAGCTAGATGATCTAGGTCATTTGGATCCTTTGCCCAGAGAGAATACTAAAGTGAGAGGCGGTTTCAGTCAGTCATTCTCCTATTTCTTCAGCAAACAACATTGAAATACACCCAAAACACTTGCAACATTCCATACACATGACCCAAAAACTTTTGCCAAGTTGGCACTTCTATTCGCCCAACTCAACGTAAAGTCATGACAAATAGAACTTTACAGTGAGGCACGCTATGTTGATCACAAATCTGGATCATTTCAGGTCAATTGATGCAACTGAGAACGTTACAGGCGGCAGCCGAGCCAATGGACTACTTGCTCTAACCATCAGCCGAGGTAAACTTTCCTTAAAACTGGACGATACAATTTTGCTGGAACGGCCGATCGAGATGCCTTCAACCATTTCTCTATCCTTTGAGAACACTTCACTGATAGCCACAAGCAATATTGTTCAAACCGCGAATGGTGTGACAACCAGTAGCATTAGTATTGCACTTGGGGCATCTGGATCTGTACCAACACCTCCTCCATCCAGATCTTTGACCTATCCAAGATTTATTTAAAGCTACAACACCACAACCCATCTTTATCAAGCAGGACTATTTGTTGATCTTCAAATAGTGTTGCTTTTTCATTTTTAAAGCACTGCACTGGGAAAATTATTTCTTAAACCGCTATGCAGAAAGTTGAGGATAAGGGGGAGCTACACCCGCATCCAAGTGACTACAGCTACTGCTTCTTTTAAGTCCACGTTCACATCAACTTATAGTGATTTAGATCAAACAAAACTGCCAGAATGGCAACCACAAAAATGTAGCTCCTATATTCTAAAAACATCAACTCAAATCGAGTTGCAGCCTAAACAAAACCATTTTTCAAGGAAGAAACCCATGATTATCTCTGATCTGAACCACATGGAAATCGTTTCAACCGCAGTTGTTCAGGGTGCTGGCCGTTCTGGAGGACGGGGCTTTGTTCAAAACGATAAAGTGAGCGTTGAATTCAACACAACCAACAAATTTAAAACGATCATCGAAGGCCCAGCACCTGTTTACACCATTTCTGCTTCCGCAGGCGCTAAAGGTGTTGCAGAAGTTGGTTCCCACTTCAACGGATACACCTTCACCAAGGGTGATACGCTGGCAGTGGTTGACGAATATGGTAACTCCTTCTCGCTCAGCACTTCTGCTGCACTGATTAACTGGTAAGCAACCAGCTCTAGTCGCCTAGCTTGAGTAGAACTCACTGAGGGCATCCAGCTCGCTTTCAGTGAGTTCCATCTTACTAATCACGAGTTTTAAGTCAAGCGTTCATAAAGAAACACGCTGTAGGCGCTTGTATGGATTGCTGGTCTAAGAAGTGACTGATGAACTGATTCAACTGAGAGCTAAAATGGCATATGACAGTTTAACGATCCAGGATCTACCCTATCTAGAGAGAATACCAACTGCTCAATGTATGGGTGGAGATGTCTACACTGATACCTATGCTGGATCTGGTGTAGCAGTAGCAGTAGCAGTGGCATCTGCCAGCGGCGAGTTGGCCCAAACCCGAACACGTACAAGTGCCGTGGTTCGCGAAAATCCCCATGTCACGATCAGTCGAGCAACGGCAGTAGCAGTATCAATTTCGTATACAGAGCATGGTATACAACGAGAACGAAGCTCTTCTCGCTCCTTTTACATTAGCTTTTCATAAAATCTTGAGAGCTGTTTCATGTACCATCAATCTCTGGGCATTGATCAATCTGAGCAAGTATTGGAGCTAAAGCAACAGGGTGATCTTCAGCCTTGCTCTATTCATGACCCCAATACAGCATTGTTGGCGGTAAACATGATAGATTTTTTGGGGATACTTTTATCACCTGATGAAATAGTCACATTCTTGAAGCATCAACTTCAGATTCGATCAATTTGTCAACAAATTCTCTACCAAAGACTGATCGATCATGCTGCAGAAGATCGTCATGTAAAAGTTAGCGCTCAGGAAATTCAAGCAGAAGCGGATCGAACTCGCTATGAATTACGCCTAGAAAGCGCTGCTCGCACCCAGGAGTGGCTAACCGACAATTTGCTCACTCCAGAAGACTGGGAGATTGGCATTCGCACTCGTTTGTTGAGACAAAAACTGAAAGAAACTTTGTTTGCTCAGGATGTCGAGCGCATCTTCATGCAAAGCCGTATCGACTTTGAGCAGATTTCGCTTTACCGGCTTCGGGTTCCCTATCTTCCTCTAGCCCAGGAATTGTTTTACCAAATTGAAGAGGGCGAAATTAGCTTTTATGAAGCAGCCCATCTCTATGATGTAGATGAACAGCGACAGTTACGATGTGGATACGATGGTTGTTTACGCCGTTTAGACTTTGAACCAGATATTGCAGCGATCCTGTTTGGAGCAAATACTGGTCATGTTTTAGGACCTTTTCCAGTCGATGCCGCCTATGAGTTACTGATGGTCAGTGAATTTATTACGCCTGAGTTGACCCATGAAGTCAGAGAAGTGATTTTAGAACAAATCTTTCAGGAATGGTTGGAGAGCGAGTTTAATCACTTCATTCATCATTAAGCTGGTCATTATTCAGAGGGCAATTCAACTGAAGTTGGACAATATCAATTTTCGTTACCCACATCGGCAGTCCTTGACGGTATCGACAACAGTATCGACGCGACTCTTAGCCGCCTGCTACCAAAGTTTGGTTAGTCAATCACCCTAAGCATCTTATAAAGGAGACATCATCATGGATCATCCATTTAACCTCAAGCTCACTGAACTGGAGACATTGGATCTGGAATTTGAAGAGGCGCTCTCTATCGATGAAGCCGATCAAGTAAATGGTTCAACACGTTATATTACGAGCTTTAATAAGGAGCAGGGAGACTGCAAACCACTACCGCACCCTCGTCCGCGCCCTCGCTGTCCTTCGCCCCCGATTTACCCTGATTTGCCGATCGCGACCACCCTGGCGCTAGGTGAAGAGGGCGGTTGGTGTCCACCTCCCTACACCACGATGGCTCTGGGTGAAGAGGGCGGCGATTATTCAATCATGTGATCGTCCGATCACAATCCGCTTCAGCAATCCTGCGGGAAGCATGCCAACTTTCTCGCAGGATCACAAATTGCTATGGAAGTTTGAAAACGTTGGTATGAATATTTTGATTCTCGCGGATCGATCCGACCCCCATGCCGTTCATTTGCAGCAGGTGATCGCTCAAATAGGTGTGCCAGTATATACTTGGAACACGCAGGAATTTCCGACTCAAATCCAACTGTCTTGGCAGCCTGCTACCGATCGGGGGCGCTTGATTTTACCAGAGGGGAAAGGGTTAGATTTCGATCAAATCCATAGCGTTTTCTGGCGTAGCTTTACTGGTGTGCAGGTGCCCCAGATGAACGAGCCCCACCAGTCCCAGATCGCGTTTAATGATTCAATCAGCCTGTTGCGATCGGTGCTGCAAGCCTGTCCAGCCCGCTGGATTAACTCCTGGCAGGCCTACCAGTTTCACAAGGAAAAACCATTGCAGTTGCGATCCGTACAGCAGCTTGGCATTCCAATTCCTGCTACCCTGATCAGCAACGATCCGGCAGAGATTTTGCAGTTCTGCGCCAACAAGCGCACCATTTTTAAGCCTGTTTATGGCGGCGCATTGACTCAACCCGTGACCGCTGAACACCTCGAGCAGCAACGATTGAGGCTCGCCCTGAAAACCGCTCCAGTCACCATTCAGGAATATATTCCTGGCACTAATATCCGGAGCTATGTGCTGGGAGAAAAGGTATACAGCGCTGAAATTCAGAGTTCATCAGTAGATTTTCGAGCAGATGCGACTGCTGAGCTGATTCCCTTGACTCTACCTCAACCGATCGAACAAGGCTGCCTTCAGATTGCCCGTCGGCTACGGTTGGTATGGACAGCAATCGACTGGCGCAGAACCCCACAGGATGAGTATATTTTTCTGGAAGCTAACCCCAGCCCCATGTTTCTCTATTTTGAGCAGCAGACCGGCTTTCCAATCACCCAAGAGCTGGTGCGTTTGTTAGTGAGTCAATAGATATAGAATCCATTTGACATCTTTAGCTGGCTCAAAGTAGGGTGAATGCAGTCATTCTCAACCTACCATGTCTTACTCTAGTAGCCTCAATGATGCCGAATGGCAGATCCTAGAACCGCTCTTGCACGCAATCTTGCCCAAAAAGAAACGGACTCGACCCAGTCACTGGAGTCATCGGCAAATCATTGATGCCATCCTCTATCAACTG
>JALOOP010000164.1 GCA_025454315.1 Oculatellaceae cyanobacterium Prado106
GCTGCTTCCCGTAATAGCTGACTGAGATTGACCAATAGCTGCTGATTGGCTCGACTCCCGTAGCGCCAACTGGCTCGACGAGCGATCGCCGCCACCGGATTCAGCAACCACTGTGCCCACCCCAGAGCCTGAAGCACCTTTCGCGCCGAAGGCTCCAGCTTACGGTACACCTCGTATGCTTGGTAAGCTTGCCCCACCGTCACTTGACCGAGCGCAGGCGATAACTTTTGCATCCACTGATCCATGTCATCCACCGTCCCCCGAATCAGTCCATAGGCTTGGGGAATGTAGATATTCAGCAGGGGATATTTCACATCAGGGTTGTAGATTTGGGCGATCGCAATCACCAATTCCTGACACCGCAGCCAAAACATTGGCCAATCTTCCCAGAAAGGGCGATCGCTCTGAGCCGATTGCAGAACATTTTGCAACGCCGCTTCTGCCTGGTTGATTTTGCTAGCTGCCGCATTCCCAGGAATGACACCTTGTCCAGCAGATTCCCCCTCCGCAGCCAACGCCGAAGATTCGAGTTCCTGGTTGACTTGGGCGATCGCATCCTCCACCTGCCGCAATGCAGGCTGAGTCCAGCGCACCAACAGCCAGCGCCACCCCACCAGCAGCACCGTCACCACCCCCCACAACCAACTCACCCCCCACTCATGAATCTGCCACCCCGCCGCAATCAACACAAAGCTAACAATACTGGCGATCGGCAGTGCCAAAACCACCCATTGCCAAGGCTGCAATCGCACCATTGTTCTCCCCCTGTGGCTTGAATTGGATGACCTCTTTATAGCGTGAGACGGGCAAGGAGGCGAAAGGGGAAAGGGACATCTTGGATGGATTCCTTGAATCGAGCCAAAGAGGAGAAAAGGAAATTCTCTTCGACTCCTGCTGCGACCTATCCTAGGTTCCCCCTTTCCCCTTTTCCCTTTTCCCTTTTCCCCTTCCCCTACTCGCCCCTACTGCCCTCGCTGCACCTCGATCGCCTGCTGAATCGCCAACATTCGGCGACGCTGATCTGCCGTGATTCTGGCTTCTGTGTTGCCTAGACCGGGAGCATCCCAGCGCTGGGTGGCTGGATTGATAAACGAGTGGGTTCTAGCCCAGACAATGCCGTCTGAGCCTGCGCGTCCCTGCTGACGGCTCGTAGCTAGCCAATCGATGTAGCCACTGCGATCGAGAGCGGCTCTGGGCGCTTGGTTGGCCAGGTCAATGCCGTTGAGGAGTTCTTCGAGATTGATTTGTAAATTTTTTTGTTGGGCTTTTTGGGTGAGGGCGATCGCCTGTTGACGCAGCACGTTAAGTTGCTTGGCATCGGCTTCTTCAGGGGATTTGGCAGAATGTTGATAGGAAAAGCTGCCCAGGTTCCAGGCGCGATTCCCTGGATCGGAATGTCCCCAGTAGGCTGAGGTGCGATCGCCCTCTGGTGTTCGGGTACCTTCGGCGCTGCCCACAGCTCTCGCGACCAGAGAATCGGTGCCACCCGCAAAGAGTGGGGCGAGGGGATCGCTCTGGGGCGGAGGTGCAGTTAACAGAGGTGCGGTTAAAAGTGGAATACGAGCCGCTGTGGATGCTTGGGAATCTGAAGGCGAAACCGTATGGGAAACAGAACCCGCCACCAGATCAAAGTCAACCGAGTGAGCCTGAGCCTCAACTTGTGGATCAGAGGCAGACAATTCAGCCGCCAAAGCCACATTTTCACTCCAGCGAGGCGGCAGGTCGAAATTCACCGAAACCTTGTCCAGCGAGCCTCCCTCGGATGTCTTGAAGGAAACCGCAAGGCTCACATTGGCACTGCCCAAGGTGATGCCCAGAACAATCAGTTGCGCCATTGCCTTGAGGTATGAGCGAAACCCTTGCCGAGTCGGGGCTGCCAGGTGAGGATGGGGAGCGGGAGGTGCATTGGAGCGGTCAACCCACTCCTGCGGTTGCATTCGTTGCTTCATGATGCCTTTTCATTTGCGTGGTGATAGTTGGGCACGCCAATTTCGCCATCCCCCCAAAGGAAGAGGAGTCGCGCCCCCCACCTATACTAATGGGGGATTTTTCGATCGTGTTTGTCCCTGTTAGGGTTTTGGCAAAAGACGCATTAATAGTTCCTGGTCAGGTTCAACAATTGTCCAGCTTCCGTCAGGTTGTTTACGCAGTGTCGCCACATGCAAAATTTTCCCTGAGCCGATCGCCTCTCCCTGCTTCAAATGGCCAAGTCGAGGCCGTTCCAGCCCACAAAGCCGAAACAAATAAGCAGGCACATCCGCCCCAGTAAATAGCACACAACCCTGACTGTTAATCTCTGCTTTGCCCGTAAACGGTGCAGCGGCTTGCCCATTCAACTCCAGCGAAATATCCCCCAGTCCCGCCAAAACCAGGCGATCGGCGACTCGATTCCCCGGCTGCAACTGCCAGGTTTGCTGAATCTGAATCTCCCGCTGAAAATCCGGATCAGTCACACCGCTTATCATCGGAACACTACACCCAGCCAGAAAGGTGAGAGATGCGATCGCCATCCTTCCCAAAACCAGTCTCATTCCCATTTCCAATAAACCCCTAAACAACATCCCCATCCCCCATCCCATCCCTCATCCCATCCGTATCCATCTGTGTTTATCTGCGTTCATCTGTGTTCCCTAACGAGCATTAATCACAAACTCATACCCCACATACTCCTCCCCCTCATACAGCACCACCAGCCAAGTTTGAGGGTCAAAAGCCAAAGGATAGACCGCCCGTTCTGCGATCGCCTCACTCCGCACTTTCATCGGCGGCAACTGACAGTAGGGCGCTTGCAGCAACTCCTGCACCCGACTTTTAGAATCCCGCTCAGCAATGGCCAGCAAGTCGGCCAGCGTTGACCGAGAAAGGGTCACCTCGGGCTTAATTTCGCCCTGGCAGGTATCATGAGTTACCCCTCCCATCTGCGCCAGGGAATTGACGGCGTTTCGATTGGTAAACAGCAAGACACTCAACATCAGCACCCCACCCACCAGAAAGATTTGCCACCGTTCGGGAACGGGAACCCCGATGGTCTTTGGAGACGGACTAGAGGGAGAGGGCGGCGCTAATTCATCGTCCCAGGGTAGATCTGAGTCAGAATCTAGAAAGGGAGTCTGCCGAGGTAAAGCCGTCTGGGGCTGCACGGGCAGAGGTTGCTGAACCAGCCCTGAATCCAGCACCTGAGAAAGGGGCGGAATTCCTCTAGACTGGCGCTGAGCCAGGTGTCTATGAGGACTTGGATGGGGTTCAGTTCCTGGGTTAATCCCTGGTTCAACCCTTGGTTTCGTCCCTTGATTAATTTCCCGGTTAACTCCCCCATTAATTCCCCGGTTAATTTCCCGATTCATTTCCTGATTAATTTCTCGGTTAACTCCCCGATTAGTTCCTGATTCAATGGATCGTCCTGTGTGAGGAGGGGGAGCAAAATCGGGGGCTGCACGGGTGACTGATTTTACAGGGGTGGTTGGAGAGGGAGGGGGGGGCGATCGCTTCTCCGATGAGGTGCGATCGAGAGCTTGCAAAATCTCTGCTCGGGTATAGCCCTGCTGCAACCACTGGGCGATCAAATATTCCGCCGAATACCCCGGCAAATGTTCGGGTACGGCTCCAGAGACAGGCTGAGATAGAGATTTTGATACGGGTAACGGTTCTGCCAAATCTCCTCGCGGCTCAGACGGAAGCTGAGCGCGATCGGCAGGATAATCAGGATTAACGGTACGTCCCGAGCTAGATAACCCCCGATTGGGAGGAGGCTGCCCCTTCTGCACCCGAATTGCCTTCAACTGCGCCTGAATATCTTGAATTTCTTCTTTATGACTTTCGTGAAACGAGTTCATCATCAACTCCTACTGAACTGACGATATCGACCCCATAGAATTAGCTCAAATTGAATTAGCTCAAATTGAATTGAAAAATCTGCCGAAGTAGCCATGCCCAAAAGCACAAACACTACCCCCGCAAACCCGAGAGATCGATCTAACTCATAGCATAGTTCATTTGTACTATTTTGCAACAAAGTTTTGGGAAGAGGGAGTAGGGAGTGGGGAGTGGGGAGTAGGGAGTGGGGAGTAGGGGAATTGGTGAGGTGAACCTTGAACCTCTAAAGAATGCTCCTAGAGGAAACCTGAACACTTCAAAGAACGATCCTGGAGGAACCCTGAATACTTAGAGAATGCAGTCAGAGGAAACCAAAGATGGAACTCGATGAAAACTTCCTTAAAAAATCAGAGAATTCCCTTTCCCCCTTCCCCCTTTCGCCTTTCCCCCTTCGCCTTTCCCCTTTTCCCCACTCCCCACTCCCCACTCCCCAAAATTTTCTCGTGATCCGAAACCGGACGCGGTATGCTATCAATGGGCAATGCAGCCGAAGCGATCGCTGGGATCACTTGGCTTGCCGCAAATGGTCAGGTTCTTATGTCAGTTGTTACAAGATCTTAAGAAACCCAAAACTGCTTTCGCCTCGTGGCCGACCTTTCAGGCCGTGGGTAGGGCGATCGCGGTAAGTTTTCTGTGCAGTCCTAGCCAGTTTATGCTACTGTCCATTTAGTGATTATTTTCGGTGATTAAAAGTGGCTCAAACGTTTTTCTCCGAATCTAACTCCCTACACCCCTTGATTCTGGAGAATCTTACATGTCTATTTACGTTGGAAATCTCTCTTTTGAAGCCACTCAGGACGACCTGACTGAAATCTTCAGAGAGTACGGCACGGTGAAGCGGGTGCAGCTTCCCACCGACCGTGAAACAGGACGCTTCCGGGGCTTTGCCTTCGTTGAAATGTCCTCGGATGCGGAAGAAGAAGCTGCCATTGAAGCGCTTGATGGCGCAGAGTGGATGGGTCGCGATATGAAAGTCAACAAGGCTAAACCCCGCGAAGAGCGCGGTTCCTCCGGCGGAAGCTGGGGCAACCGGGGTGGCGGTGGTGGCGGTGGTCGTCGTTACTAAAGCGATCGCCGAGGCGAGCAATTTTTCATTGCAAACCATTTGTCCGCGTTAAAGGATTGTAGACGTTAGCAGATTGTAAACGTTAGCAGATCTTGAACGTTAGTCGATTGTGAACGTTGTCAGACGAAGTGCGTTGTTGCAAAGCGCAGCGCACTCGTCTTGCTTCTTATCTTTTTTGGGTCTAAACTCCGTTACAAGCTGGGCTTGGGTTACTATTAAGGATAGTTAACAATTCTTGTTAAAACTTTTCATCACTGCATGAGAATAGGGTTTTTGCATATCTTGGTCATGCAGTATGCCAGCCCCGCAAGAGTTTCCCCATGATTCTTCAAATCTCACCATTTCATAGGTTCATTGGCAAAGTCACAGGCTGAAACGGGCAACACTTTTCTTTCTAATCAAAGAATTGTAATCAAAATGTACAGAATACTCCGCTCTGGGCACTAACTTTTAAGAAGAATAGCGATTCTCCAACGAAGACGCTAGCGACCACGCACCTCTCTCAAAATGCCTGCCCTAGAGCAATGGAACCATTCAATCGAGAGGTGAACCGATGGCTCAGGTCATTTTGGGCGAAAACGAAAACATTGAATCCGCACTCCGCCGCTTCAAGCGCAAAGTCTCAGGAGCCGGGATCTTCCCCGACATGCGGAAAAACCGCCACTTTGAAACACCCCTAGAAAAGCGCAAACGCAAGGCGATCGCCCGTCGGAAACAGCGGCGTCGGAATTTCCAAGCCAACCGATAGAACAGAGTTAATGATCGAGTCATGGGAGGGTGAACACAAGTCTCACCCTCCCATGATTGTTTTGTCGGTGAGCGCTTCTAGACTGATGTTACATCTAGAACAAACCATAAAGCGGGGGTGCGTTGCGCCCCCGCTTTATGGTTTGGGATGTTTGGGTTTGGAATTTTGGGGTTTGCGATTAGGAATGGCGATCGCCCACCAACCTAGACAAACCTAACTAGACGAATCTAACCACATTTTTATTCAGGTTGATCCGATTTTCTCCCGTTGGGAAACCCCCCTTCCCGTCCTTGTCCAAATCGACATTCGTATGGACATTGACATAGAAGTTACCGCCCAGTAACGCCGCCTGCTCCTGGGGCGTCAGCTCAAATTCTCCCTTGATGCGGCCAGCTTTGGCGCTCGTTGGCGTATTTTCAAAGTAGCGCGCCACCGTGGCATCGGCAAAGTTTCCCCGTTCATCTCCAGAGGGGCTGAAGTGTAAATGGGTTCCCGAAATCGAATTGCCCTCGACATCCTTGGGAACCGAGAGAAACCCTTTCACCAGAGCATCTGCGCCTGCACCATTGAGAATGATCGCCGAGGGATCAATGGTCGTTTCACCCTGGCTAAACAAGGGTGCGCCATCGTAGTTGCGATAGCGACCATCCACCCGCAGTACCCCACCTTTGAGGTCAAGCCGCAGCCGCGTCACGCCGGGACTGTCCGTCTTGAAGGGAAACTCTTCACCCGAGATGGCTGTTCTAAAGCGAAAGCTGTCATCGCCTGGAGCCAAGAAGTCGTCCCCAGCCTGTCCCACCAGTTTGTCGCGGCCTAAGCTGCCATTGAGTTGGCCACTGCCTTCCTGGGTGTTGCTGAACCTGGAATTTCTGGCAGCATCGATCGAGGCTGAATTGACCTTGACAAAGTTTCTCTCAGACAGGGTTTCGGAACTGACAAAGGTCAATGCAGCCAGAACATGACCGTTCGACTTGTCAATCACCAGCGCATTATTGACGCTGTCTAGGGGCTGGTTCAGGCCGCCCTTACCAGGGTTTTTGCCCTGAGCAATGACGATGTCGCTGATGTCGAGATCTTCGGGGAGGGCAAAGCGATCGCGCTCAGGATTAAAGTCAAAGATGCGATTCGTGGTTTCCTTGCCCAAAACAATCGTGTCCAAGCCCGTGCCCGTGGTCAGCGTATTGAGGCCACCGCCATTCGCCATGATGACATCATTGCCCCTTGCCCCAATCACCGTATTGTTGCCTGCCCCCGGATCTAAAAAGTCCCCCCGGAAACTCATGCGAAACGCCAAATTTCGCACTTGCCGAATGCCCGCCCCATCCAGTTGCCGCACCGAGGCCACACTATCAAGATCCACATGCAACTCTGGCGCTGAACCCGGATTGCCATGGTCATGGTCATTGGCATTGGCAGGCGCTTGAGCCGATTCATCCACCTTAAAGCCCTGCACAGCCGGATCGGCAGGCGGCGCTTCCACAGTCGTGGGATCAATCCCTGGCACCACATCCGCCAGCGACTCAATCAAGGGTTCTGCAACGACCTGTTGCAGGGAATTGGCAACGGCGGCTTCATTGGCAGGCTGGGCGATCGTATCCCCAACCAGGACGCTGACTTCTGGCGCAGGAGCCTCACTGGGAGCCTCTTCCTGGTTCAGTTGCTGAACCTCCTGTGCTTGGGAGACAGCAGGTTCAAGTGGCCCGGTTAAGGGCGCTTCGGCTTGGGAGGATTCACTGGTCGGATTCACAGCAGGCGTTGAATCCACCGTTCCCGTTTCAGGCGTTCCTGTTTCAGGCGTTTCCGTTTGAGGAGATCCGATCTCAGGAGTTTCTGTCTCAGAAGTGCCGAGGTCAGGGGTTCCAGTATCCCCAAGGGTTGTCTCAGAGATCACCGTCTCGGGAGTTCCCGTATCAGGCGTTCCAATCTCAGGCGCTCCCGTTTCAGGCGTTCCCGCATCAGGCGTTTCGGTGTCGGGGGTTCCAACATCAGGCGTTCCAGTGTCAGGTGTTCCCGTGTCAGAAATTGCGGTGTCGGAAGTTCCAGCGTCAGAAGTTGCAGCGTCAGAAGTTGCAGCGTCAGAAGTTGCAGCGTCAGAAGTTGCAGCGTCAGGTGTTCCAGCGTCAGGTGTTCCAGCGTCAGAAGTTCCTGTGTCGGAGGTTGCAGCGTCAGTCGTTACTGGGTCAGGCGTTGCGGTGTCAGACGTTCCAATCTCAGACGTTTCAGTGTCTAGGCTTGCGGTGTCACCCAGGATCGTCTCAGGAATTTCTGATCCAGGAGTGTCCGTCTCAGAACTGCCTGTCTCAGAACTGCCAAGATCAGCAATGGTTGTTTCGGAACTGTCTGTTCCAGGGGTTCCTGTCTCGGGGGAATCGGTGGTTGTTTCGGTGAGACTGGAATCGCTGGCAGATGACTCTGAGTTTGGGGTGAGGGCGATCGCATCCTCTTCAAAACCCAGTGTAGACAACTCCGATACAGCCGGATCAGTTGAATCCGAGTCTGTTGAAATCAAATCCGTTGAAATCGCATCCGTTGAAATCGAATCCGTCAGATTGGGATCAGTCGGGGAGGAGTCTGCGATCGCTCCCTCCTCAACATCAGGCGAGATCAAATCCAGGCTATTCTCTGAAACCGAAGGCGAATCCAGCAAACTCGGCTCAAATTCTGACTCACTGCCAGTCTCCAAAGCCGCCGTCAACGACTGTTCCAAATCCGAGTCCTGAATCGAAGAACCCAGCGTATCCATGCCACCGCTGATCAAATCCAACGAAGGCTCAAACAAATCCGCAGCCCCCATTTGAGGCGTATGCTGATGATCCAAAGTCTGTGTCGTGAAAGTATCCATTGTTTTCTCCTTGTACGTGAATAAGTGTGGGAAGGGAGTAGGGAGTGGGGAGATGGGGAGATGAGGGGATGGGGAGGTAGGGTGAAAATCCTCCCTTTCGCCTTTTCCCTTTCCCCTTTCCCCTTTCCCCTAACTGCGTCTATCTGTGTTCATCTGCGTTCATCTGCGTTCAAAACTCCAACTCCCCGTCTCCCACAAACGCCGGCACCGGATTTTCCGCTGCGGGGTAGGCGGCGATGCCATAGTGCCTTGCTTCTCGGTCAGATCCGGGTTCCACTTCCAGCGCCACTGTGAAGACCCGCCCCGGTTGGAGGGAAGGGGCAAAGCTGAGCCAGACGATGCCCGTTTCGTCAATCCAGACGCTATCGAGAGCGATCGCCCGCCCCCGCTGCCCCGGCGTTCCCCAAAAAGCCTGCGTGTTTTCCAACTGGAACGGCACCAGCAAAACACCCTCGTCATCGGCAACCAGCGTGCTAAGACTCAGCATTGCCAAGTCCTCCCCGGCATCTTCAGGAATAGTCACCGTGAAATAAATCCGTTGACCTTGCCTGCTGGCTTGGCTCAATGTGGGCGAATTTTGAAAATGCACCGTCGTGTCCAGGGCGATCGCATTTCCCCATGCACCCAGCAGCAGCGTGACGGCGATCGTCATCAGCGCCAATCGAAGTTTTCTCATGTGTTGTCTCTACTTGTTCAAGGTACGTTTTAGAGATGCGCCCAAAGATTCACCCAGAGATCCACCTAGAGATTCACTCAAAAATTCGTTCAGTAATTCACTTCAAGATTCACTCTGAGATACACCTAGGTATTCACCCAGATATTCACCCAGATATTTATCCAGATATTCACTAAGGGATCTCCCGAGAGATTTACTGAAAGAAGCCCTCCGAGATTCACTCAACGATTCCCTAGAGATCCACCACGACTCTTTCTGTGGGATAAGCGACACAGGCCAACGCATATCCCGCTTTTTGATCCGCCTCAGACAAAGCCGCAGGAGGTTGGTCATAGCGGACTTTGCCCTGCTGGAGCCGCACCTTACATGCGCCGCAGTTGCCCGATCGGCAGGCGCAGGGAATCGAGACACCTGCCTGTTCTGCTAGCTCCAGCAGGGTCAGGTTGCCTTCTGCGGGAACTTGAGTGCCAGACTGAGCAAAGTAGACTGCGATCGCCGAGTTGCCAGACGGAGGTTTCAACAGGGTTGTCTTTTGAGTTTCCGCCGTTCTGTTTTCCGTTTCTTCTTTAGGAACTTTACCGTTTGAACTTTGAGGCGAGAGCATGTTGAGCGTAGTGCGATCGAGCGTCATCACTCTAGCTCTGGGTGTAACCGGATGAGTGTTCTCCATCGTGCGCTGAATCGCTTCACTGGCCGAAACGGGCGTAATTTTAGCGGGTTGATATCCCCCAAAGCTTTCCTCCCGATACGCCTGCATGGGAAAGCCCATCTGCTCTAGCCCAGTCTTCATCGCCTGTCTCCAGCCATCGGCACCGCAAGCATAAACGGTGCGTTCCATCAGGTCAGGCGCAACCCGTTTCAATAGATCTGCATCAATCCGTCCGGTGAATCCCGCCCAGTGACAGGTTGCAGGCGGCTGTGTCACCGTCAGCGCTAAACGGAAGTGGGGCATTTGGGCAGCCATCAGCGCTAGTTCGGAATGAAAGATAATGTCCTGGGGGGTACGCGCACTATGCAGGAACACAATATCGCAAGGTGTCAGGGTATCTTGCAGCCATCGTGCCATGCTCATCAGGGGCGTAATGCCACTCCCTGCCGACAGCAGCAACACCTTGGGCGGCACTTCGGGAACACAGGTGAAATTGCCCAGCGGGAGTCCTCGCAGTTTGAGGCGATCGCCCACTCCAAAGCGATCATGCATCCAGTTGGAAACCCTGCCTGGTGGAAGTTCGGGGCGATCGCCTGGAGAACCCACCCGTTTAATCGTAATCGCCAAATGATAGGGACGAGTCGGACTCGAAGAAATCGAATAGGGACGCAGCACCGTTTCACCGTCCATGTCCAACTCCAGGGTGACAAACTGTCCAGGACGGTACTGGAATAACAGCGGTGGATCAGCGGTGAAGCAAAAGGTCTTGACATCGGTCGTTTCATCAATAATCTGGCAGCAGCGCACCCACAAATCGCCCGTTGTCCACCATTCTTGCTCTGAGTGAATGGGCGATCGCACCCCATCTACCACTGGCTCATTTACCGGATCAGCCAGCGGATCATCCACCTCCTCCACATGCAGATAAGTCTCTCCCACCATCAACAGATCGCCCTTCTTGAAAGGCTTACAGTCATTGGGCAAAAGTTCTTCCCGATTCAAGGTCGAACCATGCTGACTGATATTTTCAAAATAGTAAGTTCCCTCCTGAAAAAAAATCCGTCCATGCATCCGGCTCACATCCAGCGTCGTCAACACCAAATGACAACGCGGATCGCGCCCCACCAACCATTCCAACTGCCCCGCATAAACCTGGGTCAGCGTATGTTCCTGAAACAATTGATGATTAAAGTTCACCGATTTGAATTTCAGCATCGATTGCTTGCTCCTTGAAGAAGTGAGGGAGTGGGGAGTGGGGAGTGGGGAGTGGGGATTGAGTTCTTTGGTTGGTGAGATGAGGGAGTAGGGAGTGGGGAGTAGGAAGTTTCAGGATCTTCTTTGCGGAATAAATGTTGTTAAACCGTCTTAGAAGCAGTTAAAGGGTGAACTAGGCTAATCTCTTTGGCAGCCAATCAACGACCTTTCATCAAACTCCCACCCCCCTACTCCCTACTCCCGACTCCCCACTCCCTTCCGAACCCGCGATCGCACAATCGTCTTCGCCAACGTCTCCGCATCCTGCATTTGCGAAATAAACGACTGCCAGCGCGGCGCGACTAGAATCTCTGGGCTATTCTGGGTAATGGTTTCCATGGCTTGAACATGGTCTTCGTCGGCAAGCTGGAGTTCTTGGCGGAGATGCTGACAGAAGTCGAAGCTGCGGGAGGCGTGGGTGGTGCCTTGTTCAATCAGATCTTGCAGGACGCTGACATAGGTTTGTAGCCGCAGTTGGTGGGACAATCGGGGCACAATTTTGACCACCAGATCCAGTTCTCCTGGGGAAAGGTCGTCGAGCGATCGCCCCTGCAAAATTCCCGGATCAAGCTGGAGCCGCTGCACCTGTTTTCGCAGACTATTCGCCATTTGCTCCCGCTCATACTGGGCACGAGTCCGCCCGATCGTCCGGAACATCCAGATTGCCCCAATCAAAACCACCAAGCCATTGAACCCTAGAACTAATGTGGTCGGTAATCGATTCAGAGAGGGTCTGGCTCCATAGGAAAAGAACGTCCAGAAGGAGACGGTGGTGAACAAGGTAAAGATCACATGCTGGGCTTGTTCGGCAGAGATGATTTGACCACGCCACACTTGGTAACGGCGATAGAGTTTTTCGAGAATGACACCAATGCTCCAGGTGATGGCCACGAGAACGCCATAGGTGATGTAGACGGCGATCGCTTTTGGAATGGGAATCACCTGGTTGTACAAATAGAATCCAGGGTCAAAAATCCTTGTCAGCAGTTCTTCTTCATGGGTCCAGGCTCCCGTAAAGTAGTAATCCCAATTGCCTGCATAAAGGAAGTAGTAGACATAAAACCCAATCACCATGCCCAGATAGCCATACTGGATCAATCGTCGTCCAGGTTTATTGAGTTCCTGCCAATAGGTTTTCTCTGCGTCAATGTCGAGACAGGGCATTTTGCAAGCCACGCAGGCGCTTTGTTCTGCTCCAGATGGACTCACCGTGCGGCACATGGATTGGGAGAGGGAGGTGTGCGATCGCCCCGATTTAGACCCAGGAGATTCCTTTGTCGCCTGACTTCCCAACAAAGCCCGAGGCCCCGTATAAACCATCTGCACCGGAGCCATGGGACAAAAGTATTGGCACCAGCTTTTTCCCGCGTAGAGATAGCCAATTAGAATCGCACAGAGAATGGTACCGATCAAAAAATATCCAAGAGAAGCACGATGACCATTGACAAACAAAATCCGCAGCCCTAACCCCAAAACAAACAAACCAAACTGCACGTAAAGATGATTCTGACCCAACCAGGACTGTTCACCGATCGTCACTAACTCCCTGCGAACTTCCTGAGTCACACTATCGATCACCTTGCGTTGACGCTGAATGCCCAGCGCCCGAGGGATCTGCGAGAAAAACGACAGCGGACAAATCCGCCGCCAAAACTCATGCCCCAGCGTCATCAAAATCAAAATTCCAGCAGGCACAATCATCGCCCACCAAAACAAAACCGTCAGAGAATAGGGACGCTGAGGAACACACTGCTCACGAATCTTAACGCAACGTTCTGGATCTAAATAAATTGACGGATTGAGACGAAAAGGACTTAGGGTATTCTCCGGCATCGTCAACATCGGCGTTACCGGATCGTAGAACAGAGAAGCAATCAGAATTAGCCATCCCAAGGCTAACCCCCACCGCACGCGGTGCATGGTCTTTTCAGATATTTGACTGAGCATAGGTGTGAGGAGTTTAAAGTCTTTAAGGTGAAATGAAGTGGCCTCTAACATCCGAACGAGTCAAGGTTGGCGTGTCGTCGTCAACCACCGCTGAAGTTAGAAGAGATAAAGCTAAAAGCGAGAAAGTTAGGAACCTTCAAGTTGGAAGCGATCGCATTAGAAGCGATGATTTTGGAAGCGATCAAGTTAGAAACGGTGCGATCGAATTAGGAGCGATCGAATTAGGAGCGATGATTCTAGAAGGGTTGAGTACTACGACTTGCTTCTGCTTTGGAGCGCGCTTGAGGCTGTAATGCTGAGCCTGTTTTGGGGCATGGCCATGGGAGATGCCCATCCTGCAAGAATTGCCGGATTTAATGTTTCACGTTCACTATTCAGGGACTGCTGAGAACTGCTGAGGCAAGAGCAATTCTGCAAGGAAGCATGGCGTTTGCATCAAATGCCGCAAAGTTAGCCAACCACCTACACTAATTCAGCAAATGCACGACTTGTTACGTCACGCCAAAACACGACTTGAAGGGAAACACCTTTTCACTATACTGTAATTTCATGAGTAGTCAACACTAAATTTATACTGACGATTTCAATCGAGCTGGAAACCGAAAGTACTTGTCGTCTCCAGCGTTTTCAACGAAAATCGCTCAGATTTCTGACGTTTAGTGTCCAGTAGTGACATACACCAACAACACACATCCATGCACAAATAAAGCAC
>JALOOP010000566.1 GCA_025454315.1 Oculatellaceae cyanobacterium Prado106
GCTCGACTTGGCTGCGGGTGAAGCGGCTCCTGTGGCTCTGGTGGCTCCTGCTATCAACGGCTAATCGCTGATTCACTGAAGTGTGAATTTCGACTAGAGATTTAATGCTTTGAAAAAGGCGCTCCTGATAGGGGGCGCTTTTTTGGGCGGAAGGGGGGAACACAGATGAACGCAGATGAACGCAGATGAATAAAGATGAATACGGATAGGGAGAAGAAGAATGAGTATTCCAGTGTTTAACTCGGCTGTTCCAGTCTTAGCTTCCCTCAATATCCCTAAGACGGTTCAGTTTTATTGTTCTGTGTTGGGGTTCACCAGAATTTATGAAGAGCCAGCAGTTTACGGTATCGTTCAGCGTGATGCCATAGAGATTCATTTTTGGGCCTGTTCGGACAAATATATCGCTGAAAACACTGCCTGTCGTATCAATGTTCAAGCAATTGATGCGCTGTATACTGAACTCCAGCCCAAGGGAGTTGTTCATCCCAATGCACCCCTACAGGAAAAGCCTTGGGGCACTCGTGAATTTGGTGTTGTTGATGAAGATGGTAACCTCATCACGTTTTTTGAAGAAACTTAGCAAGATTAGGGATTCAAACCCTAGATTAATCGTTTGACCTCTGTGCATCTCTACGATTCAAACCCACAAATTCAAACCATGAAACTTTTATCGGACTGGGGCTTTAGCTGGGCGGGCTGGCAGCAAGGGAATCGCGGAGAATATTGGGTTTTGGCTCAGGCCTTGCTGGTGCTGGGATTTGTTTTGCTGCCCGTCTATCGCTTACCGAACCTTAAACCGCCCGTCATGGTGGGGTTGTATCTGATTTTGCCGGGAGCGATCGCCCTCTTCCTCCTCGCTCTCCTCTTCTTTGGCAAAGGCTTACTGGATCTCGGTCAAAGCCTCACACCGCTGCCCCATCCCCGCGAAGATGGCCAACTGGTGGAGTCGGGGGTTTATGGCTTGGTGCGCCATCCGATTTACACTGGGGTGGTTTGTGGATGTTTAGCTTGGGCGCTGTACCAGATGAGTGTGAGTCATTTGCTGGGGGCGATCGCCTTCTTCCTGTTCTTTAACGCCAAAGCCAGCCGAGAAGAACAATGGCTGACCGAGAAATACCCGGACTATCCGGCCTATCAGCAACGGGTCAAAAAACTCATTCCCTGGATTTACTAACCCTGAATTTACGAACCCTGGATTTACGAACTGATCATCCGCCTCGAATCAATCCTTGAATCAATGGAAGAACCTATCTCCGTCAGAACAGAAACCGACAGTATGGGCGCGATCGAGGTGCCTAGCGATCGCTACTGGGGGGCACAGACCCAGCGATCGCTCCGGTATTTTGCGATTGGTCAGGATGTCATGCCGCGCGAGTTGATTCGGGCAATTGGCATTTTGAAAAAAGCCTGTGCCCAGGTGAATCAGCAGTTGGGCAAGTTGACCGAAGACCGGGCATCGCTGATGATTCAGGCGGCAGACGAGGTGATTGCCGGAGAACTCGACGATCATTTTCCGCTGCGAATTTGGCAGACGGGCAGCGGCACCCAGACCAATATGAATGCCAATGAGGTCATTGCAAATCGGGCGATCGCCATCGCAGGCGGCATCTTGGGCAGCAAAGATCCGGTTCATCCTAACGACCATGTCAACCTGTCGCAGTCTTCCAACGACACCTTCCCCACGGCTATGCATATCGCAGCTGTGGAGACGATTACGCATCGACTACTGCCCATGCTGGTGCAACTGCGGGATGCTCTCCAGGCCAAGTCGCAAAGTTTCCAGGAGATTATCAAAATTGGTCGCACCCACTTGATGGATGCCGTTCCGCTGACCTTGGGACAGGAGTTTTCGGGGTATGTATCGCAGTTAGACAAAGATATTGCGCGGATTCAAGCAACTTTGCCGGATTTGTATGAGTTGGCAATCGGCGGCACTGCGGTGGGCACTGGACTCAACACCCATCCCGAGTTTGCGGTGAAGGTGGCGGGGGCGATCGCCGAAATCACCGGGCTGCCCTTTGTCACGGCTCCCAACAAGTTTGCTGCGCTGGCGGCTCATGATGCGATCGCCATGACCAGCGGTGCCCTCAAAACCCTGGCGGCTTCGCTGATGAAAATTGCCAACGATATTCGCTGGCTAGGTTCAGGCCCCCGCTGCGGGCTAGGCGAGTTGCTCCTGCCTGAGAATGAACCCGGTTCTTCCATCATGCCGGGAAAGGTGAATCCGACTCAGTGCGAAGCGATGACGATGGTCTGTGTCCAGGTGATGGGCAACGATACGGCCATTGGCATTGCCGCCAGTCAGGGTAATTTTGAGCTAAACGTGTTCAAACCGCTGATGATCTTCAATTTGCTCCACTCGATTCGGCTGCTGGCCGATGCCTGTGACTCGTTCACGCATTATCTTGTTGTGGACATTGAACCGAACCGGGAGCAGATTCAACAGTTCCTTGACCAGTCGCTGATGCTGGTGACGGCGCTCAATCCCCATATTGGCTATGATCGCGCTGCCCAAGTGGCCAAGAAAGCCTACAAAGAGCGCAAAACCTTGCAGCAAGCCTGTGTCGAACTAGGATTTTTGAGCGCAGAGCAATTTGAACAGTGGGTGCGTCCGGAAAAGATGGTGCAGCCAGGGTAGTCATTTAGGATCATGTAACATATGACTCCCTCGAACGCCCCCTTGAAAGCTCATCCTGAAAGAATTAGGTCTATGATGACGGTTGGCACCTCCCTGCAAAACAATAAATTTGTCCTTGAAGAAACGCTGGATCAAAGCGACTTTGGTGTGACCTACCGGGCTCATCATACCTACATGAATCGTCCCGTCCTGCTGCAAACCCTTAATCCCGTGTTGCGCCAGCGATCGGACTTTGACAGCCTGCGCCAACAGTTCTTTGAAACCCTCAGAATCGAAGTACAAAAATCCCCCCGATCGCTGCCCGTCCTAGACTGCTTTGAAGAAGACGGCCTTCCGTTTGCCGTCCTGGAACCGCCTGGAGATGGCTCCATTCCTCGACTCAAGGACTGGTTATCGATTCCCCTCCTGGATGCAGACTCTCCCACCTCCGAAGCCAGCCACTCCGATGCAACCCCTTTTCTCCCGGATGTCACTCCTCCAGAAATCGTGGAAATGGCTGCCGTTGCGCCCCCCGAGTCGCTCCATGAAGCCACCGGAATTGCTCATGCCGTCGATTTGCAGCACCGTGACTCTGCGACAGACTCCAACCATCATGCGGCTGCTGCCAATTCAGAATTCCAGACAGAATCCCAGGAGGCTTCTGCGACAGTCTCCTCTGATGCTTTTGTAGAATCCGGTGAAGCGATCGCCGTTATCAATGCCGTCCCTCCAGAAGCAGCGATCGCGCCCCAGTCAGACGAATCAGCGACGATCGCCGTAGCTCCAGTGGCTCCCTCTCGAACTGCCCTCAAGCCCTTTCCCTTTCCCGGACAGGGCAAACAGGGGGTGAGCATTCTAGTGGGCGAACCGGGACAGAAAAAGCGGCGATCGCTCCCCCTCATCCTCCTGTTGACCATGCTCATTGGCAGCTTTGGCGGCGTTGGCCTGGGGCTTGCCCTCCGGTTAAATTCCCAACCCAGTAGCGAGAAAGGGGGCAGCATGAGTCCCGGCTGGTTTGGCCGCGAACAAACCTTTCCTTCCCAGCAAGACTGGCCCGTGACCGAACCCCCCACCCTCTACCCCACCAGCCCCTCCCTAGAGCAACCCCTCTTCCGCAACAGCCCCTCCCCCGTAGAATACAGAACCCCAAAACCAACTCCCTCCTTCCAGGTCTACACCCCCTACTCA
>JALOOP010000567.1 GCA_025454315.1 Oculatellaceae cyanobacterium Prado106
TCAGAGAGGTGGCGGAGAAGATGGTCTTGGAGGTAGATGCTGACCAGTTGCCAGTAGGTTTGGCGGACGGATTCGGCGATCGCCCCAAAGTCATACAAGCCTGCCTTGACTTGAGAAATCTGCTGCATCTTGCCAGTAGTCAAGGCCGCGAGGAGAGCCGGATAGTCAACCGGGGTGATGCCGCGCGATCGCGCCCCTTTTTCAAAGGCTGGCCAAAATCCGGGGCCATCGGAATTGGAGGCTGGTGCTTTGAGTGCGCCTCCTTCAAACGCCAGAATGGAGAGGTTGCGATGCCCCATCATCACCACTAACGTGCGTCGATTTTCGATGGAGCGTCCCATCGTGGCCAGTTGCTTTTTGCGATTGAGGTAAAGCCCAAATCCTTCAGGGAAGAATTTCAGGTTGAGTTGTACCTGTTGGAAGTTGCCCCGGAAGAGGAAGCCGGGTTGGGCGATCGCCATCATCTTGGCAGTAATTTCGTCACGGGTACGAATTTCGGTCAGGGGGAGCGGCACCCAGATTGTGGCTTCGTAGGCGTTGGGTAGATTTTCCCGTTCGGCGATCGCGCCCAACATAGCCAGGAGTTTGTAAGCCGCTTTATCGGCCTTGCTTGCAGAAATGCTGTTGGCATCGAGGAAGGCCCGAGCCGCATCTCCAACCAAAATCACCTCATCGCCCACTTGGAGCCATGCCCCCGTTTGGGGATGTTCTCGACTCCCGATGCTGGGGATGGCGGCGGTGGTGAGTCCTTGTGCGACTTCTGCGCCCATCCAGAGCGGCACGGTTTGCCCTGGCGAAACCCGGTAGAACAGCTTGGAAGCCGAAGTTCCAACATCTCCAGCCAAAAAGACCGCTGGAGTAGCCGTCGTTGTTAACCTCATACAATCAACAGAACGCTACGCCATTCATCCTAACAGCGATTTTCAGAAAATGGTTATATGAGGTTAAATAAATTGAATTTAGGTGGCAGTTCTGGATGTAAATGGTTAGTATAAATATCGAGTCGGGTGTTTCTGGAAGGTGCTGCGCCCCGATGGGGGCTACGCGAATGGTTCACACACTACGCCAACCGGGTTGGGAGAATTTGTCCCTTAAATCGCTCTAAACCCCAGTGGATAAGGGGGATAACGATCGGGCTTCAGGGGTTTGTCTGCTGGGGCGATCGCGCTTTGTTTAGCCCATTTCGTCAGGTTTTCATTACGGTCATGTTATCGATCAGTAATGCGTCTGCCCGTCGAGCGGCGCATTATTACACTAAAGACGATTACTATTCCCAGGAGGAATGCACGGCTCCCTATTGGTTTGGGCAGGGAGCCCCTTCGTTGGGGCTGTCTACTGAGATTGATCAAGAAGCCTTTCAGCAATTGCTTCAAGGGACTGCTCCAGATGGTCGTTCTTTGTCGGGCAAGAAAATTCAAGCGGAGAACCGTCGAGCCGCGACGGATTTTACGTTTAGCGCTCCTAAAGGGGTAAGCATCGCGGCTTTGGTGCAACAAGACGAGCGGGTTTTGCAGGCACATCATCAGGCGGTGAATGCTGCCATGCAGATGTTGGAGCAGCGCTATGCTCAGACGCGAGTCAGTACCCCGAATGGACGGCAGCAGGTTCAAACTGGAAATTTGGTTGCGGCAGTGTTTACCCATGCCACCAGTCGAGAGGTGGAACCTCAATTGCATAGTCATTGTGTGGTGATGAATGCAACCCAATTGCCCGATGGACGGTGGCAGAGTTGGAGTAATGATGCGGCGATCGCTCATCAAAAACTACTGGGACAGATTTATCAGAATGAACTGGCTTTTCGGTTACGACAATGTGGATATGAGATTGAACGGCGATCGCATGGACAGTTTGAACTGGCTGGATATTCGCCAGAGTTACTCAAGGTGTTCTCCACCCGACGACAGCAGATTGAGACATTGCTGGAGCAGTGGCAGATGACCGATGGCGCTCATCGGGAAGCGGCTGCATTGCAGTCTCGCAAAACCAAAGCCAAAGGCGTTGCGGCGGAGTTGTTGGAGCGGGGCTGGAAGCGTGTGATTGAACACCATCAATTGACATTGCCGCCTTTGCCCAAGCCACCCTTGAATCATGCTGATGGCGAGAGTCCGCGTCTGGCTGTGGGAGTGGCGATCGCCCATTGCCAGGAGCGGGAATCTATCTTTCGTCGGGCACAGATTGAGCGGTTTGTCCTGGAACATCATCTGGGAGAATATCGGGTTGGTGAAATTGAATGTGCCATTGAGCAGCATGAGGCGTTGATTCAGATTGAGCCAGGAAAATACACCACGCAGACGGCTCTGAACTTGGAATTGGAGACAATTCGGTTGATGCAGTCTGGACAGGGGCAGGTGGCAGCAGTTACTCCATTGAAAACAGATTTCTACCAGGAAGAAAAACATCTGACGACGGGACAGCGAAAGGCGATTGAACTGGCTGTGACAACCTCGGATCAGATCGTCGGTTGGCAAGGGGTGGCAGGTTCAGGGAAGAGCTTGGCGCTCTTACAAGTGACCGCGATCGCTCAGTCTCAAGGTTTTCAGGTCAAGGGGTTTGCTCCCAGTGCAGAGGCGGCTCATCTCCTGGGGCAAGCCTTACAGATTGACTCGGATACGGTGGCACGATTGTTGGTTTCTGAGTATTGGGAGTCAACGCTTCTAAAGCTCTGGATCGTGGATGAGGCAGGGTTGTTGAGTATGACAGCGGCTCATGATCTGCTGAGTCGGGCGATCGCGGCCAAAGCCCGAGTGATTCTGGTGGGGGATACTCGACAACTCTCGGCAGTGGAGGCTGGCAATCCGTTTAAGAGTTTGCAGACGGCAGGGATGGCGATCGCGCACCTCCACGAAAATCTTCGCCAACAAACCCAGGTCTTAAAAACGGCTGTCGATTTCATTGCACAAAACCGGGGTTCAGCAGGCATTGAGACGCTGAAAGAAGGTGGATGTGTGCAAGCGATCGCTGATCCACAGCAACGGCTCCAGCAAATGGTTGCGGATTATCTCAGCCTTTCCCTGAAGGATCGTCAAAAGACATTGCTATTGGCCGGAACTCACTCAGAGCGCTCAGCCCTGACGCAGTTGATCCGGCAGCGATTACAGTCTGAGGGAACGCTGAACCCCAACGCCGGAATACTAACGGGATTACGCCCGAAGGATTTGACGACGGCTCAGACCCGATACGCCAGTGTCTATACCCCAGGCGATGTGTTGGTTCCTAACCAGGATTACAAAAAGCTGGGATTGAGGAAGGCTCAACTTTATGACGTGGTCAAGAGCGATCGCACCCAAAACACCATTACGCTCCAGGATTCCGATGGAAAGCATCTGACGGTCAACCCTGCTCTGTTTGAGAAGAAATCCGTGTATCAGGCGCAGCAGATGGAGATTGCGGTGGGCGATCGCCTCCGTTGGACTCAGAATAATCGCTTGGCTGGCATTCGCAATGGCCAGGTTGTCCAGGTGACTGGGGTTGATGCAGACGGTATGGTTCAGACGGTTGATCTCGCTGGCAAATCTTTTCAAGTGAGTTTGAAGGATCGCCAGTACATCGATTATGCCTATGTCAGCACCATTTACAGCAGCCAGGGGAAAACGGGCGATCGCGTCCTGGCCTTCATCGATGACAAGACTATCAGCCGCGAATCCTTCTATGTTGCAGTATCCCGAGCGAAACATCATCTCACGCTTTACACCGCTGATATTGCCGCTTTATCGAATCAGGTGCAATGCTCCAAAGCCAAAGAAAACGTGAGTGACTATATTCCTTTATTCCAAAAGGTACCGTCCTATGCCCAGACCTCGGAAA
>JALOOP010000165.1 GCA_025454315.1 Oculatellaceae cyanobacterium Prado106
AAGCCCCAGAGTTGGTAGCTCCCCGATGAAAAGTATTCAGCGATAAACTGGCGATCGCGATACACGCGGTAATCCGCAATACAGGCCAGCGTGCGATCGAGAATGCGATTCAGTCGGGCTTCAGAGGTTCGCAGCGCATCCTCGGCCAGTTTTCGCTCGGTGATGTCGCGGGCAACACTGAGCAGCATGGGATTGCCATCCTCGTCCTTTGACCTCGAAAGATTGGAGGTATACCAGCGATAAGAGCCATTCTTGTGCCTCATGCGGCTCTCAAACCCCACATCCTGCAAGTGACCTGCGGCAACGGATTGTACCAGTTTGACACAGCCCGCCAAATCGTCCGGATGGACAAGCAATTCAAGGTGCTGCCCTTCCATTTCAGCAGGTGTGTAGCCCAAAAGGTGAACCACATTCGGCGAGATGTAGCTCAGAATTCCCTCAGTTGTTACTTTGACAATGAGTTCTCGGGCATCTTCTACCATGGTTCGGAACTTGGCCTCGCTCTTTGCCAAAGCGGCTTCAGCCCGTTTGCGATCGGTAATATCAATCGAGAGCGTGGTGCAGCGCCAGCAGTCTTCCTGCTCGTCGCGATAGGATTTCAAGCTAAATTGAATCCAGCGTAGATTGCCGTCCGGATGGTGATAGCGATACTCGGTCGTATAGGGTTGTTCATTAAAAATATAGTCGTATTCTTCCGCCAGAAATCTCTGGAAGTCTTCAGGTTCAATACGACTCTGATAAAGCTGTGGATTCTCCAAGACTGCCTCCGGTGTAAATCCCCACAGCGGCAAACTGCCGGACGAAAAATAATCCGGGATAAAGCGGCGATCGCCATAAACACGATAGTTTGCAATCAATGCAGCCGTGTTGTCTAGAATCCGGTTGAGTTGAGTTTTTGACTCCCGCAGCTCGGCTTCTGCCAATTGGCGATCGGTGATATCTCGCCCGATCGCAATCAACATCAATTCCCCTGCCGCGTTCTGGTACGCCGAAAGACTGGCTCGATGCCAAATATAATGCCCCTGCCGATGCAACACCCGATACTCCAACCCCGCACAAGGCTGCCCCGTTTCTGCGACCTGCTGCAAAACCTGACGACAGTGGGGCAAATCCTCAGGATGAATCAATGCCCCAAAAGCATGTCCCTCCACCTCAGCAGCGCTATACCCGATCGCCTCCTCCACATTAGGCGACGCATAGGTAACCCATCCCGAGGGATTAATCATGCAAATCGTGTCGCTGGCATGTTCTGCGATCGCCCGAAACTTCGCCTCACTCACGGTCAAGCGATCGATCTGCGCTTGGCGATCGGCTAGTTGAGATTCTAGCTCTTGAATTTGATGTTGCAGTTGAGCGATCGTCGGATTCATAATTTTCTATTCCCTCTCCCAAAGCTTCTCTGACAAAGCCTCTCCGCGTCGATACACAGAATTTACAGTATTTCTTCAAAAAGTTCTTATGAAATTCTGGTGGAATTCGTGTACTGTGTGTATTGTGTACATTAGCCTTTATAGAACTTTTGAGATTGTTCCAGTCGAACATCTTAGAATCTCTTCGCTATGGGGTTTTCGTTGAAATTCTTGGTTTATGACGACAAGCGTTAGACCTCTAGAAATTAGGTACGTTTGTATTAGTACACAGAATGTCGGGGTGTTTTGGGGCAATCGCTTTCAAAAAATTCTGGTGAAGTTCGTTAATTGTTCGCATCCGGAACTCTATGGACTTTGAGCAAGGACTCCAAATCGCTGATGAAGCCGTCTTCCTACGGACAGGTCGCCGCCTATCCCCCGTAGAAATCATGGTGCTACAAGGCTGCTGGCAAGAGCAAACCTATGACCAAATCGCCGACACCACGGCCTACTCCATCAGCTACCTCAACCGCACCGTTGCCCCCAAACTCTGGCAAACCCTCTCAGATTCACTGGGAGAAAAAACAGGCAAAAAGAATCTCCGATTTGTCCTGGAGCGGTATCAGCGGACGCAGGCTTTGAGAGGGAGTGGGGAGTGGGGAGTGGGGAGTGGGGAAGAGAGAGATGGGGAGGTGGGGAGGTGGGGGGATGGAGAGAGAAGAAATGCATCTTCCACTCCTCTACCCATCCACTCATCCACCCATCCACCCATCCACTCATCCACCCATCCACCCATCCACCCATCCACTCAAACAGACTGGGGGGATGCGATCGATGTCTCCAGTTTCTACGGGCGGCAGACTGAGCTAGAGTTGCTGTCCCAGTGGATCAGTGTGGAGCGCTGTCGTCTAGTGGTGTTGCTGGGCATGGGAGGGATTGGCAAAACCTCATTGGCGGTGAAGTTAGGGCAGCAGTTGAGCGGACTGGGGCAGGCTGCTTTTCAGTGGGTGGTTTGGCGATCGCTTCGTCACCTGCCATCTTTGGAAACCCTCCTGGCAGATCTACTCTCTTTCCTAGATCCTCAGTCCATTGGCAAGGCAGATCTGGGACATCTGTTGCAGTGTTTGCGGCAATCTCGTTGTCTGGTGTTTTTAGACGGACTGGAGAATTTGTTAGAGATTGGGCAGATTGGACAATTTCGATCGGGCTATGAAGGCTATGGTGAGCTTTTACGTTTGGTGGGAGAAACCGGACACCAAAGCTGTATCGTCGTCACCAGTCGGGAGAAACTTGCGGAGGTGTCCGTGCTGGAGGGGATGGAGTCGGGGGTGCGATCGCTCCGTTTGGAGGGGTTGCCGGAGGCAGTGGAGGCGATCGCCCAGGATAAAGAATTGGTGGGAACGGCGGAACAGAAACAACAATTAGGCATCCTGTATGGCAACAGCCCTTTGGCCTTGAAGATTGTTGCCACCTCGATTCAGGAACTCTTTGAAGGCAGCATTGAATCGTTTTTGGCGGAGGAAACCCTGCTGTTCAACGGCATTCGTCGGTTACTGGATCAGCATTTTACCCGGTTGTCTGCCCTGGAGCAAAGCATCCTCTATTGGCTAGCGGTCAATCGGGAATGGACGACCTCGAATGAATTGCAGGCGGATATTGTGCCATCGGCTTCTAAAGCGAGACTGCTGGAGGCGTTGGAGGCGTTGAGTTTGCGATCGCTGATTGAACGGCAAACCAATCGCTATTCTTTGCAGCCTGTGGTGATGGAATATGTGATTGAACAGTTCACGGAACGATTGGTGAATGAGCTGAAGACGACAGAATTATCCCTGTTGATGAATCATGCTATCCTCAAAGCCACATCTGAGGATAAAATTCAAACCCTTCAAAAAACATCGATTTTGGACATGATCGCCAATCAGTTCAGTCGCCAATTTGGTTCTCTTGCCGCTCTAGAACAGCAGACCTTACAGATTTTGACTCAGTTGCGGCGATCGGCGGATCGCTCTGCGGGGTATGGTGCGGGCAATTTGCTGAATATCATGGGTCAATTAGGGCTAGATTTAACGCACTACAATTTCTCGAATCTGACCATATGGCAGGCGGATTTGCGATTGACCCCGCTCCATCAGGTCAATTTTACCGAAGCTGATTTCACAAATACGGTCTTTACTGAAGGTTTATTTACCGAAGGTTCAAATGGCAAGGGTCTGTACGAAGGCATGAACATCACTGGAGCTACAGGTTTGTTTGAAACGCAGAAAAAAATCCTAAAGGCTCAAGGTGCGGTTGAGTTTAGCTAGGTTGTGCCGCGTTGGGGGGATTTAACATTTCTTAAGATAGAATCAAAGCTAGCCCCTTGGCAGAGGAAAGATTTGTCGTTGATTGAGTAAAGTTATATTACCTACAGTTCTGGAGTACAACCTGGTCAATCTCATTGCTGGATTACGACAGAACTCCCTTAGTCCGTTTAAACTCTCTATCATACGACTGATTAAAATTACTATGTACGCACCGCTCTGGACTGGAAAGGTCTACCCTCTTGGCGCAACTTGGGATAGAAAAGGAACTAATTTTTCGCTCTTTTCTCAATACGCTACTCAGGTCGAGCTTTGTTTATTTGACTCGGGTGGCGCTGAGCATCGGTTACCGCTGTATCAAGGTGAAAACTTTATCTGGCATGGATATGTTCCGGGTATTGCACCGGGGCAGCAGTATGGGTTTCGGGTGCATGGGGCGTGGAATCCCCAACAGGGACATCGGTTTAATGCCAATAAGCTTTTGATTGATCCGTATGCAAAGGCGATCGCAGGCAATGTCCAACCCGGCGAAGCCATCTTTAGCTACCCCTGGGGTGATCCAGCGGGTGATCTAGCGTTTTCCAATTTAGATGACGCGCCTCTTATTCCCAAAGGTATTGTCATTGATTCATCGTTTGACTGGGAAGGGGATGAACTTCTACAAACACCGTGGAACGAAACGGTGATTTATGAGATGCATGTTAAAGGATTCACGCAGAAACATCCTGAAATCCCAGAATCGTTTCGGGGAACCTATGCGGGGTTGGGGCATTCAGCGGCGATCGCCCACCTCCAGTCCCTTGGCATTACTGCCGTTGAACTCATGCCTGTGCATCATTTTCTAGCTCATCCAGGACATTTGGTAGACAAAGGACTGAGCAACTATTGGGGCTATGATTCCATTAACTTTTTTGCACCCTATTCTGGCTACAGTGCAGACCAAACGCCAGGTGGACAGGTGCGAGAGTTTAAGCAAATGGTCAAAGCCCTGCATCAAGCGGGAATTGAAGTGATTTTAGATGTGGTCTACAACCACACAGGAGAAGGCAACCACTACGGGCCGATGCTGTCACTCCGGGGAATCGACAATAAAACTTACTATCGCCTAGTTGAAGGAAATGAGCGGTACTACATGGACTTTACGGGCTGTGGCAATTCGCTGAATGTGCAAAGTCCCCAAGTCCTGAAGCTGATTATGGATAGCTTGCGCTATTGGGTTACGGAAATGCATGTGGATGGGTTCCGGTTTGACCTGGCTTCGGCGCTGGCGCGAGAGCTTTATACGGTTGATAATTTAGCGGCCTTCTTTGACATTATTCACCAAGACCCGATTTTAGCCGGGGTGAAATTGATTGCGGAGCCTTGGGATTTGGGGGATGGTGGCTATCAGGTGGGTAATTTTCCGGTGCTATGGTCAGAGTGGAATGGACGATATCGCGATGAAATGCGAGATTTCTGGCGGGGGCAGGATGGCAAGCTGGGCGAGTTTGCCTACCGATTCACGGGCAGTTCTGATCTTTATCAACTGAACGGTAGAAGACCTCATGCCAGCATTAATTTCATTACGGCTCACGATGGATTTACGCTGCGGGATTTGGTAAGTTACAACGAAAAGCACAATTTAGCGAACGGGGAAGGGAATCGCGATGGAGAGAGTCGGAATCGCTCCTGGAATTGTGGCGCGGAAGGGGAAACCGATGATGCGGAGGTGCTACGACTGCGGGAGAGACAGCAGCGCAACATTTTGACGACTCTGATGCTGTCGCAGGGGATTCCCATGATGGTGATGGGGGATGAGATGGGGCGATCGCAGTTGGGCAACAATAATGCCTACTGTCAGGATAATGAACTGTCCTGGTTGGACTGGGATTTGTGTCAAGGAAATGCGGATTTGCTGGACTTTACTCGGGAATTGATCCACTTTCGTCAGGCTCATCCGGTGTTTCGGCGGCAGCGCTGGTTTCAAGGGCAGGCGATTCATGGATCAAGTGTCACGGACATTGCTTGGTTTAACCCGGATGGACAGGATATGACGGAGGAACAGTGGCGGGCGGGCTATGCTAAGGCGGTGACGGTGTTTTTAAATGGTAATGAACTGCCGGATTTGGGGCCAAGAGGTGGACGGATTCGAGATAATAGTTTTCTGCTGCTGTTCAACGCCCATTGGGAAATGCTGGACTTTGTGCTGCCGTTGCGGTTGCGTCAACGACGGTGGAAAGCGATTATTAATACTAAAGAACCTCGATTTGTGAGGGAGAAGATTCTGTTCTCGAAGGACAAGAATGTTCCGGTGATGGCGCGATCGCTCGTCGTCCTGCAATCTGAGAGTTAAGGCTCAACGTTGCTGAATTCAGCTATGAAATGTTATGTGGTGGCTGCGCCACCACATAACATTTCATAGCCCCGATCTGCAAGCCCTAATGCTCAACCTGCTTGGGAGGTTTCTAAATCTCCCAAGTCTGAGGATAGGGTTGTCACTGGCGGACAATGCTAATGAAAAAGGATCAAAAATGCTGAGTCTTAGATTTTTTGTTTGAGAACAGGCGTTAACGACTCTGGGATTCCCTCCAGATTAATTGATACCCTGCCCATCCGATAGGCATCTTCAATCGATCGCCCTGCCCCCAACGCATCATAAAATCCAACGGCGAATTCAATCGCGGCGCGATCGCCAATGGCTCGGTTCATGCCAATGACATAGGGGATATGCTGACAGATGGCGATCGCTTGTGTATCCGAATAACAGGCATTCAGCAAGACGCATTGAACTTTATCTTTGAAGAGGGTAAACAGCTCAACCAGCGCTTCGGTGCTGACGAGTTTGGTTTGGCCGGATTCGTCTTCCAGGATTAAGCCTTCGGTTCCGGCTCCGTGACCTGAGAAATGAACGATCTGCGGCTCATGGTCTAATAAAGCGCGTCGTAAATCGGCAGTGCGAACCGCCCACTTGGAGACGACTTCAAATTGGTCACGCATTTTCGATCGCTCTAAGCCCGTTTCAATTTCGCGGACTTCTTCGTTGAGGCGGAGGGGACTGGTGCTGTGGGGATTTGCGGTGAGAATGAGGATTTTTTGGGCGGGTTTAGATTCAGATTCGGTGAGATTGTAGTAGGTTTCAACGTAAAATTTATCGCTTTTCACCGCCGTCATCACCATATTTTCTAGACTGCGAATCCGTTCATCTTTTTCAGAAATTGCGGTCAACAAGGATTGCAGATTGCTGTGGGGTAAGGCGGTGAGTTCCTCGTACTTTTCAAAGTATTCTTCGCTGAGGATGGAGCGATCGGCGGTTCCCGTTACCCGCGCTTGTAGACGAATCTTTTCATCGCCTCGTCCTTCTAAGGTGACGACTTCCAAGCCCGCTTCGGGGTATTGTTCGGAGAGTTGTTTGAGGGCGATCGCTGCTGCACTGGGGTCAATTCCCTGATAGTGATAAAGGTCGAGGGTGCTTTTGGGGGTGATAATCTGGCGGGGATCGAGGTTTTGTTGGCGGTAGAGGTCGAGGGTTTTGACAATGGGGGCGATGAAGTCGGCAAAGTCGCCGGGTTGGAAAATTTCGGAGCGATTGTCGGGCTTGCGCCAGGGGTCGGGGTCGGTCTTGGTGGGTAGCCGCATATAAATGTAGTCGCACTGGATATTTTCCAGTTGGGTATCGGTGGAAATGGCCCAGTCCTGGATGCAAGCTCCGGTGAGGCGGGCGGAGTTGAGGTTAGCCCGGTAGAATTGTGCTTCCACCAGTTTGGCGCGGGAGAGGTCGGCGTTTTGCAAATTCGCCTCGCTTAAATCGGCTCCCAGGAAGCTGGCATCGGTGAGGTTGGCCTCTTGTAAATTGAGGCCGCGCAAGCTGAGGCGATCGTAGTTTTGTTCTTTTCCTTGTTTAAAAACGACCAGCGCTTGGAGTTGGGGGTGCGCCAGGTAGGTTTGCTCCACTTGGGCTTGATCCAGTTTTTGGGCTTGAAACCAGCAGGTTCGCAGCAATGTGGACTCTCGGAAGTTGGTGCTTTTGAGCAGGGCTTGCGTAAAGTTGGCATCGGTGAGATTGGCTCCCTTGAAGGAGGTACCGCCCAAGCAGAGGATGGACATGGCTAATCGACGAATCAAAAGATAGCGTTTATCTTTTTGCATGGCATGTTGTCCAACCCAAACACTGAGCCATGCCAAAGCCATGACCATGAGCGTGACCAAAATCCATTCCCAGCTATCCACGGTAGCATTCACGGCTCCTACCATTGCGCCTGCGATCGCCCCCCCAATGGCACATCCCCCTAAAGGCACCCGCATGATGGCTCGATGGGTTCGAGCAATGGCTATGGCGATCGCACCCAACCCCAGAGCAGCCCCTGTTCCGGCAATGGCGATCGACCGGGCAATCATTACGGCCAGTTTGAAATCAGCGGAAGATCCGGTGGGGATGAGAATGGCGACCACCATTGCGATCACTACCATCACCACACTGACAATTCCCAGAGTTTCCCCAATGCCTCGACGCACAATAATCCAGCAAAAGCCCGCAAAGGTTGCCGTCGGAAACAGACTGGTCAGCAAAGCTTCTAAGAGGACATTGTGAATTGCGGGATCTTCGGCAGTGAGGGCAATCCAGGAGGCGGCAAATCCCCCAATCAATCCCGCCAGCGTGGCCAGCAGGAGGGTATCGAGAATGAGGGCGATCGCCGCCAAAGGTTTCAGTCCTGCACGGGCATCGGTGAAGTTTGCCCCCACCAGAACCGCATTCGTAAAGTTTGCCCCCCGAATATCCGCCTTGCTAAAATCTGCCCCGGTCAAATCCTGTCCTTGAAACGAACGTCCCTGAAGTTTGGCCTGACAAAAATCCTGCGTCATGAGAAAACACCCTACCGCCTGTTGAGAACATTTTGAACTGCACGAACTGCGTCACCTAATGAAAGCGGAGATACAACCTCTAATGGGATGTAGTCGGCACTGATGATCCCTAAAGCCTGTGCCGCATTCAAGCGAACCTTGCGATTTTGATCCTGGAGTAGGGTTCTTAAGATGGGCAGGGTAGTGGTGGCCTGATTTAAGACCGCTTGGGCTGAATCAAGGGAGAGTTTACAGGGATTTCCTGAATTCTGCGAGGATTCTGGGGGAACTGAAGCGGCACAGGAGTGAAATGTCAATGAGACTCGGGCTTTATAGGTCATATTGGACAAAGCCTGGGCTGCAACGGCTCTAACCGTAGTCTGACTATCCTGAAGGGCAACGGCTAACCCTGGAATGGCATCGGCCTTCATGTCGCTGAGGGCGGTGGTGATGACATTGGTGATGATCATAGAATTGCTGGTATTCAGACGCAGTTCCATGAGCAGCGCGGGTATGGCATCTACCCCAATGCTGCTCAATGTCGAACTCAAAGTCGAGTACAAAAGAGTCGAGTCCCAAAAAGTCGAGTCCAAAGTCAAGTTCATAGCCGAGTCCAGGCTTTCCTGATTCATCCGGAGCGCTGTCATTAAGGCCGGAATGGCAGGTTTGGCCGCAGACCCAAATTGCCCCAAAGCGGCAACAGCCGCATTGCGAATCTCTCCATTCTCATTCTCATTCAGGCATCGAATTAAGGCCGGAACGGCAACGGCAGCATTGCGATGAATCTCTCCCAGGGCAATGGTTGCTCTGAGGCGAATTTCGGGATCGGGGGATTGGGTAGCGATCGCCAATTGAGGCACTGCGGATTCTGCCTCAGAGCCAATCTGTCCTAGAGCATAAGCAGAAATCGCTTGCAGTGTTTTATCCTCATCCTGCAACCCAACCAGTAAATCGGGAACCGCTATTTTCGCCTCACGACCGATCGCGCCCAGAGCATAGGCGGCCATGCCGCGCAGAACAATATCCTGCCCTTGCAGCAGCTTTACCAAGGGAGGCACGGCGGTTGTCCCCGTGGTGACTAAGTCCATGACGGCGCGATCACGCACCTCACTAACGGGGCTATGAAAATCGGCGAGCAAAGTGGGAATATCTGGAAGGATTCGAGGGGGGGTGGCGGCTAGAGCGGCATTGAACTGCCCTTCAGCGGCGATCGGGGTCGGTGAGAACTGGATTGAAGTCAGCGCCAGGGTGACGGCTCTGCGAACCGCGATATCATTATTGATTGCTAACTGGGCAGTTCTCAGGGCAGGGATGGCAGACTGAGCGCCTGAACCCGCTGAACGCAGCAGGGTGGCGGCAGCAATCCGCACCTGGCGATCGGGCGCTTGTAATGTCTGGATCAGTTGCGGCATGACCTCTGGAACTAAGCTTGTGGCCAGATTGCGTGGGTAATTTTCTGGGGATATTTTTTGGGCAAATGCGATCAGTCCAGCGGCTCGGGACTCCGGCGATATTTGGCTGAGGATATAAGCCGCTAATCCCCTCACCCCCTCGTCTCCTTCCCGATCGAGCAACGGAATTATGGTGGGAACGGCGCGATCGCCACAGGCAATCAATGCTTGTACTGGAGCCAGTCGATAGGTACGCAGGCGGTTGACGAGTGTGGTGATGGTGCGATCGCTACAGTCTTGAGCCGTTGAAGCGATCGAGATGGGTGGGGCGAGGTGCGGTGGAGTTGCGAGGGCGGGTGGAGCGGGGAAAAGGGCAAGGACTCCCACACCCAGACCAAATCTGTGAAGAAGAATTTTATTGAGCATCAGTGACGTCCCTGAACGATTGATACCTCAATATATCGGGAAACGAATTAATGGCCAAGTAGTTTGGGTAATTTATCGAACTTATTTACTGGATTTTTTCTGTATTGCTAATGCTGAAAATTTGGATAAAGTCCTTGAAGAGATAAGGCTTGACGGAGTTGGAGCCGATTCATCTCATTCATCTTGAGTAGACAAACTGTTGTGCGACCAACAGCAGTTATTCCTGTAAGGTAGCCTCTCTCTTGTTCAAAATGCTCTGTCCAAACTTGAGTTCGAGGATTGAAAAGAGGCGTAATTCTACCCGTGAATGGATCGATGCTGGTGAGGTCAGAACCTTTATGACGATTGCAGGGTAAACAAGCAAGTACTAAATTTTCCTCAGAGGTCTGTCCACCATGTTTAAGGGCAATTACATGGTCAACTTCATGAGTGTAGATTGAAAAGGTCTGATGAATTAGGCAGTATTCATAAGCTCCCGATGCACGCTGCACAACCAAATGGCGAAGTGAGGCTGAGACATAATTAGTCATTATTAGTCATTATTAGTCATTGCTAGCTTTGGGAATCCTCATTGCTCATGGAATAGGCGCGAACCTTGAGAAAACTGACTAAAGTATCTAGTTGTTCATAAAGGTCTAGCTCTGTCGTTTCTTCAGGAGTCAGTGTAGCCTCACGATTTTTTTTGCAATAAGGTCTGCAAGCGAGATTGTGAGGTTTCAGACACTTTAAAGTTGATAATCTGCTCTGAAGTCGGACGACTTACGAGAAAATCGATGATTTCCTGATAGGTGCTGGAGGTATTTGTGAAATTAGACGCTGTGGTGTTTGGGACGGGGCTAGGTTGTCCCAAGAGGGGCGCAGCAACTAGACGGGTGAAGAGGTCAGAGAATTGGCTTTTGAAGGGGGCAAGTTGTTGGGCGAGGTCATCGGGAATGTCGATCGTAATTTGTGCCATAGCCTTTTCCTGCTCTTGGTCGTTTGAATAATACCTCAATGTTCTATCCGGTTACGCCTTCTAGGGCTTCGTCGGTGAGTTCATAGAGTTGTTGGAGTTGGGTAAGTTTTTCCGGGTCGGGGTGCCAGAAGCCGCGTCCGTGGGCTTCCAGGAGGCGACCGATGATGTTGCGGAAGGCTTCGGGGTTGGTGGCTTGGAGTTTGGCGGCCATTTCGGCGTCTAGGGCGTAGGTGTCGGCGGCTTGGTTGTAGACCCAGCTTTCCTGGAAGTTGGCGGTGCCGCCCCAGCCGATCAGGGCGGTCATGCGTTGGGAGATTTCGTAAGCGCCGCCGGAACCTTGGTTGGCCATCGCTTCTGCCCACTTGGGGTTGAGGAATTTGCTGCGGTATTCCATTCGCAGCAGGTCTTCCAGGTTGCGGGGCGTAGTGTCGTTGGAGAAGCTTTCGACGAAGCTGGCGGTGACTTTTTTGCCTTGTTGCAGTTCGGCGGCTTTTTTGAGGCCGCCCGTGTTGGCGTAGTATTCCTGGATGTCGGTGAGGCCATATTCGACGGAATCAATTTGTTGGACGATGCGTCCGGTGGTTTTGAGCAGGGTTTGCATGATTTCGGGGCGGGCTTGGCCTTTGTCTCGGCGACCGTAGCTGAAGGTGTTGCGGCCTGTCCAGGTGTTGCCCAGGTCTTCGCCTGTTTCCCAGTTGGCATCGGTGACGCGATCGCCCACCAATGATCCAAAGTCTCCGGCTGGATTAGAGAACAGTCTGGCGGATGGATTTTCGATACCTTGCGATCGCAACTCCAACACATGCTTGCGAATGAAATTTTGCATCTCAGGTTCATCCGCATCGGCAGCTCGTTGGAACAAATCATCTAACAGTTCCAGGATATTCGCGAAGCTATCTCGGAAGATGCCAGAGAGATTGCCCAGGATATCAATGCGGGGATGGTTGAGTTGATCCAGGGGTTTCAGCTCGTAGCGGACAATGCGCCCCGTGCCTTCCTGGAGGGGTTCTGCGCCAACGAGTTCCAGGAGAATGCCGATAGATTCGCCTTTGGTTTTGATGGCATCCAAGCCCCAGAGCATGACGGCGATCGTTTCGGGATATTGGCCGTTTTCCTGGAGATGTTGGGCGATCAGTTTTTGGGCGATCGCCCGTCCTCTCTCATAGGCCGCTGGAGACGGCATCCGGTAGGGATCAAGGGCGTGAATATTGCGGCCTGTGGGCAAAACGCCTGTGCCATCCCGCAGCAGATCGCCACCGGGAGCCGCCGGGATATATTCGCCGTTTAAGCCCCGGAGGAGATTGGTGATTTCGTCGGTGTTTTGGTGGAGGAGGTTGCGGATGGCGATCGCCGTTTCAAGCCGTTCTCCTGGAAGATGATGGAACCTGTCACCATATTGTTGTCGCAGCAGTTCCAGATAAGCGGCTCCCGTTTCAGCCTGAGTTTTGCCATCACAAATCATCGTCAGCACTTCATCCGGCAAATCCTCACCAAAGTACGCCTTCAGATATTGCAGCATTTCAGTGTCATTAGGAGGATTGCCCAGGACATGCAAGCCCGAAGAAAAGAGCCGCTGTTCTAGTACCTGGAGATAGTTGTAGAGATCGCCTAGGTAGTGATCAAAAGCTTGGGCACTGAACAATCGGGCATTTTCAGGGGTGAATTCAATGCCTAGTTTTTTGGCTTCTGGGAACGGACAATCGGCTTCTAGTCCAGCGTCCAGGATCTTTTTGCAAATGGCTTCTCGCAGGGTGTCATTTTGGCTGGGATCTTCTCGATATTCGGCAATTAAATCGCGCAGGGTAACCAGTTCTTTGTACAATCCGGCTCGTCCGTAGGGTGGCACATTGTAAGAAATCAGCGTTCCGTATCCTCGACGTTTTGCCAAAATCGATTCTGAGGGATTGTTCGCTGCGTAAATGTAGAGGTTCGGCAAGTTTCCCAAAAGGATATCTGACCAGGAGTATCCCGTGTTCCCTAACGGTGATCCAGGCAACCACTCCACCGTGCCATGCATTCCAAAATGAACGATCGCATCCGCCTGAAACTCATACTGCAACCATTGATAAAAGGCAGCGTATTGGGGATGCGGGGTTAGATCGCGTTCAAACATTAATCGCATCGGATCGCCTGCTAATCCCAGCGGTGGCTGCACGCCAATCCAAACATTGCCCAACTGCACACCACCCAGAAGATAGCGGGCTTCCTCGGGCGATTCGGGGGTGGGTATTGTGCGGATGCCGCTGTCACTCAAGGATTTCCACTGTTGTTCAATGCGATGCGTCAGCAAGTAACCCAGCCATTGACGCAGTTGATGAGCCGTGGTGGTGGCGATCGCAGTTTCCTGGAAAGACCCGACTGCGGGAACCTGTCCCACATATAGATCATTGGCCGCCTGGACTTGTCGAATCAGGGTTTCGCCGTCATCGGGCAGATCGCCGACCGTATAGCCTTGCTGTTGGAGCGATCGCAAAACCGCCATCAAAGACTGCGGCACA